>OMWS01000096.1 GCA_900314825.1 uncultured Veillonellaceae bacterium | reverse complement strand
CACGCGGTCGTTGCGCAGTTCGTAGTATTTGATGACGGCCAGCGCCTCGAACGTCTTGCCGAGGCCGACGCTGTCCGCGATGATGCAGCCGCCGTATTTCTCGATCTTGTCGATCGCGCCGAGCACGCCGTCCTTTTGGAACGGAAAGAGCTTGTTCCAGATGCGCGTGTCGCGGAAGCCCGTCCGCGTCTTCACGATCGTCTCGTCCGTGAGGCCCGTGAGCTCGTCCTCGAAGACGTGGTAGAGCGTCGCGAGGTAGATGAGCTCCGGCGATTGGTCGCGGGCGAGGACGTCGAGCGCGGCGAGCATCTGCGCTTTGACGTCCTGCGCCTGCTGGGGGCTGTCCCAAAGCGAGGCGAAGTATTGGCGCGCGCCCTGCGTCGTCTGCGCGCCGTAGCTGCAGTTGTTGTAATCCGGCATCGCGGACGGCACGAGGCCGAGCCGCGCCGCCGTGAAATCGACGGAGCCGCTGATGCTCTCGCTCGCGTCCTCGTCCTCCTGCTCGATGTTCAGGATGTGCGGCGCCGGCACCGGGAGCGCGCGCACGTCCGCTTTCTCCCGCAGCCACGCCGCGCAGTCCCGCGCGATGGCCGCCTGACCGAGCTGCTGCCGGAAGCCGATCTCCTCCCGCGCGCCCGCGAGCTGCTGCGCGGCACGCTGCACGACGTCCGCACCGACGCCGCAAAGCAGCAGGCGGAACGCATCCACCGTGTCTAATTTCTCCTGCAACGCCGCATACGCGTAAATGGAAAATCCTGCGGCGATCAAAGAAATCCTGCTCCCCGCACGGATGCCCTCGCGCAGCTCATCGATCACGCGCCCGCTCTGCTTGTTGTCCAGCGTCTTCGGCGCTCTTGCTTCCATGAGATTCATCCGCATCCTCTCATTTACGATGCCAATTTTTCCTGCAACGTTTATTTCAATTCCTAAACATGATCAATGGAAAATTAGCCTTTGCGATCATCGTGATTCCTTTCCGTCAGCAGATGGATATTGGTTTCCTGCTCTATGATTTTCCGCAGCCGTTCTTTTGCGTTCCGGCGCGACGCATAGCGGAACATCGTTGTTTCGTCGATGGCGTACACGTCAAACATCTGTTCCAGTGCTTCCGGCAGGTCTGCTAGATTATAGAGCTCCCGCACCACTTTGTCCGCGAAGAGATCGACGATGAGTTTTTCGATGCGGATGGCGTGCGGCCGCTTCCGATCGTGTGGCGCGAGCGTGATGAGATTCTTGACGACGATTTCCGTCGTCCCGAGATAGAGCCGCAGCGTTTTTCGGTCTGGCCGGTAAAGCACCTTTCCTGCAAACTGCTCCACGAGGACATCAAACACCGATTCTGCCAACATGGGCTCGACATCGACCATCTGGAGGTTCTTCCCAAACTGGTGATTCATGAACTCGTTGAGCTGGCACAATTCCCAATGCACATAGTCAGCCAGCGGATAGCGCTGATGGAGGAACTCTTCCAGCTGCTGATATGCTTCGGAGTGCATCGGTTCGTACGAATACTTTTTTGCTTCTTCATTCCACACATACCGGTTACGCCCGACGCGCACGATTTCTTTCCGCTTCAAGAGCCGCTGCACTTCATGGCTGACCGAATTTTTCCGAAGACGCTTTTGCTCCATCACATCGGAGCGGGAAAATACATGCAAGGATGTTGCCATAGGATCACCACGTTTCTATATTTTTATCAAAATTTGTCGTTTTATGTATATTATACCACGTGGCATATCGAGAAACAAAGGTTTCTGATGCCATTTCCCAAATCTGACTCCATAAAAATAAAGTTCCATCCCCTTCATGACGGATCCAAACAAGCCGGGGACAGCATCCATTCCTTTGGGTGCTGTCCCCGGCTTGCTATCATTCGAAGTTCTTACCAGATGCTATTCTCTTCCGCTTTGAGCTCCGGGCGCAAAGGCGGGACATGCCAGCCCCGCGCATTCATTTTCCTTTGCGCTTTCCCGACACGGGAATCAGACATACTGATGCTCGTAAGAGCTTTCCCCATACGAACCGCAGAAAGGTCCCGTCCTTTCCAATGCGTCGACAAACACGAAATCAACGATGTGACCGTCATATTCTGCCACAGTTCAGCAGGCGCATTCCAGTCCAGAAGATCGCGCAAGGCTGTGTCTTCCTCGGTTTCCATCTTGTGATCTCCCTGAAATTTGACAAGCGCGTCCAGTTCTTCATCACTCGGCCACCAAGCAACCGGCCCCGGCTCCCTGCTTTTGTATTCGTCATCTTCCGGGGCAAAAGCCAGCGTCATGACCTGTCCCCACATGAGCAGCGATTCTTCTTCCGTCCAGCCCTCGAGATCAATGTATGACAAGATGATCGGCCAGTACCTCCGGTCACCAGTTTCATCGCACAAGAATTTTTGTTGATTCGTCGAAGCGTAAAAGAACGTCATACGTGCATACTCCATCGGAGCCTTCCCATATGGTTTGCGGAAGATATCACGATCAGACGTGATGAAATTCTTCAGATCCTCAACGCGCTTCGCGCTCATCGTCGTTCCGAATTCGCCCAGTTCCACACCCCATTTGCGCACGACGCGCCACACGCTGTCTTTATCATTCGGATCCACTTTCAAGCCGCTGGACCGAAGCTCTTGATTTGGAACAAGATACTTGAGGAATCTCGTCTTTCCAACATGTTGGGGGCCAACCAAGACAATGATGCCTTGATACATATCACCCTTTTCCAACGTATTGAACGGTGCCCTTGCTGCGCCAACCAGCCAATGAAGAAAGAACGAATAGCAAAGATTCGCATCTTGTTCCGTAGCGGCTTTATCGAGGTGAATGCGCTCAAAAACTTTCTTCACGTAATTTACAGGCTCAGTTCCATCCTTTGCAACTTGCAAATAGGCTTGTTTTGCCATCAGAAGATATTCTCTGGCCGGGTTCCTTTTGTTTTTTGCCGCAATCAGCTCAATTCCGCATGTCAAGTCATCGCGAGTCACTCGGAATCCGCGTTTCATGCCTTCCCCACGCAGTTTTGTAATACAGTTGGGCACACGCTGGCCATCGTTCGGGATTGCTGAGAAAACTTCTCCATCGAACTCTATCTCTTTGCTCATATCATTTTGGGAGACCTCGATGGAAAGAAAATCCAAAAGCTTCTGCAGATTTGCCTCTGTCATGCCAATGGGTTTCCCTTCCGCATCGGAATCTGGCCAAAATTTTTCTTTCTCTGTGTTTTCACACGCTTGCTGCGCATTCCCTCCCTTCTTCGCTTTTTCCTTTTTGTTGAAATTTGGAGAATACGTTACGCCATCCCATGAATCCAGCGCTTTTTTCGCCGTACGCACAAGGTAGTCCTTGCGATTTTTCTTTTCCTCGCGCATATTTTGATAGAGCGCCGACGATTTGAACATCTCTATCATCTGATCCAGATTTCCGTTGCAATAGAACGGAAACATATTCATCAGTGCCAGATGCGCCTCGCTCGCGGACGGATAGCCGCTCGTATCCCCTGCATCAAAAAGCTTTTGGAAAAGATCGCCTGACTTGCTGCGACGCATTTTTTGGAAAATTTCATTTGCAGAAAGGATTGGTGCAACGCTGTTTTCATGACGGATGATCCCCGATGCTGGTTGCGCTTTCTTTTGCTGTGTCTGCTTCGCTTCCCGCTCCAAGTCACGTAAAAAATCCAGTGACGGCAAATCAGTAACATCATCGATGGAATCCATCGTCTGCCAGCCGGTCAGCACGATTTGGCGATTGCTGTCCGCAGTTTTCCTGCCATCTTTTGTGATGGGTCCGCCGATCCAGACTTCCACATGCGCCTCCCCGTCTCCCAGTTTCACATTGATTTTCTTCCCGGAAAGCAGCGGATCCTTTTGGGGAATGTGATACATAGCATGGAGCCCACGGCGCGAGCAACTTGTCTCTACATATGTGTTACCGAGCGAATCCACCATACGTTTTTTGAACGCTTCCGCTGCCTCGCACATATTTCCATCTTCACCAATGACATGATCAAAATCAAAGCAGACATATTCATCAGTCAGGCAAAAACCAGGGCTGGAGCAATTCGTCACTTCGTCATAGGGCTTCCAATTTTCACTTTTATTCCATTCCCTTTGTGCCGGAGCCTTCTCTTTCGTTGCAATCCACTGGCTTTTCTCGCGCAAAGCCCGAGGAATTTTATTTCCCGAGATCTGTTCCATTTCGCAAAAACCTTCTTTCCCAAAACGAGCACAGCTCGCAATCACAACAACAAGATTTTTCTTGGAAGGTATTGTAGCAGAATGCTGCAGAAACCCACGGATGAGCGCATGACGGCATCTGCAACGACTACCTGTCCTTCGATGACGATATTGTAGCAGAAACGCCAGACACGCCACGAAAGCAAGAAAATCGCGCTGGAACCGCTTCGAAACGCTTTTCTGCTAAAATATAAATATTTGCCTTTTCCAAAACGATACGCCGCTTGGCCTGCATCGTCCGATCCATCAAACCAGAGGGCAATCTCACGAGACGCAAAATGCCGCTCGCCAATCAGGAAGCAAGCGCCATTTTGCGTTGTTGTGTTGGAGAAAGAAGTTCTGAGGCATCTGAGCCCCACGTCTAAATTATAGCAGAAGCCGCGTATCCGCAAGAATGATTCGGCAAAGAGAAAAGGAGGGATGTTCTGTTCCGCTTTGTCAGAAGCCCCTCAGATTTTGTGCAACTCCTTCTTCACGATAGACGCAGGCAGCACGCACTTGCGCGAATACGCATGGAGATCCACGTCACTGTGCCAATGTGTGGGCGACAACGATATCATTCTATGACAGATATGACAGATGGGAAAATCAATCTGTCATGTGGAGAACCGTATGATTACTGGATTTATGACACTATGACAGATATGACAGATGTTTTTCCAAATTTTATAAAATCCACAATGGTATGCAGGCACCCCCTCTACCGCTTCACCTGTGGATGCAAAAATAAAGTTTGAGAAATCTTCTGTCATATCTGTCATGTGTCATGAACCCGCATAAACACTGGGCTCACGCTATGACAGATGTTTCCGCATGACAGATCCATCTGTCATGCGACAAAGCGCATAGCGCAAGGGATAGGATGTTGATCAAAAAAAACAGGGCCGCTGCACGTTTTGTGGTGCAGCAACCCTGCGGGTAACTCGTCCATAGTGGAAACAAGCATCGATGATGCGCATACGTGAGAGAGATACCTGTGATAACAACTCCATTTCAGATATAGACAAGCGAACGAAATCCGATAATCTCACAATCCTTGCTTGGGATACTCATATCTGGATACCCGACCGGAATGAAATACCGCCCTTTCGTCCGCTGCGCCTGCAAGACGTAGATTTTTCCTTGATAGCGAAAGAGCGTGCCGGGGAGCGGGCGCTTGAGGTCATTGTATCTCCGTTGGCTCGGTTTCACCTTGAGTTGCGAAAGCTTCTTCAGAGCGGCTTCCCTTCCCTCCCGCTGCTCCGTTTCTGCGAACCAGTCACTCAGCGCCGGGCCTTTCTGACTGAACCGCGGCCTGCGGTTCTTTGCGACGATCTCGCCATCAAGCTTGTACGTCCGCTCGGTCTGTGCTTGGATGATAGCACGATTGTGGTTGCGGAACTGCCGAATCTCAAATATTTCCACGCCGTCAGGGATGATGCAATCCACATGATTTCTGATGGCAGCGGCACAAGCTGCATCCATCGCGCACGTCTCTTCGATTCCATGGATTTTTCGGAACGTCGCTACAGCGGCTTCACTGCAAAGGAAAACGTGCTCCTTCCCAAATAGTTTACAAAACCGATCATAGATGTACGGCAGTGCTTTCTTGACGACGACTGCCCCATTCACCTTTTTCTTGTCTCCTTCGCGAACAAGGAGGATGCGGTTCGTATGCACCTTGGCATGGCACGATTGACAGAGTCCGACAAGATTTTCCTGGCAATCGCTCCCTCCTTCTTTTGCTGGAAGGATATGATGCGCACAAGCAAGCGGCTTCCCGCACAAGGCGCAACGTCCTTTTTGCTGCGTAGCAATCTGTGTCTTTATTCCCTTGAGGTGGCCATGTTTTCTGAATTTGCGTTTCTCGCTTGGGATGCAGCCGCTCTTCATCTGCTGGATGAGAGAATCTTCGCATACGATGGTCCAATCCGTCACAGGCAGAATTTTTTCAACCAGTCGTACGACACTGCAATGTGTCTGGACGCATTGCCGCGTGATAGGGTCAAGCGCGGATTCCTTCCGGTTGTTGAATTTTGCTTCCGTGTTTCTGATATCCTTGAATTCCAGCACGTCATCTTCGTATCCAGGCAGCTTGTGTCCCTCCGAGAATTCCGTCGTCGTACCGTTCTTCTTCGCGCGCCGTTTCCTTCGCTGGCGCTCGCCACGACGGGAGGCATGACGATGTTCGGCACGTTCTTCCACGAGCCTCGGGATTTCCCGATTGCGACTCGTGACATGCGCCGCATATAGGATTTCCCCCGCTTCATCAATGACAGCAACACCAATGTCCGTGCGCCCCACGCGGATGGCCCCACGAAGTGGCCGGAACATGCCTTTTCCCGTTTCATGGATTTGTTGGATGGTAAAGGGATGCGAGCACACAGGTTTCGCAATCCTATTTTTCAGCAAAAAATGAACATGGCCGGGACACGTTTCTGGCATCAACGGCATTCCATCCTTGTCCAACACATAGACAACTTTTCGCATTTCCATCATTCCTCGATTGATTTTCCCCAGAAAAATCTGGGGTTGCATTGCCATAGTCTTGATGCGATTACAACCGGTGCTGGTGGCGTGGCATGACCACAGGCGAGGGGAAACATCCCTTTCATCGCATCATAGCGCGACTCTGCTCCATGCCTCGCTGCCAGACGATGTTGGCAACGGGGCACGGACTTCCCGCTGTCCCAATTGTAGCAACATACTTCATCCCGCGAAAAACAAAACGCCCAGAGGAGACACGCGTGGCTTCATACAAGCCGCGATATAGGCCTCATCATCGAGAAATTCTTCCCGTTTTCGTAAAAAATCTCTGCAGTTCCTCTCAAGAAGCCCTATATTTTCAATGCTTTATGACAAATGGAGAAAATCCCTCGAACGACTATTTCGAAAACGAGAAATCCTCCTTATATATATTTCCGTTTTCTCACTCATACTCCGTTTTTCGCAGTTTTTCAAAGCAACAAGATTGCCTCATGCTGGGATTCCTCGACATCTCGTG
>OMWS01000032.1 GCA_900314825.1 uncultured Veillonellaceae bacterium | reverse complement strand
CGGCGCTGGTCTCGATGACCTCGGCAAAGGCCTCCGCAGCCAGGTCGGCACGCTGTATGGCACGCTGAAGAAAGGCCCGCGTTACCTCGAACTCGCTGAAGGTTATGTCACGAAACTCGGCCTCGACAAAGAAGGCCGCATCATCGGCTACGAAGTCGTGCAGGTCGGCAAAGTCCTCGAAGCTGTCCGCAAGGGCAAGGACGCGAACGAAGCCATCAAGGCCAACACGAGCACGAAAGGCCGTTTCGCTGATGCCGTGAAGACCATCGATCCGCGCGAAGAGTAATCTTTGATTTTTCGTAGCGCATTTCAGATTCGAGTTTCTGGTAATCGAAAGGAATGAAATCCATGTCATTATTCGAAGGCTATGAGCGCCGCATTGACAAGATCAACGAAGTCTGCAAGAAATATGGGATCGCGAATATCGAAGAAGCCCGCACGATCTGCCAGGACAAAGGCATCGATCCGTACAAGACGGTCGAAGACCTCCAGCCGATCGCATTCGAGAACGCAAAATGGGCGTACACGCTCGGCGCTGCCATCGCCATCAAGAAGGGCTGCACGAAAGCCGTCGATGCGGCAAAAGCCATCGGCGAAGGCCTGCAGGCGTTCTGCGTGCCGGGCTCCGTTGCCGACCATCGCAAAGTCGGCCTCGGCCACGGCAACCTCGGCGCCATGCTGCTCGATGAAAAAGCTGGCTGCTTCGCGTTCCTCGCTGGCCATGAGTCTTTTGCCGCAGCAGAAGGCGCCATCGGCATCGCGATGACGGCGAACAAGGTCCGCAAGAACCCGCTCCGCGTCATCCTGAACGGCCTCGGCAAAGACGCTGCGCAGATCATCAGCCGCATCAACGGTTTCACGTATGTCGTGACAGACTATGACTACAAGGCGAACAAGGTCAACGTCGTCGAAGAGATCGCTTACAGCGATGGCGAGCGCTCCAAAGTCAAGTGCTATGGCGCGGACTCCGTCCCCGAAGGCGTGGCCATCATGCACCTCGAGGATGTCGACATCTCCATCACGGGCAACTCCACGAACCCGACGCGCTTCCAGCATCCGGTCGCGGGCACGTACAAGAAGGAATGCATCGAGAAGGGCAAGAAGTACTTCTCGGTCGCATCGGGCGGCGGCACGGGCCGTACGCTCCATCCGGACAACATGGCCGCAGGCCCTGCTTCGTACGGCATGACGGACACGATGGGCCGCATGCACAGCGATGCGCAGTTCGCAGGCTCCTCGTCCGTGCCGGCACACGTCGACATGATGGGCCTCATCGGCGCGGGCAACAACCCGATGGTCGGCATGACCGTCGCGGTCGCTGTCTCCGTGCAGGAAGCCATGAGCAAATAATCGTTGCTCAAAAATTCCATACGCTTCTGAGATGATCAAGGTCTCGGCCGTGCGAGACCTCATCTTCAGATAAAAGAACCTGCAGTTCGCCATTTCTGCGGGTTCTTTTTTTATGCAAAAGCGGCCGTCTTGTGGTATCATGTCATAGAGAAAACATGCTGCAAGGGGGACGCGCTTTTGCGGAAAGAAATCTTGGACCTGCTGAAAACGGCAGGCGATACGTATATCTCGGGCGAGGAGATCGCAGACAAGCTCGGCGTGACGCGAACGGCGGTGTGGAAGCACATCAAGGAGCTGCGGCGCGCCGGCTACGACATCGTGAGCCAAGCGCACAGCGGCTACGCGCTGAAGGGCGCGCCGGACGTGCTGACGCCGGAGGAGCTCGCGCCGCTGCTCGAAGGCTCGCTCTTCGGCACGAACATCCTTTATCACGAGGAGACACGCTCGACGAATGAAGATGGGAAGGCGGCGGCAAATGCGGGCGCGCCCGACGGCACGGTCGTCGTCACGGAGTTCCAGGGCACGGGGCACGGCCGCCTGTCGCGTGGCTGGTTCTGCCCGAAAGGCGAAGGCGTGCTGTTTTCCGTGATTTTGCGACCAACCTCATTCCTGCCGCAGGAAGCGCCGAAGTGCACGCTCCTCGCCGCTGTCGCCGTCGCACGCGCCATCCGCAGCCTTGGTCTCGATGTCGGCATCAAATGGCCAAATGACATCCTTGCGGGCGGCAAGAAGCTCGTCGGCATCCTGACGGAGATGAGCGCCGAGATGGAGCGCATCCATTACATCGTCATCGGCATCGGCATCAATGTCAACATCGCAGCGGACGAATTTTCGCCCGACATCCAGGACACGGCGACGTCGCTCTCAATCCTCGCGGGGCACACGGTCGACCGTCGGCAGCTCTTGGCTGCGATTTTGCATGAAATGGAAACGCTCTATATTGCTGTGCAAAAAGACGGTTTTGCGCCGATGTTCGATGCGTGGCGCGCGCTTTCCGTGACGCTCGGGCAGGACGTGAGCGTGCTGGCACCGGGCGAGACGTTCGAAGGACGTGCCCTCGACATCGACGACACGGGCGCGCTGCTCGTCGACACGGCCGCCGGCCGCCGCCGCGTGCTGGCAGGCGACGTGTCCATCCGTCCGAAAGGCTGGAAGGGCAAGCGGTAAGACGTGACGTTCGACACCACGAGGACAGCAAACGACATCGGGAGGAACACCTGTGCTTTTAGTATTCGATATCGGCAACAGCAACATCGTGCTCGGCACGTACGAGGGCAAGAAGCTCTTGAAGCATTGGCGCATTTCGACGGACCGGCAGAAGACGGGCGACGAGTACGGCATGCTCATCAACAATCTCTTCGCGTATCAGGGCATCGCCATGACGGACATCGACGCCATCATCATTTCATCCGTCGTGCCGCCGCTCGTCGTGCCGATGATCAAGATGTGCGAGCGCTATTTCCACATCAAGCCGCTCATCGTCGGCCCCGGCATCAAGACGGGCATCCGCTTGAATTATGAAAACCCGCGCGCCATCGGTGCTGACCGCATCGTGAATGTCGTCGGCGCCTATGAGGCGTATGGTGGGCCGCTCATCGTCATCGACATCGGCACGGCGACGACATTCGACGTCGTGGACACGAATGGCGATTTCCTCGGCGGCGTCATCGCACCGGGCATCGGCACGTCGTCGGACGCGCTGTTTTCGCGCGCCGCGCAGCTGCCGCGCATCGAGCTCGTGCCGACGCCGAAGATCATCTGCCGCAACACGATCCAGGGCATGCAGGCCGGCATCGTCTATGGCTACGTCGGCCAGATCGACGGCATCGTGCGCCGCATCAAGGAAGAGTACGGCAAGCCCATGAAAGTCATCGCGACGGGCGGCTTTGCCCGCATGATTGCGAAGGAATCGCGCACGATTGACAAGATCGACCACTTCCTGACGCTCTCGGGACTGCAGGTGCTCTACGAGCGCAACGAGGAAAAGCATCGCGAGCGCAATGCGCGTCTGGAGCAGGCAGCCGAACGGGCCGAGGGCAAGCAAGTATGAAGCTCGGCCCTTTCACCTTTGACGCGCCCGTCTTCCTCGCGCCGATGGCAGGCGTGACGGACACGGCCTACCGCATCATCGCACATGACATGGGCTGCCCGCTCTGCTACGCCGAGATGGTGTCGAGCCAAGGTATTCACTTCCGCAATGAACACACGCTTGCCATGCTCCAGTCGGAAAAAGAGGAACGCCCGCTTGCGATGCAGATCTTTGCCGCGACGCCGGAGATGGCAGCCGAGGCGGCCGCCTACGTCGAAGCGCTCGGCACGGCAGACATCCTCGATTTCAACATGGGCTGTCCCGCGCCGAAAGTCGTGAAGAACGGCGAAGGCTCGGCGCTCATGCGCGACGCCGCGCGCGCGACAGCGATTCTTACAGCGATTCGAAAAGCGGTCAAGATGCCGTTCACGGTCAAGATGCGCATTGGCTGGGACGCGGAGCACATCAATGTCGTGGAACTGGCAAAACGTGCGGAGGCGGCGGGCGTCGATGCCATTGCCGTGCATGGCCGCACGCGCGAGCAATTCTATGCCGGCCATGCGGATTGGACAAAAATTGCGGAAGTACGCCGCGCCGTCAAGATCCCCGTCATCGCGAATGGCGACGTGCGGACGTATGACGACCTCGACCGCATCCGGGAGGTCACAGGCTGCGAAGCTGTCATGATCGGCCGCGCCGCACAGGGGAATCCATGGATTTTCCGTCAGTTCACGCATTACCTGCGCACAGGCGAGCGCTTGCCAGGGCCCACGATGCACGAGCGCGCCGCCGTCATCGTGCGTCACCTCGATTTGCTCTTGAAGTACAAAGGCGACTACGTCGGCCCCAGAGAAATGCGCAAGCACGCGACGTGGTACACCCGCGGCATCGTCCATGGGGCACAGCTCCGCGACAAGTTCAACAAAGCGACGACAAGGGAAGATTTCCTTGCAATCCTTGAAGAATATTTTGATTACCATGCATGAAATGGACATGTTCCTGCGCCTCCCCCTTTGGGGGAGGTGGCCCCGAAGGGGTCGGAGAGGGTAGCGGCCTATGCCGATTCTCTATCCTTTCGATAGAATCGTGAATCGCGAAACCGCGTGACCCTCTGCAGCAAGCTGCATAAGCGACCGCATCGGCGCTAAAGCGTCGTGCGTCTGCTTATCTGCCTCGCATTCGCTCGGCACCTCCCCCAGAGGGGGAGGCTTTGGTTCGTGTCTTACAAGATCAATATGAGAGCGTGTCACACGTGTCACACGCTACATAGACCCCTTTTAGGACACGGTTTTTAGGTAAAAAGCTCTATATGAAAGTTCTGAAATTGAGTGACACGTGTGACACGGAAAGGAAGGATCATCATGTCGAAGAAAGACAAAGACGCAAAGCCGTCCATTTGGAGCGGCTATGGCAAGAAGGAGCGGAAGGAACTCGAAGAGCTCAACCAGGGCTACATCGAGTTCCTCTCGAACTGCAAGACGGAACGTGAGAGCGCGGCGGAGGCCGTGCGGCAGGCTGAGGCGGCGGGATATCGCGACCTCCAAGATTTTATCAAGAAGGGTGAGACGATCCAGCCGGGCGATAAGGTCTATGCCGTCAACATGAAGAAATCCGTCGTGCTGTTCCACGTCGGCACGGAGCCTCTCGAGAAAGGCCTCGTCATCCTCGGCGCGCACATCGACACGTGCCGCCTCGATGTGAAGATGAACCCGCTCTACGAAGACGGCGGCCTCGCGTACCTCGACACGCATTACTATGGCGGCATCAAGAAATACCAGTGGGTCACGCTGCCGCTCGCGATGCATGGCGTCGTCGCGAAGAAGGACGGCAAAGTCATTGACGTCAACATCGGCGAAGAGCCGGGCGACCCCGTGTTCTGCGTGACGGACCTCCTCATTCATCTCTCGCAAGAGCAGATGAAAAAAGCCGGCACGAAAGTCATCGAGGGCGAGGACCTCGACATCCTCGTCGGCAACTATCCGCTCAAAGACGATGAAAAGGAATCCGTCAAGGCGGGCGTGTTAAAACTTTTGAAAGACAAATA
Source organism: uncultured Veillonellaceae bacterium (assembly GCA_900314825.1). Taxonomy (GTDB): domain Bacteria; phylum Bacillota; class Negativicutes; order Selenomonadales; family Selenomonadaceae; genus Selenomonas_C. Next base: position 24,918 of record OMWS01000032.1, on the reverse strand, counting down.
CGACATCGAAGAAGCAGACTTCCGGTCGGCGGAGCTCGTGCTCGTGCCGGCAGGCCGTGCGCGCGAGCTCGGCCTCGACCGCAGCATGATCCTCGCCTACGGCCAGGACGACCGCGTCTGCGCCTACACGAGCCTGCGCGCGATGCTCGATGCGGACGCGCCGCGCAAGAAGACCGCGTGCTGCCTGCTCGTCGACAAGGAAGAGATCGGCAGCGTCGGCGCGACGGGCATGCAGTCGCATTTCTTTGAGAACATCGTCGCCGAGCTCATGAATGCGTGCGGCGACTACAGCGACCTGAAGCTCCGCCGCTGCCTCGCGCACTCAAAGATGCTCTCGTCCGATGTCTCGAGTGCCTACGATGCGCTGTATGCGAGCGCGTACGACAAGAAGAACGTCGCCTACCTTGGCAAAGGCATGGTCTTCAACAAATTCACGGGCGCGCGCGGCAAGTCCGGCTCGAACGACGCGAACGCCGAATACCTCGGAGAGATCCGCGCCATGATGGACAAGCACGACGTCCACTACCAGCTTGCGGAGCTCGGCAAAGTGGATCTTGGCGGCGGCGGCACGATCGCCTACATCATGAGCCTCTACGGCATGCAAGTCATCGACAGCGGCGTCGGCGTCCTCTCCATGCACGCACCGTGGGAAGCGACGAGCAAGATCGACGTCTACGAGACGAAGAAAGGCTACATGGCCTTCCTCGCGGAAGCGTGAGTGTTTGACGGCGCTTGACAGCATTTAATTTTTCTTGACAAGTAATCCACACCGATATATAATCAGTCACAGTTAGACATGAACAGCTTTTCGCTTGGATGGTGACATTCAGTTGGCCAAACCTTCGAGAGATTGATGAAAACGATTTTTCGAGGGAATCAGCGTGTAAGATCAAGACGCGCGTGAGGGAGTTCCCTTGCGCGCGTCTTTTTTATGTGGGGGATCAAACATGATCATCGAAAAAATCTTGAACAACAATGTCATCGTCACGCATGACGCGGACGGCCGCGAGGTCGTCGCGATGGGGCGCGGGCTCGCGTTCGGCAAGAAGAACGGCAGCCGCGTGGACGATGCGAGCGTTGACAAGGTCTACCGCCTCAGCGACCCCAAGATGCTCAATCATTTCAAAGAGCTCGTCGCGGGGCTGAACCCCGACTATATGGATGCGTCGAACGCCATCATCGAGAGCGCGCAGCAGGAGCTCGGCGTGACGTTCGATGACAGCATCTACATTTCGCTGACCGATCACATCCACATGGCGATCCACCGCATCCGGAAGGACCTCCCCCTCCGTAACATGATGCTGTGGGAGACGAAGCGTTTTTATCCGAAAGAATACGGGATTGCAGAAAAGGCCATCGCGTATCTCTCGAAGCGCTTCAGCGTTACATTGCCCGAAGACGAGGCCGGCTTCATCGCCATGCATCTCATCGACGCGCAGTCGCCGGCGCGCGAGCCGATGGCCGAGCGCATCGTCGAGCTCATCGCCGAGATCACGAACATCGTGCGACTCGCGGGGAGCATCGAGTACGACAAAGATTCGCTCGCTTACTACCGCTTCGTCACGCACCTGAAATTCTTCGCGAAGCGGATGTTTAGTGACACGCAGCATGCGGGCGAGGAAATCGATGCGGAAATGGCGGCGATGATTGCAGCGAAGTACAAACTCGCGCACGCCTGCGTCGAGAAGGTGGCGGCGTTCGTCGAAAAGAAATACGGCTATCACGTGAATGACGACGAGCGTTTCTACCTGACGATTCATATCGCGAAGGTGCTGAAACAAAGCGCGAGCGTGTAACAATGTTTTTTCAAGGAGGCGGATCGTCGGACGGCGGGGAGACCGGAAACGATAGGATAGGGAAAAAGAAATCAAGGCATTTGGATGGTGACAACACGCACAGATGCGTGGTTGGCCAAACCTTCAAGATTTCGAATCAATTCATTCAAATTTTGGAGGTAAGACAATTGAAAAAGTGGAACACGTACAGAAAAATGGTTCTCTCGATGGGCATCGCGGCGCTGCTCATGGGCGGCATGACGCCAGCGGAAGCGGCAACGAATGGCTTTCTTGCGGAAGTGCCGGCGGGCGACTGGTCGTACGCAGCGGCGAATGAGCTCATCGCGGCCGGCGTCGTGCCGGAATACGAGATGGCGATCCCCGAGGGGCGCGTTCTCAGCCGCCTGGAGATGGCGATGATCGCCGAGCAGGCAGCAGCAAACGAAAGCGCGATGACGGACGCGCAGCGCGCAGCGGCGGAAAAGCTCAAAGAGGCGTATTATTACGACATCAAGAAGCTCGCTTTGCTGAACCGTCTCGACACGCTTGACGAGGGCAAATTGCAAACTGCGGAGAACGGCGACGGCTTCACGAAGGAAGAGCGCGCCGGCCTCAAGAAGGCGGCAGACCTCGCTGATCGTCTCGACATCGGCGGCTACGTCCGCGTCCGCAATGATCATTACCTGACGGACAAGAAAGACGGCAACGGCGAATCGCGTTCGACGCGCGCGAACATGATCAACATCGAAGTCGACACGGCGTACAAGATCAACAAAGATTGGAAAGCGCATACGAACATCACGTACCGCAACACGCTGAGCGGCTTTGACGATTTCGAAAAAGCGCATCCGACCGAAAACGAGACGGGCATCATCGTGGATCCTTTCATCACGGGCACGCTGCCGCAGCTCGGCCTCGACGTGAAGTTCGGCAAGTGGAACGAGTGGAACCCGTTCGGCTGGGGCATGGACATCGATTGCGATTTCTCTGGCGTCCAGCTCACGCAGGGGAAGAAAGACTTCAAGACGTATTTCACGGCCGGTCAGATGGATCTCTGGGACGACATGATGGGCGGCACGCGCAACAAGGAAAAAGTCACGAGCCTGCGCTTCTTCTACCCGTTCGACGCGAAAAACGACATCAACTTCGGCACGTCGTGGAGTTCGCCGATGCAGAGCCGCTATCAGGCCGACGATCAGCATCGCGTGTTCTACTATTACGCGCATGCACACCACAAGTTCGACAAGAATTGGGATCTGCGCGCCGGCATGATCGCGAGCAACGCGAAGCGCGACGCCACGAATCCGGAAGCCGGCACGAAGACGAAGCAGCCGGGCCGCTGGCTGCAGCTCCAGTACAAGGAAGCACAGCTGCAGAACCCCGGCACGTACGACATCGTGGCCGACTACCGCTACGAGCCGGCGCTGTCGTGGCCGACCGTCACGGACTGGTGCGGGCTGAACGAGCGCTTCTTCCGCCTCGGCGTCGACTACGTCCCAGCGAAGAACATCAAGCTCAATACCTTCTACCAGTGGGCGCGCGACATCGACACGGGCGCGAAGAACGATCTCTATCGCTTCCAGGCAGAATTCTTCTTCTGATGAAAAAATTGCTTGACAAACAAGGCGTAAAACACTAAACTAAGAAATAAGCGGGATGGTTACATTGAGTTGGCCAAACCTTCAGCATGTACCTTTTCGGGATTCGTGCGGACGGTTGTATCCACGCTTATTTTTTTGCCGCAAATGCGGCATGGATGGTGACAGCATGTGAAACCTTTTCGCGTGGCTGGCCAAACCTCCAGATCATTTATATTTTTTGGAGGGAAACACTCATGAGAAAGTATGAACAGCTCGCGGCGGACATCGTGAAGCTCGTCGGCGGCAAGGAAAACATCATTTCGCTGGCGCATTGCATCACGCGCCTGCGTTTCAAGCTGAAAGACGAGGGCAAGGCGCAGACGGATGCGCTGAAGGCACATGACGGCGTCGTGACCGTCATCCAGAGCGGCGGCCAGTATCAGGTCGTCATCGGCAACGCCGTCGGCGATGTCTATGACGAGATCCTCGCGTCGCAGGGCGTGAGCGGCGTCGCGGGCGGCGGCGCGGAGGAAGACGATGCGGCGAAGAAGGATATGAGCCTTCTCGACCGCTTCATCGACCTGATCTCCAGCGTCTTCCAGCCCGTGCTCGGCGTACTCGCAGCCGCCGGCATGATCAAGGGCCTCCTCGCGCTCCTCAATGCCGTCGACATCACGGATCCGCAGGGCGGCACGGCCGCGATGCTGAACGTCGTTGGCGATGCTTTCTTCTACTTCCTGCCCGTCATGCTCGCGTATACGTCGGGCAAGAAGTTCAAGATGAATCCGTTCGCAGCCATGACGGTCGGTGCGGCGCTCGTCTATCCGAGCCTCGCGCAGCTCATGGGCGGCGAGCCGCTGTACACGATGTTCGCCGGCACGCCGTTCGAGTCGCCCGTTCACACGGAGTTCCTCGGCATCCCAGTGCTCCTCATGAACTACGCGTCGAGCGTCATCCCGGCCGTCGTCGCCGTCTATTTCGGCGCGAAGGTCGAGCATTTCTTTGCACGCGTCATCCCGACGGTCGTCAAAGGCTTCCTCGTGCCGTTCTGCACGCTGCTTGTCGTCATCCCGCTGACGCTCATGGTCGTCGGCCCGGTCGCGGTGTGGGCCGGCAAGCTCGTCGGCGCGGCAGCCATGGCCATCTACAACCTGAGCCCCGTGCTCTCCGGACTCTTCATCGGTGCGTTCTGGCAGGTCTTCGTCATGTTCGGCCTGCATTGGGGCCTCGTGCCGGTCATGCTGAACAATATCACGGTCTATGGCTATGACCCGCTCGTCGTCACGTATTTCGGCGCTTCGTTCGCCCAGATCGGCGTCGTGCTCGCCATCCTCCTCCGCACGAAAGACCAGAGCCTCCGTTCCCTCTCGATTCCTGCGTTCATCTCCGGTATCTTCGGTGTCACGGAGCCGGCCATCTACGGCGTCACGCTCCCGCGCAAAAAATACTTCGCCATTTCCTGCATCGGCGCTGCCATCGGCGGCGCGGTCATCGCGTTCTTCGATGTTCGTCTCTACGTTTTCGGCGGCATCGGCATCTTCGGCTATCCGTGCTTCATCGATCCGGCGACGGGCAACCTCGCCGGCATGTACAACGGTATGATTGCTTCGGCCGTCTCGTTCATCGCCGGTTTCGTCATGACGTTTCCGATTTATCATGATGAGAAAAAAGAGGAGCCGACGCTTGCCGTCACGACGACGGACGAAGAGACGAAATCCGTCCAGCGCGAAATCCTCGTCGCCCCGGTCGCGGGCAAGGTTGTCCCGCTCGAAAACGTCCCGGACGAAGCGTTCGCCGCCGGCATCCTCGGCAAAGGCATCGCCATCGAACCGTCGGAAGGCCGTGTCGTCGCGCCGGCCGATGCGACGGTCACGACGCTCTTCCCGACGGGCCACGCCATCGGCCTCATCACGGACAAAGGCGCGGAGATCCTCATCCACATCGGCATGGACACGGTGAAGCTCGAAGGCAAATATTTCAAGGCGCATGTGAATCAGGGAGACAAGGTCAAGAAAGGCCAGCTCCTCATCGAGTTCGAGCCTGAAAAGATCAAAGAGGCAGGCTATCCCGTCGTGACGCCCGTGCTCGTGACGAACACGGCGAGCTACCTCGACGTCGTCCCGACAGAAGCCGGCAGCATTCAGGAAAAAGAGAATCTCATTACAGTCGTTGCATAAAAAACGAGGAGGACACACAACATGAAATTCCCAGAAAACTTCCTGTGGGGCGGTGCGGTCGCTGCGAACCAGTGCGAAGGCGCGTACAATGAAGACGGCAAAGGCCTTGACATCCAGGACATCATGCCGCACGGCATCAAGGGCGCGCCGACGGCGGAGCCGACGCCGGACAACTTGAAGCTCGTCGGCATCGACTTCTACCACCGCTACAAAGAGGACATCAAACTCTTCGCAGAAATGGGCTTCAAGGTCTTCCGCACGAGCATCGCCTGGAGCCGCATTTTCCCGAATGGCGATGATGATGAGCCGAATGAGAAGGGCTTGCAGTTCTACGACGACCTCTTTGACGAGTGCCACAAGTACGGCATCGAGCCGCTCGTGACGATCTCGCATTACGAGACGCCGCTGCACCTCGCGAAGAAGTACAACGGCTGGGTCAATCACGACCTCATCGGTTTTTACGAAAAATATGTGCGCACGATCTTCGCGCGCTACGGCAAGAAAGTCAAGTATTGGCTGACGTTCAACGAGATCAACAGCGTGCTCCATGCGCCTCTGATGTCGGGCGGCATCCTGACGCCGCTTGCCGAGCTCGACAAGTCCGATCTCTTCCAGGCGTGCCACAACGAGCTCGTCGCCTCGGCGCTTGCGACGAAGATTGCGCACGAGATGATGCCGGACGCAAAAGTCGGCTGCATGGTCATCGCCATTCCGTTCTATCCTTTGACGCCGAATCCTGCGGATGCCATTGCGACGATGCATGCGAACAACGCGAATGATTTCTTCGGCGATATGCACGCCCGTGGCGTCTATCCGGGCTACATGAAGCGCTATTTCCGCGAGCACGGCATTACCATCAAAACGACACCTGAGGAATTGAAGCTGCTGAAAGAGAACACGGTCGATTTCATTTCCTTCAGCTACTACATGAGCTCGTGCATCTCGGCGGATCCGGACAAGCAGGCGGGCGAGGGCAACATCGTCCCGGGCGTCGCGAATCCGTATCTCAAGGCTTCGCCCTGGGGCTGGCAGATCGACCCGAAAGGCATCCGCTTCGTACTGAACCGTTTCTACAACCGCTGGCAGAAGCCGCTCTTCATCGTCGAAAACGGCCTCGGCACGAACGACGAGCTCGTCGATGACGGCAAGGGCGGCAAGACGGTCAACGATGACTACCGCATCGAGTATCTGAACGACCATCTCGTCCAGGTCGGCGAAGCCATCGAGGACGGCGTGCCCGTGATGGGCTACACGACGTGGGGCTGCATCGACCTCGTCAGCGCCTCGACCGCCGAGATGAAGAAGCGCTATGGCTTCATCTACGTCGACCGCAACAACGACGGCAGCGGCACGCTCGCGCGCTACCGCAAGAAGTCGTTCTACTGGTACAAAGACGTCATCGCGACGAATGGCGGCAGTTTGAAAGCATAAAACGTGAGCCTTCGCGGCTAGCAAAAGAGATCACTGCAGATGTGCAGCGGTCTCTTTTGCTTTATGCGAATTTTTTGAGACTTCCTCTACAACTGCGGATGATTTGCCGCAGCGTTTGCCACACGCTTCAATTTGGCACTTTTCAGCAGCCTCAGGGGGAGCTTTCGGGAAGTGTGATGACGCGTGTGTCGTTGCGAGCGAGAATGCGTGCAGCGAGTTCGCGGTCGTGAAGAATTAAAACCATCGCTTGTAATGGGAATGCGTCCATGAGATTTTGCAGGAGTTGTTGTGCGGTTCTCTGGTCGAGTCCTGTCGTGGGTTCATCGAGCAGAAGGATTTTCTGCGGGTCAGCAAGCAGCGCACCAACGGCGAGGGCGACGAGCAGGCGTTGACGCTGGCCACCGGACAGCTGCGCACCATTTTCGCCGAGCGGCGTGCCTGTGCCTTGCGGCAAGGTTTCGATGAATTCGTCACAGCAAGCAATCGAGAGGGCGCGTCTGCGCAGTTCGTTTGTTCTGTCCGGCAGCAAGCGATCGAAATTCTCGCGGATCGAGCCGGAGAACACATAGCCTGCTTGCGTCGCGGCAGCGAAAGCGCTCCGGACATCGTGGATGGTGCACTCGTTATAAGGGCGTCCCGAAAGCTTAAAACATCCCGCATCCGGTTCCCAGAGCCGCGTCAAAAGGTGAAATATCGTCGTCTTCCCCGCGCCGCTCTCGCCGAGCAGGAGGAGCTTTTCGGAAGGACGGAGGGAGAAGGAGAGGTTTGCGAGAAGCGGTGAAGTTGTGGCATAGGAAAAGGATACGGACGTTGCGGACAAAACAGAGGGATCGGTCACTAAGCCTCTCCCTGTGGGAGAGGTGCCCCGAAGGGGCGGAGAGGGTACGACGGAGACACTTTCTGAAGAGATTGTTGTGGTAGCTGGCAGGCTACGTCTTCGAAGTACCCTCTCAGTCTCGCTGACACTCGACAGCAGCGGCAAGCGGCATAAGCGACCTCTAGGCGCTAAAGCGCCAAGAGCCTGCTTATCTCCCAGAGGGAGAGCCTTCTGTATATCGGAAGTTTCCGCTAATAGATCGAAAGTAGTGATTGCAATACGTATATTTCTCAGGATATCTGTTAATGGTATCACGAATACCATCAGCGTCTGCAGAACCATCACGACAACCACGAGATGCACGGCGTCTGCTTGCGTCGGTGCGGTCGTTAAGTGGCTGGTCAGCACGAGGAACATGAGAATCCACGCCAGCGACGGTACAGCTTCCGCGATGACGTCGGTGATGGCTTCCCGTCGGAGCGTGACCTGACGCGTTGTTGTGATGTTTTTTGCATGATGGTTCAATCGTTCGATGAACCAGGGCCGCGCTGCAAATGCCGAAATCTCTGAACGTCCGTCCCATACGTCGAGCAACGTGCTGCGATAGCGAGCTTCCGCCGTGTCTTCGTTCTTGTCGTCATGCGAAAGGTAGGCCAAAGCTGCGAGCAGCAGGGCGCAGAGCATAGGGATGATGGTAAGCGCTTCGTTTTCTTGGCGTACCATCATGGTCGTGATGATCACGATCACGATGATCCGCACAAGCGGAAAGAGCGCGCGCAGGTAAAAATCGCGAAGTTCATCGATGCCTGTTGTCACCATCTGCGAAAACGTCCCAGAAGGTGGCCCGGGCCGGCGCTCGGGCAGGCGGGCGCAGGTGAGATCGTAGACGGCGAGCCGCAGGCGCGTGAGCAGCGTGAAGACGGCACGATGCGAGAGGTAGCGGTCGAGATAGCGGAAGAGAGCTCGCCCGATGCCAGAGGCACGTACGCCCGTGATGGCGACGGCGAGCATATAGAGATGCGGATGGTAGGCCGCTGTCGCGATGAGCCACGCGGATGCGCCGAGCAGGAGGACAGCGGACGCGTCAGCGAGGAGGGCGGAGAGCAGGGCGAGGAGGGTGGATTGGAGGGGGAGGAGGCGAAGGAGATGCGCGAGATTCACGATCCATTTCGGGATATCTTTTTGAAGGAATCCAAAGAACGAACGTACAGCGCACGCACTTTGCAGCCTCTCCCACAGGGAGAGGGGGACCGCGTCAGCGGTGGAGAGGGGCGCTTGTACGGCTGATGAATTTGCAGGACTGGGGAGGTCGCCGGTGCGCGCAAGATGTAATACGTCGCTTTCGTGCTCGCACCCGCGGGAGTTCAAACGTACGAATTGTTTTTGCGTACAGGGGACCCCTTCCACCGCTTCGCGGTCCCCCTTCCCCTGAGGGGAAGGCTGAGGAGAACGAATGCCTGTTCCACCATCAATCGTTATAACATTGTCCGCAATATCAAGCGTCGTCTTGCGATGCGAGGCTATCAGGATACCAGGCCGCCACGATGCGTTCCGTAGCTTCTGAATTGTCCGAAGCACCGTGCGTTCATTCTCTTCGTCGAGTCCCGCCGTAACTTCATCAAACAAATAAAGTTCCGTAGGGATAACGAGCGCTCTTGCGAGGCCGAGGCGTTTGCGTTCGCCGTTGCTGAGCAAACGGCTGCCGTCGCCAAGTTGTGTGTTGAGGCCGCCCGGCAGGCGTTCGAATAAGGAACGAAGGCCAGCAGCTTCGAGTGCTCGCATTAACGTATGATCGGAAGCGGAACGGCCAAGCGAGAGATTTTCGCGCAGCGTGCCTTGGAAGATGTGCGACTCTTGCGGGACATAGGCGATGGAGGAAACTGCGTCGTTATCGTTCTCAGAGGCATGGTGAGAATCAGATGCGTGGACAGCATCAGAGGTGTGGGTAGCAGGCTCGTTCAGGGATTCCTGTGAACATGGTGAAGCGAATTCGATAGAACCTTCCGTTGGCGTCAAGAAGCCGAGCGCGAGCGCGAAGACCGTCGATTTCCCTGCGCCGCTCGTGCCTTTGAGTGCTGTGATTTGACCGCGTGGCACGGAGAATGTCAGATTGTGGACTGCAGGCGCTGTGCGGCCAGGATAAGCACATGTGACGTTGCTGAATGTAAGCGCGACCGTATGATTGTTACGATCTGGCGCTGTTGTGGAACGTTCCTGTGACATGTCGTCTATGAAACTTAAGATGCGTTTCAGTGCTTCGCCCGCTTCCATGCAAGCATGAAACGCTGTGCCTCCAGCGGCGAGCGGCGCGTAGAATTCTGGCGCGAGCAGGAGGACGAAGAACGCGGGTTCGAACGCCATCTGATCGGCGACGAGACGCAGGCCGAGGCTGACGGCGATGAGGGCGATGGAGAGTGTCGTGATGAGCTCGAGCGCAAACGACGAGACAAAGGCTGTGCGTAATACATGTAACGCGGCGGTGCGGAAGCGGTCGCTTGCCGTGGCGACGCGCGCACGTCCTTCGCGTTCACGACAAAATAATTTCATCATGGGAATCGCACGCAAGAGCTCGGCGAAGGTCTTTCCCATGCGCATCATGGCGCGATATTCTTTCGCACTTTGTTCTTTCGTGACAAGGCCGATGAGATAGAGCAGGAATGGCGCGATGGGGAGCGTGATGAACGAGAGCAGTGCTGTCCATGCGTCGGTTGCTGCGAACACGAGGAGGTAGAGCGGCAAGAGCACGGCGAGGTTGATGAACGCGGGCAGCACTATGTCGAACGCGCTGTCAAGTCGTCGTACGCTTTCGCAAGCGAGGCCTTGGAGCTCTCCGCCCGTCTCGGGGACGAGCGCCAGAGGGGAACGGGCGAGCAGGGATGTATGCACCTGCCGGCGAATGCGTTCCTCCGTCTCAAGCATCCAAAGGTTTTGCACACGTCGCGCTGGAATCGTTAATAGAGATTTCCCGAGCACGACAAAAAGCAGTCCCGTAAAGAAGGGGACTGCTTTTTCCATGGAGAACGAACCGCCGATGACGGTCGCGAGGATGTGCGCCGTGCAGGACGCGCCGAGGACGGTGAGACCGCCAGCGGCGGCTTTCAGCAGCGCGAGGGCGGCAAGCGCTTTGCGGTTTGTTATGAGCGTCTGGCGCACGAACGAGGAAATGTTCATAGGTTTCAGATGTCTTCGCGCGTCACGCGTTTGCGGAAGATGTAGTACGACCACGCCTGATAGCAGAGCACGATCGGCACGAGGATGCCGGCCGCAATTGTCATGATCTGAAGCGTGTACGGCGTCGAGGCAGCGTTGTAAATCGTGATGTCATTGCCCGTGCCCATCGTCGAGACCATGATGCGCGGGAAGAGCGCGAGGAAGAACGCGATCGTCGTCAGCGCGACAGCTGCGCTCGTCATGGCGAAGGATTTGCGGACAGCGCCCGTGCCGGAGAACGCGCAGCCGAGCAGGAACGTCACCGCCGCGAGCACGAGTGCGAGGACGGCGGGGATGCTTGCGAGCATATCGGTCTCCTTGAGCGTCAGCACGGCGCAGATGACGAAAGCGAACGCGGCGAGCGTGCCGACGAAACGCTGCGCGAACATGATGTCATTCGTCATGCGCTCGTCATCGACGCGCATACGCAGGAACGCCATGCCGTGATAGAGGAAGACGAGGAAAAACGCGAGCCCGCCGAACAGCGTGTAAGGCGTGAGGAGTGTCGTGAACGTGCCGCGATAGACCATGTCGCTGCCGATGGGGATGCCGGCGAGAAGATTCGTGACGGCGACGCCCCAGAGGATGGCCGGCAAGGCGCTGCCAATGCCGATGGCCCAGTCAAAGCCACGACGCCAGAGACGGCTGTCGTCCTTGCCCCGCATTTCGAGACCGGCGCCGCGCAGGATGAGCGCGAACAGCATGAGGAACAGCGCGATGTAAAACGCGGAGAACATCGTCGCATAGGCGTGCGGGAACGCAGCGAACAGCGCGCCGCCCGCCGTGATCATCCAGACCTCGTTGCCGTCCCAGACGGGAGCGATGGCGCGGATCGCCATGCGGCGGTCTTCTTCACGCGGGAGGAACGGGATCACCATGCCGACGCCATAGTCAAAGCCTTCGAGCAGGAAGAAGCCCGTGAAGAGCACGGTGATGAGGATAAACCAAAGCACATTGAGATCCATCAGAACTTCCTCCCTTCCTCTTCAGCGTCCACGACGACGGGCGGCGTCATCGGATGACGGCGGATATAGCGGACAGCCGCGTAGACCGCTGCGCACGCGAGCACGAGATAAATGATGGTGAAGCCGGCGAGCGTGAAGAACACGTCACTCGTCGTGAGGTTCGGCGAATAGGCGACCGCCGTGCGCTGCAAGCCCACGACGATCCATGGCTGACGGCCGGCCTCCGTGAGATACCAGCCGAGCGTGTTCGCGATGAACGGCGCGGGGAGCGCGAGCACCGCAAAGCGCAAGAACCATTTCACGCATGGGCAGCGAAGCTTTTTCTCCCAATCGGCCGCCGTCTTGCCGCGCCAGCCGAGGAGAATCGCACCGAGGGCGAACAGCATCATGAGGCCGCCCATCGTGATCATGCCGCGGAAGCTGAAGAACAGGCCGATGATGTCATCGGGCGTGTATTTGCCGGGACCGTATTTTTCGACGGCGGCCGCTTGCAAGTCTTTGATGCCCTGCACTTCACCCGTCGGCACGTTGTAGACGAGGACGGACAGCACGTACGGCACACCGATTTCAAAATCATTCCGTTGCTCGCTGACATTGATGTCGGCGACGACGGCGAGCGGGGCAGGATCGGCCGTCTCCCAGAGCGCTTCCATGGAGGCGAGCTTCATCGGATTCATGTGCGCGACCTGCTGCGCCTGCATGTGGCCCGTGCCCATGACGCCGAGGAGGCCGATGAGCAGATAGACGCCGATGCCGCGCAGCGCTTTCTGGAACGCGGGACGATACGCGCCGCCCGCGAGGATTTTATAGGCCGTGATCGCGAGCAGCAGCATGCCCGACGTCGTGATGCCGGCCATGAGCGCGTGCGCGTACTGGCCATGCGCGTACGGATTCGTGATGAGCGCGAAGAAATCCGTCATGACGGCGCGGCCGTCTTCGATGGCGTAGCCGACGGGATGCTGCATGAAGCCGTTCGCGACGAGGATCCAGAATGCCGAGAGGTTGCTGCCAATCGCCGTGATCCAGATCGTCGCGCAGTGGAGCTTCGGCGAGAGACGATCCCAACCGAACACCCAGATGCCGAGGAACGTCGATTCGAGGAAGAACGCGGTCAGCGCCTCGAGCGCGAGCGGCGCGCCGAAGATGTCGCCCATGAAGCGCGCGTACTCCGACCAGTTCATGCCGAAGTGGAATTCCTGCACGATGCCGGTCACGACGCCCATGCCGAAATTGATGAGGAAGATCGTCCCGTAGAATTTCGTGAGCTTCCGCGCCTGCTCTTTCCACGCCGGCCGCTTCGTGAGGACCGAGCACGTCTCGAGGAGCGCGAGGAAGATCGACAGGCCGAGCGTCAGCGGCACGAACAGGAAGTGATAGATGGTCGTGATGGCGAACTGCCATCGCGAGAGTTCCAGTACATCCATAGCAATGACCTCTTTTCATGAAAAGATAAATGGAATGTATTGCGTTTCTTTCATTATATTCGGACTTTGCTCGCGGCGCAAGAAAAAGCGAATGAAAAAACGAGCGAGTGGTTGATTCCGGAGACTTTTTCTTTTTTCTCGAAGATAGCTGTGATAAGATAAAAGTAAGAAAATAAGGTTGCGTCTGCGTTTCAAGAGGAGGGGCGATGAGATGGGAATTTACTTGAATCCGAGCACTGATAAATTTGAGATGGCCTTGGCATCTCCGATTTATGTGGACAAGACGGGGTTACTGGCCGTCTTGAATTTCCTTTTGGGGACGGATCAACGTTATGTTTGCATCAGCCGGCCACGTCGTTTTGGGAAGACTATGGCGGCGAATATGATATCTGCTTATTACGATCGGACGGTGGAGGGGGAAAAACTTTTCCGTGGATTGGAGATAGGGACGAATCCTTCTTTTGATGCATTCCGCAATCGGTTTGATGTCTTGCGGTTGAATATGCAGGAATTTTTAAGTGCGAGCAAGAATGTTGATGAGCTCTTGCAGATGTTGAAAGAAGACATTTGCGATGAATTGAAGGAAGAATATCCGGAAGTCGTTGCCCGATCCGGGCGTGCGTTGCAGTATTATGTTGAGAAAGTGTATCAAAAGACGAAACGTCGTTTTGTCATCGTCATCGACGAATGGGATTGCATCATCCGCGAGTACAAGACGGACAAAGAATCACAAGAACGATATCTGGATTTCCTGCGGGATTTTTTGAAAGACAAGGGGTACGTGGCGCTCGCGTATATGACGGGGATTTTGCCCATCAAGAAGTATGGGACGCATTCCGCGCTCAATATGTTTGACGAGTATTCCATGGTGGATCCCGGACCCATGGCGTCCTATACAGGTTTTACATCGGACGAAGTGCAACAGCTTTGCGCGCAGTATGGGATGGATTTTGCGAAAGCGAAACAGTGGTATGACGGGTATGCTTTTCCATCGGTTGGCGATATCTACAGTCCGCGTTCTGTGGTGGCGGCGATGTTGCGTCAAAAATTCGACACGTATTGGAACCAGACGGAAACGTTCCAAGCGCTTCGTATGTATATCGACTTGAATCTTGATGGGCTGCGTGATGACGTGATTCGTTTGCTGGCCGGCGACACCTTGCAGATCAATACAGGGACGTTCAGCAACGACATGACGACGTTTCATACAGCGGATGACGTTTTGACACTGCTTATCCATCTTGGCTATCTGGCATATGACGAGGTTGAAAAAAGCGTCCGGATTCCGAACAAGGAAATCATGATGGAATTCGTCAATGCAATCAGCGTCGGAGGCTGGGAGGAAATCGCGCGTGCGATCAAGGCATCGCAGAATCTCTTGCAGGCGGTTTGGCGACAGGATGCGGATGCGGTTGCCGCTGGCGTCGAGGCAGCACACTTCGAAACGAGCCAATTGGCTTACCACGATGAAAATGCGCTTGCGTGCACGATCTCCTTGGCGCTTTATGCTGCGCGCGAATATTATGATGTTTATCGCGAATTGCCAGCGGGCAAGGGCTTTGCTGACATCGTGTTCGTACCACGTGCGCCATATGCAGAAAAACCAGCTTTGGTGATTGAATTGAAATGGGACAAAGATGCATCGACTGCAATCCGGCAGATCTTAGAAAAACAGTATGTCGAAGCGCTCCAATCGTATCGTGGCAAGGTACTTCTTGTCGGCATCAATTACAATCGGAAGACGAAGGAGCATACGTGCCGCATTGAGATGGTTGAACGATAATGCTTTGAGATATCCGAAAAAAGAAAAGAAAAGGAGCACGTTCCTTGTGAGAGGCGCGTGCTCCTTTTTGATGGGATCCTATATTTTCAGCTCAGCAGCAGACTGTCGCTGACGAGCTCGCTGCCGGCGGCCTTCTCGAACATCGCGAGGAGGTCTTTGACTTGCAGCGTCTTCTTTTTTTCTGCGGGGACGTCGAAGAGGATCTTGCCTTCGAACATCATGATGAGGCGATTGCCGTATTTCAGCGCGTCACGCATGTTGTGCGTGATCATGAGCGTTGTGAGGTGTTGCTTCGAGACGATGCTTTCCGTTAAAGCAAGCACTTTTTCTGCCGTCTTCGGGTCGAGGGCGGCCGTGTGCTCGTCGAGGAGCAGGAGCTTTGGCTCGGCCATGGTCGCCATGAGGAGCGTCAGCGCTTGGCGCTGGCCGCCGGAGAGCAGGCCGACCTTGGACTCCATGCGGTCTTCGAGGCCGAGGTGCAGGCCGGCGAGCAGCTCGCGGTAGTGTTCGCGGTTTTTCGCCGTCGAGCTCCAGCGGAGCGTCGGCGTCTTGCCACGGCGGGCGGCGATGGCGAGGTTTTCCTCAATCTGCATGTTCGCCGCCGTGCCCATCATCGGGTCCTGGAAGACGCGGCCGATGAATTTCGCGCGCTGGTGTTCTGGCCATTTCGTGATGTCCGTGCCGGCGATTTCGATTTTGCCTTCGTCGACGGGGTACGTGCCGGCGATGGAGTTCATGAGCGTCGACTTGCCGGCACCGTTGCCGCCGATGACGGTGACGAAGTCGCCAGGCGCGAGGTGGAGGCTCACGCCGCGCAGCGCGATTTTTTCCGTGATCGTGTTCGGATTGAACGTTTTCGAGATATGGTCGATCGTCAGCATCAGCGCGTCACCCCTTTCTTGAATTTGTTCCAGCGGGCTTGGATCAGCGGCAGCGACAGCGCGAGCGCGACGAGGATGGCCGTGAAGAGCTTCAGGTCATTCGGCGGCATGCCCATCTGCAGGACGATGGCGATGACGGCGCGATAGACGATCGAGCCGAGGATGACGGAAATGAGGCAGTTCTTGAAACTGCGCGTGCCGAACAGCACTTCGCCGATGATGACGGAGGCGAGGCCGATGACGATCGTGCCGACGCCCATGCCGACATCGGCAAAGCCATTGTTCTGCGCGACGAGCGCGCCGGACATGGCGACGAGACCGTTCGAAAGCAAGAGGCCGAGCACGACCATGACATCCGTGTCGATGCCATTCGCGCGGATCATGTGCGGGTTGCAGCCCGTCGCGCGCACGGCCGTGCCGAGCTCCGTGCCGAAGAACCAATAGTTCAACACGGCGACGAAGATGACGATGACCGCGCCGACGGCGAGGACGGTCACGCCCTTGTCAAAGCCGAAGGAATCGGCGATCGTGAAGATCGTGTCCTGCTGCAGGAGCGGCAGGTTCGCTTTGCCCATGATGCGCAGGTTCACGGAATACAGCGCGATCATCGTGAGGATGCCGGCGAGGAGCGCCGGAATCTTGAGTTTCGTGCAGAGGAAGCCCGTGACGACGCCCGAGAGCATGCCCGCGACGCAGGCGCCGAGGATGGCGACGATCGGGTGGTAGCCCGCGACGAGCATCGTCGCCGCGACAGCCGCGCCGAGCGGGAAGCTGCCTTCGACCGTGAGGTCCGCGATGTCGAGCACGCGGAACGTGAGATAGACGCCAATCGCGAGGAGCGCCCAGAGCAGTCCTTGCGCGATGGTGGAAATGACGAGATCCATAAAAGTTACTCCAATTTCATCAAAAGATAGAGGGTAGTGACGTTTGAGAATCTCGATACGCCGCTACCCTCACCGCCCCTTCGGGGCACCTCCCCCAAGGGGGGGAGGCGTAAGCAACATCGCTGTTGCGTTTCTACATATCAAATTATTCGATGACGTCTGCGTCTTTCAGCACGTCTTCCGGAAGTGTGATGCCGAGGCGGGCGGCGTCGGATTTGTTGACGGTGACTTTGAGTTCCTTCGCGATCTGGATGCTCATGTCCGCGGGCTTCGCTTTGCCGTCGAGGATGTCAGCCGCCATGTAGCCGGACTGCATGCCGAGCTTGTAGTAGTCGATGCCGTACGTTGCGAGGCCGCCGGCTTTAACCATGTTCGGCTCGGCGCAGATGACGGGGATCTTCGCGCCGTCCGTGATGGCGACGAGCGTCGGCATGGCCGAGGCGACGATGTTGTCCGTCGGCTCATAGAAGGCATCGACGGAGCCGACAAGGCTCTGCGCGGCCTGCTGGAGGTCGTTGACCGTCGAGATCGTCGCGACCTTGACCGTCAGGCCTTTCGACTCGGCGTATTCCGTCATGGCCTTGATCTGGACTTCGGAGTTCACTTCGCTCGAGCAGTAGATCGTGCCGATCGTCTTCGCGTCCGGCTTGATCTTCAGCAAGAGGTCGATCTGCTCTTTGATCGGGTTCATGTCGCTCGTGCCCGTGATGTTGCCGCCCGGCTTCTCGTTCGAGGCCGCGAGCTTCGCGCCGACGTAGTCCGTGATGGCCGAGCCGACGATCGGGATGTCCTTCGTCGCGTTCGCGACCGTCTGCGCCGCCGGCGTCGCGATGGCGTAGATGAGGTCGACCTTGCCCGTGACGAAACGCTGCGCGATGTTCTGCAGGTTCGACTGGTCGGCCTGCGCGTTCTGGCGGTCGTATTCGACGTTCTTGCCTTCTTCGTAGCCGCGCTCTTTCATGCCGTCGACGAAGCCCTTGTTCGCCGCGTCGAGCGCGTTGTGCTCGACGAGCTGCACGATGCCGACCTTCACGGTCTTGCCGGACGACGAGCCCGCCTGCTGCGATCCGCCGCAGCCAGCAAACGCGCCCGCCGCGAGCATCGTCGCGACACCGAGCGTCAAGACTTTCATTTTTTTCGAGATGTGCCCCAGATTCATAAGAATCCCCACCTTTTCTCTTGTTAAATTGAAAAAATTACGTCCTCTATTATACATGGTTACACGAAGAAAATCTACCCTTGTTTTTATCGAATGGACAGTGGGAGCAAAAAATCTTTTTGCACGCGCGTATGTTCGATGTTATAATGCTACTTGTGTTTCCTTGTGATATGCAGCGCGAAGGAATTGCGCTCTACAAATGAGGTGTGTTTTTTGGAACGTGGAAATTTCTCGACGCGGCTCGGCTTCATACTCGTCTCGGCCGGCTGCGCCATCGGCCTTGGCAACGTCTGGCGCTTCCCGTACATCACGGGACAGTACGGCGGCGCGTCGTTCGTGCTCATCTATCTCGTCTTCCTCGCGATTCTCGGTCTCCCCATCATGGTCGCGGAGTTTGCCGTCGGCCGTGCGAGTGTGCGGAGCGCTGCGATGTCGTTCGATGTGCTCGAGCCACGTGGGACGAAATGGCATCTTTATAAATACGGCGCGATCACGGGCAACCTTTTGCTCATGATGTACTACACGACGATCTCGGGCTGGATGCTTTACTACATTTATCTCATGGCGTCCGGCACGTTCGTCGGGCTCGATGCGGACGGCGTCGGCAAAGTGTTTGGCGGGCTGCTCGCAGATCCTTTGACGATGGCAGGCTTCATGGCTCTCACCATCTGCCTTTGCGGCGGCGTCTGCTACCTCGGCGTGCAGGCGGGCGTCGAGCGCATCACAAAATGGATGATGGTCTGCCTGCTCGCCCTCATGATCATCCTCGCGATCAACTCTGTGCTGCTCGACGGCAGCGAGGCGGGGCTCGCGTATTACCTCATGCCGGACTTCTCGAAAATCGAGGAGCACGGCCTCTCGGAAGTCATCTTCGCTGCGATGGGGCAGGCGTTTTTCACGCTGTCGCTCGGCATCGGCGCGCTCGCGGTCTTCGGCAGCTACATCGGCAAGTCGAAGCGCCTGACGGGCGAAGCGGGCTGGGTCATCGTGCTCGACACGTTCGTCGCGATCATGGCCGGCCTCATCATTTTCCCCGCGTGCTTCGCGTATGGCGTGAGCCCTGCGGCAGGGCCGAATCTCCTGTTCATCACGTTGCCGAATGTTTTCGAGCACATGGCGTTCGGAAAGATTTGGGGCGTGCTGTTCTTCCTGTTCATGACATTCGCGTCGTTTTCGACAATCATCGCCGTCTTCGAGAACCTCATCGTCTGTTTCTTCGAGCTCACGCACGCGGATCGTCACAAGATCATCAAGATCGGCATCCCGACGATGATTCTCTTATCGTTGCCATGCGTGCTCGGCTTCAACGTCTGGAGCGACTTCCAGCCGTTCGGCCCCGGCTCGGGCGTCTTGGACTTCGAAGATTTCTTCGTCAGCTACAACCTCCTGCCGCTCGGCAGCCTCGTCTACCTCGCGTTTTGCACGAGCCGCTACGGCTGGGGCTGGGACAACTTCATCCGGGAAGCCGACACCGGCAAGGGCGTCGCCTTCCCGAAATGGATCCGCTTCTATGTCACCTACATCCTCCCGATCGTCGTGCTCGCCATCTTCGTCAACGGGTACTATGCGCTGTTCTTCAAGTAAAAACTTCCATAACATCATGGGCGCGTTCCTTTGCGAAAGGGACGCGCCTGTTTTATGCCATAAAAAAATCTTTATGAAATCGCGGAAACGGAAAGATTATAAAAAATATTTTACAGTTTTGTTGATTCGCGAAAACTGTAACGATATAATTATAGTTGAGGAAGTGAGAGACCATGGTGATCCGAGAACTTTATCTCCGCCGCATCCGGCCATTTTACGATTCAGAATTCGTCAAAGTGATCACGGGCATCCGTCGCTCAGGCAAATCGACGCTCATGCAGCAGATTGTCGATGAGATCCGTGCGAAGGGCATCGCTGACGACCATATCATCGTCATCAACTTTGAAATGTACCGCTATCGCAAGCTGATGGCCCCGGACGCGCTCAACGATTATGTAGAAGAACGGCTGACAGGCAGCGGGAAATATTATCTGTTTTTCGACGAAGTCCAGAACGTCACAGATTTCGAGCTCGTCATCAATTCGTTCCGTGCGAGTCATGACGTCAGCATTTTCTTGACGGGCTCGACCTCGAAACTGCTGTCGGGGGAACTCTCGTCGCACCTCGGCGGCCGCACGTTGTCGTTTCGTGTGATGCCGTTCACGTTTCACGAGGTGGAGCAGTTGCTGGCAGAAAAAGGGAAGCAGGTCGATCGGACGCAATTGCTGCAAGATTACATTCAATGGGGCGGCTTCCCGCTGATCTGGTCGGTCGATGGAGCAGAGGAACGCGCATTCATCCTGTCGAATCTCTACGACTCCATCGTGCTCAAGGATATCGTCTTGCGCAACCAGATCAAGTCGCCCGTCATCCTCGAAAAAATCTTGACGTACGTCATTGCGAACACGTCAACGCAGTTTTCCGGCAACCGCATCGCGGGCGTGCTCACAAGCCAAGCGCTCAAGGTCTCTGCACCTGTCGTCAATGCATATTTGAAATCCATCGTTGATGCCTGCGTCGTCGATCAGGTCGAGCGCTACGACATCCGCGGCAGCAAAGTGCTCGCGTACGAAGCGAAACTTTACGTCTGTGACATCGGCTTCTTTCATCTGAAAAAAAATCGTGTGAAGGACGAATACAATTTCATCGTCGAGACGCTCGTCTACAACGAACTCATCGCGCGCGGATATCATGTCTACGTCGGCAAGACGCAGAAAGGCGAAATTGATTTCGTCGTCACGAAAAACGGGCAGCGCTTTTACATCCAGGCGACGTATCTCATGGAAAGCGCGGAGACGCGCGAAAGAGAATTCGACGCCTACGCCAATGTTCGCGACGCGTATCCGAAATATGTCATTTCCATGGATTCCATCACGCAAGACGATAACGGCGTCAGGCATCTGGGGCTGTTGGATTTTTTGACGGATGAAAGTTTGATTCCGATGTAAATGTTTTCATATCCTGTTGAAAATGATCGGCATATTCCCCAAAACGGAGTATGCCATTGAAAGTTCGTACAGTATGTTGTACAATACTACCAAAGAACCGAAGGAGGGATGCCCGATGTTGGCAGTGAATTATTCGACGTACCGCAGTCATTTGAAAGATTATTGCGACCAGGCGGTCGATGATGCCGAGACGGTGATCGTGACGCGGAAGGATGAGCGCAATGTCGTGATGATGAGCCTTGAAGCGTACAACAACTTGATGGAGAATTTTTCCCTCATGAGCAACCGTTCGAACTATCGACATATCATGAAGGGCATTCATGAACTCGAAGCGGGGAAGAGCGTGACGAAATCGACGGACGAACTGGAGCGGCTCGCCGATGAATAAGTGTTTTTCGGATGTGGCGTGGGAGGATTTTTCTGCTTGGTTGCGTGAAGACCGCAAGACCGCGAAGAAAATCCTCACGTTGATTAAAGACATCGAACGCAACGGTAACGAAGGCCTCGGAAAACCGGAGGCGTTGCGCTTTCATATGTCGGGCTATTGGAGCCGACGGATCACAGAGAAAGATCGTTTGATTTATCGCTTTGACGAGCATACGATTTATATCGCAGCGTGCAAGGGACATTACGATGACAAGTGATGGAATGGTTTTATGTTGTGCCTCATATTCGTAGGCTTGACAGCCATTTTTGCCTTTGCTAAACTTTACTACGTATGTTTGTAGATCAACCAGATCAAATAAAAGAGGAGATGTCCCCATGAAATTTCAGGAAATCATCCTGGCTTTGCAACAGTTCTGGCATGAGCAGGGCTGCATCCTCGGCGAGCCGTATGATGTGGAGAAGGGCGCGGGCACGATGAACCCGTCGACGTTTTTGCGCGTGCTCGGCCCGGAGCCATGGAACGTCGCGTATGTCGAGCCGTCGCGCCGCCCGGCCGATGGCCGCTATGGCGACAACCCGAACCGCTTGTACCAGCATCATCAGTTCCAGGTCATCATGAAGCCGTCGCCGGATAATATCCAGGAGCTTTATCTCGAGAGCCTCGAGCGCCTCGGCATCGATCCGAAGCAGCACGACATCCGCTTCGTCGAGGACAACTGGGAGTCGCCGACGCTCGGCGCTTGGGGGCTTGGCTGGGAAGTCTGGCTCGATGGCATGGAAATCACGCAGTTCACGTATTTCCAGCAGGTCGGCGGCCAGGACGTGCGCCCCGTCGCCTCGGAGATTACGTACGGCCTCGAGCGCCTCGCGATGTACATCCAGGGCGTCGAGAACGTCTATGACGTGCAGTGGACGGAGAATTACACGTATGGCGACGTGTTCCATCAGAACGAGTACGAGCAGTCTGTCTATGCGTTCGATCTGTCCGACGAAAAGCTGCTGTTTGATCTCTTCGACAAATACGAGGCCGAGGCCGTGCGCGTCATTGAAAAGGGCTATGTGCATCCGGCGTATGACTACGTGCTGAAATGCTCGCATACGTTCAACCTGCTCGATGCGCGCGGCGCGATCTCCGTGTCGCAGCGCCAGGCGTTCATCGACCGCGTGCGCCGTCTCGCGCGCATGTGCGCCGAGTGCTACCTGAAACAGCGCGAAGAGCTCGGCTATCCGATGTTGCACCGGTTGGACAAAAAGGCAAGGAATTAAGAGGGGGACTTGGAAATGGCGAAAGAATTACTGCTGGAAATCGGCACGGAAGAAGTCCCTGCCCATGTCATGCCGGGCATTCTCGCCCAGTTGAAGGAAAAAGCGGAAGCGGCGCTCAAGGAAGCGCATCTGGAGTACGCGTCCGTCGAGACGCTCGGCACGCCGCGCCGTACGGCGCTCCTCGTGCATGGCCTCGCAGAACAGCAGGCCGATGTCACGACGGAGAACCGCGGCCCGTCGCTCAAGATCGCGTTTGACGCGGACGGCAAGCCGACGAAAGCGGCGCAGGGCTTTGCGCGCGGCCAGCACGTGGCGCCCGAAGACCTCGTGCAGAAGGACGGCTATGTCTACGCTGTCGTCCATAAAGCGGGCCAGCAAACGGCAACGCTGCTGGAAACGATGCTGCCAGGCCTCATCTGCGGCCTCTCGTTCCCAAACAATATGCGTTGGGGAAATCTCGATTTCAAATTCATCCGCCCGCTGCGCTGGATCGTCGCGCTGTTTGATGACGTTGTGATCCCGTTTGAAGTCGCGACGGTCAAGAGCGGCCGCACGTCGCGCGGTCATCGCTTCCTCTCGACCGGCGATTTTGAGATCGCGAAAGCGTCCGATTATGTCGCCGACTGCGAGAAGGCCTTCATCATTGTCGATCAGAACCGTCGCAAGGAGCTGATCCGCGCCCAGATCGAAGAGGTGGCCATGGCGCATGGCGGCCAGGCGGAAATCACGGAAGACCTCTTGGAAGAAGTCCTGTATCTCGTCGAGTACCCGACGGCGCTCTGCGGCAAGATCGACGAAAAATATCTGAAACTGCCGGCCGAGGCGGTCATCACGCCGATGCGTGACCATCAGCGCTATTTCCCCGTGAAGGACGCGGATGGCAAGCTGCTGCCGCTCTTCATCACGGTGCGCAACGGCGGCAAAGAGTTCCTCGAGACCGTCCAGCACGGCAACGAGCGCGTGCTGCGCGCCCGCCTCGACGACGCGCAGTTCTTCTTCGACGAAGACCGCAAAAAATCGCTCGAAGAGCATCGCGAGAAGCTCAAGACGGTCGTGTTCCAGCAGGGCCTCGGCACGATGTACGAAAAGACGGAGCGCATGGCGGCGCTCGCGGATTTCATCGCCGACGCCATCGGCGCGGACGAGAAAGCGCACAAGCACGCGCATCGGGCCGCGCTGCTGTCGAAAGCTGACCTCGTCACGGGCATGGTGCAGGAATTCACGGAGCTCCAAGGCGTCATGGGCCGCGAGTATGCGCGTCTTGATGGCGAATGTGAAAAGGTCGCCATCGCCATCGACGAGCACTATATGCCGCGCTTTGCGGGCGATGCGCAGCCGCAGTCCGATGCCGGCCGCATCGTCAGCGTCGCAGACAAGATCGACACGATCGTTGGCACGTTCCACCTCGGCAAGATTCCGACGGGCTCGCAAGACCCGTTTGCGCTCCGTCGCCAGGCACTCGGCCTCGTGAACATGAGCATCGAGGCGAAGCAGCACCTCTCGATTTCTGCCGTCGTCGCGAAGTCCATGGATCTCTATGGCATCACGGACGAGCAGGAGCGCGCGAAGATGCAGAAAGACGTCGCAGACTTCTTGCGCCTGCGCCTGAAAAATGTGCTTGAAGGCGAAAAGATTCGCTACGATGTCATTGACAGCGTGCTCGGCGATGTCGACGACCTTTATAACGTTGAGCTGCGTGCGAAGGCGGTGCAGGCATTCGTCGCAAGTGACGAAGCAGCGGCAAACATCCAGGCGTTCGTCCGCGTCGCAAACCTCGCGAAAAAATCCGAGAGTGACACGATGGATGCGGGCTTGTTGAAAGAAGACGTGGAGAAGAGCCTCTATCAGGCCTACACGTCGACGGAGAGCGCGGTCGAAAGCCTCGTCTCCGGCGAAGATTACACGGGGGCGATCGATGCGCTGACAGAGCTTTCGAAGCCCATCGACGCGTTCTTCGACGGCGTGCTCGTCATGGACAAGGACGAAGCGGTCAAAAACAATCGTCTCGGCCTCTTGAAAGCCATCGACGAGACGGTCGGACGGGTCGCGGATTTCTCGAAAATCGTGCTGGCATAATTGTGCGGCATTCGTTTCTGTAACATCAAAAAATTGGCTCAATCATTTTTCCTGTGGGATTCGCGTAGCGTCATTGGTCAATGTCGGCTCATGTCGATGAGTTTCAAAAAGAAATATTCGTCGTCGTGATA
>OMWS01000094.1 GCA_900314825.1 uncultured Veillonellaceae bacterium | reverse complement strand
ACGACGACGAATATTTCTTTTTGAAACTCATCGACATGAGCCGACATTGACCAATGACGCTACGCGAATCCCACAGGAAAAATGATTGAGCCATTTTTTCAAGGCCTGGCGCTCGCCATGGCCTTCGCTGCCGCGCCGCTCGTGGCATCGGCCCACGGCAATATCTGGATGGACGAGAGCGTCCCGCAGGCGGAGCGCATGACGGCGTACAAGCGCATCGTGCTGTACCCGTTCCGCAGCATGACATCGGACGCGCTCGTCCCCGGCGCTTATCCGAACTGGGACGACGAGCTCGCACGCCGCCTCGACAAGCGCATCAAGCACACGGAGTTCATCCGCTCGGAGACGCCGTACGACACAGAGACAGCTGGAAGCGGCGTGGATGCCGACGGCTATCTCGTGCCGCGCCTGCGCTTTCAAAAAGAACGCACGGACGTCTCGCCCGCGACGTGGACGAACGTGACGATCGAGAGCTACGCGGACATCGACAACGGGCCGTACGGAGACGAATACCACCGTGATTGGCGAAGCTTTCCTATGACGCACGTCATCCCCGAGATGCGGCGCACGCTGCAGATGATCGACTGCGACTTCACGCTGTACGACGCGCGCACGCACAAAAAAGTCATGACGCTCTACGACTCCTATCGCAATTACGGCGCCGATCCCGATCACGCCTTCGAAGTCATCGCAAAAAATTTTGCCGGCGACTGGAGCCGGCTGAAAGACGTGAAGCGCCGCGAAGCAAAAGCGGGCACGCCGACGCTGAGCCTCGAAGAGCTCGCGCTGCCCGAAGACGTCGCAGAGGATCCGTACGCTGCTGACACGATCGCCTACGCATTCCGCGACGAAGCGGACGTGTCGATGAAGCACGCGGTGCTCGACGACCGCCCGGACGGCGGCCGCTATGTCGCCGGCGGCACGATCCACACGTACGAGCAGGGCGAGCGCTGGCACGATCCCTTCGTCTCGACGACGACGCGAATGGATCACTCTGAGTGGTTCACGTGGTACGACAGTAGTCGCAACGCGCACACCGGCACGCGCACGTACTACGTGACCGACATCCAAGATCACCCTGGCGGATACAGTTTTTACTATCACGTCAACGCCACGCTCTATCTCAAAGACCGCCAGACGGGCGCGACGGTCTACACGAAGACGTACGACCGCGAGGATGCGGACCGCTACGCGAACGCACTGCACGCGATGTTCGGCGACTTCTACCGCGAGGCGGACGAGCGCATCGGGAAAACGTGACATATCCGGAGGGAGGCAATCAAGATGAAGCTCCTGATCAATTTGTTCCTGGCGCTGGTCTCGGCGATCGTCTTTGTCTATGCTGCGTACAACACCGTGGTGGAATGGGACCGGGCGGACATGGCCGCAGAAGAGCAGAAAGCAGCGTATACGGGCGAGACGACGGGCAGAAAAATCGCGCAGGACTCGTACTCTGCAGGCTCGGCCCACCCCCACACGCGCTACCGGGCAACGTTCGAATACGAAGTAGACGGCACGACCTATCAGGCGGAGATGGACTCCGGCATGGAGCCGCGGGACGAAGAAGACGTCCACTACGTCCCGGGCGATCCCGCAACGTGCTACGTCGACCAGTTTCCCAAGAAGGACGACGAAAGCGGCGACTACCTCGGCACCGCCGTCGTGGCAGGCATCATGACATTCGCCTTCCTCGGCGGGGCGCTCGGATTCTACTGAGGCGCCGTCCTTTAGATGAGGGGGACTCGATTTGGGAGGGAGGCAACAAAAATGAAGACGTTGATCTATTTGTTCCTGGCGGTGGTCTCGGCCATCGTCTTTGTCTATGCTGCGTACAACGGCGTGCAGGAATGGAATCGTTCGGACGCGGTCGCCGAGATGCAGAAAGAGGCGTATACGGGCGAGACGAAGGGCAGAAAAATCGCGCAGGAGAGTTACATCAAATACTGGTTCCATCTCACCAGATACTACCGGGCAACGTTCGAGTACGAAGTGGATGGAACGACCTACCAGGCAGAGGTCGATTCGGGTCTCGAGCCGTGGGATGAAGAAGAAGTCCACTACGTCCCCGACGATCCCGCGACGTGCTACGTCGGCCAATTCCCGAGCCGCGAGGACGAGAGCGGCGACTACTTCGGCACCGCCGTCGTGGCGGGCGTCATGGCCGCCGTCTTCGGCGCCGGGGCGCTCGGATTCTACTGAAAAAGAGGCACACAAAAGGGGCTGTTGCAAAATTGCAACAGCCCCGATTTTGTTACGTTTTTCCCTTTCACAGCAACGCCAGCACCTTCGGACGGAGGTCGGCAGGCGTATTCAAGAGATCCATTGCACGGCGTGCGTCACAGTTCAAAGACTTCATCAAGGAACGTACATTTGCAATGAGATTTTTAAGCATTCCTTCCGCTTCTCCATCTTTCCGCGCATCGCGCAAATTCAATTCGTATTTCATGTAGCTAACCCTCTCCTTCTCACTCTGTTTCACATCTTTGACACGCTGATCGAGTGCCTGCACGAGCGGATTCGCGCTGATGATGCCGCTGTTCACGTAGTCCATGAACGCTTGAAGTTGTGGCGTGATGTCCTCGCCATCGGTTTCCGCAACTCTCAGTCGTCATCCGTCCAGTCCCGCCCGTTTTTCGTGCGTTCCGTGCGGGTGTAGAGGTACGTGTCGTCTTCGTCGAGCAGGCGGAAGCTGCCTTTTTTCAGGTACTCCGTCGCGTCGGGCGCGGGGTGGACGTTGCTCATCTGATCGATGAAATACTGGCGCACGCCGTAGCCGCAGATGAGCGCGACGACGAACGCGATGGCGAGGAAGATGGCGAAAAGGCCTTTGCTGGTGTCGAGCTCTCCGAGCCAGCAGAGGAATTTGATGAGGTAGTAGCAGATCGGCCAGGAGATGAGCGTCGCGATGGCAAAGTAGATCCAGGATTTTCTGTGGTCGTACGGCAGGCTGCCGGCCATCTTGCCCGTCTGGCCGTTCATGAGGAACATGTAC
Organism: uncultured Veillonellaceae bacterium; assembly: GCA_900314825.1. Taxonomy (GTDB): domain Bacteria; phylum Bacillota; class Negativicutes; order Selenomonadales; family Selenomonadaceae; genus Selenomonas_C. The sequence continues at coordinate 4,343 of OMWS01000094.1, read as the reverse complement.
GGCGTATTTTCGTAGCGCGTCGTGAGGATCCAGACGGGCGCCATGACATAGGAGACGTCGCCTTTTTTCTTGCGAATCTTCGGCGCGCCCTTGATCTCGACTTCGTCGTAGTCCTCGACGGTGTCTTGGAGGAGGTCGGCGGCGCTCTGCGCGATGCGCTCGTCGGCGCGCGGCACGGCAGCGTCGACATCCACGTCGTAGCGGTCGGCGAGCGCGCCCGTGAGATAGGCCGGCGTGAATTCTTCGAGCTGGCCGTAGTCAAAGGGCTCGATGCTCTCCATGAATGTGTCGTCCATTTTTTCGCTGCCGTCGACGGGGACGCGGAGGAACGTCATCTTGCCTTCGCGGTAGCAGTCGTAAAAGGAAATCTCGCGGACGGTCTCGTCGCCGTCGTCGTACTTGTGGATGTGCTTCGCCAGGAACGTGGCCTGCGCCTTGATTTTCGCGTCGAACAGCCAGTACGGCACGTACATGGCCTGCACATGCTCGACGCGGTTGCCCTTCTTGAACGCGGCTGGCAGCAGGCTCTTGCCTTCGTAAAATTGCTTCAGCGCGGCGACGGCGTCCTTCTTCGTCTTCTGGAACGGGATGATCTCGTCGGGCTTCAGCGCGCCGTCGAAGCGCGCGGGAAGCATCGTCGGGTTGCCGCAGTAGCAGCATTCCGTCGCCATCGTGTTCGCGTCCGTGACGAGCTCGGCGCCGCAGGCGGAGCAGTGGAACGCATGAAGGCCGGCGGCCTCTTCCTCGCTCCATCCCTTGCCGGCGGCTTCCGTCGCCCACTTCTCCTCCTGCTCGCGCTCGGCAGCAGCGGCGCGTTCCTGCGCCTTCTGGAACAGGTCTTCGATGACGTCCGTATCAAATGTCGTGCCGCAGTACTCGCACGTCACGTGATCCGTGCCGGGGAGATACGAAAGCGGCGCGCCGCAGTTCGGACATTTGTAGCTGACCGATGTCGCAGCCATAGGCTCACACCTCACAGTTTGTTGAAAATATCATGGAGGCATCGGAAACCACGCCTCCCCCTCGGGGAGTGTATGGGGGCAAGCGTAACGAACCCCAGCAGCCTCTCCCTCTGGGAGAGGACAGGCGCGGAACGAAGTGCAGCGCCAGGAGAGGGTCGCTTGTACGACATTACAATTCGCACGGCGTAACGCATCGCCGGTGCGCGCACGCCCCAAAGCATGATGTTCGTGCACGCACCCGCGCAACATGCGACGTTCGAATCCATTTGTCGTACAGGGGACCCTCTCCACCGCTGACGCGGTCCCCCTCTCCCAAAGGGAGAGGCTGCAATTTGAGAGCCTCCCGTGCTTAACACAATACGTTTTTACGGCCGCGGCTTGCCGCAGTTCTGGCAGAATTTTCCGCTGTTCTTCGTGCCGCAGGAGCAGACCCAGTCGCCCGTGGGGCGCGGCTTGCCGCAGTTCTGGCAGAAGCGGCCGGTGTTCTGCGTGCCGCAGGAGCAGGTCCACGCGCCGCCCGCTGGTGCTGGTTTCGGCTTGCCGCAGTTCTGGCAGAACTTGCCCGTGTTCGCCGTGCCGCAGCTGCATGTCCACGTGCCGGCTGCTGGCGCGCTCGGGCGTCCGAACGTTGGCGCGGGGCGCTGCGCGGCCTGCTGGGCCGTCTGCTGGTAGAGGCCGCCGCCCATCTGGCCGGCCATCTGCATGCCGAAGAGTCCCATCGCGGCCCCGCCGCCTTCGTTCTGCGCGGCCATGCGCATGGCGTCGGACGCGGCGTCGGCCGTGATGCCCATGGCGATGTCAGGACGGCCGCCGATGGCCGTGCCCATCTGGATCTTCTGCAGTTTTTCCTCGTCGGCCTCGTTCGCGCGCACGCTGCTGACGCCGAACGAGACAATCTCGATGCCGCGCAGGTCGCGCCATTTTTTCGAGAGGACGTCATTCAGCGCATCCGAGAGCTCCAGCGTGCGGCCCGGCAGTTCCGTGTAGTCGATATGCTGCGCCGAGATTTTCGCGAACGCCGGCTGGAGCGCCGTCAGGAGCTCCGTCTTGAGCTGGCTGTCGATCTGGTCGCGCGTGTAGACATCGGCGGCATTGCCCGCGACGTTCGTGTAGAAGAGAATCGGGTTCGTGATGCGGTAGCTGTACTGGCCGAAGCAACGGAGGCGCACGAGGAGGCTCAGCCCCGAGGCCTCGTCGACGACCTTGAACGGGACATCGCTCGGCGTGCCGTACTTGTTGCCCGTGATTTCCTTCGTGTTGATGTAGTAGACGCGCTGGTCCTTGCCCGTGTCACCGCCGAACGAGAAGCGGCGTGCGATCTCGCCGAAGATGTCGACGACATTCTCCGCGAGGTCGCCCGTGAAGATCGAGGGCTCCGTCGATTTGTCATACGTGAACGCGCCAGGCTCGGCCGCGAGCTCGACGACCTTGCCGGACTCGACGATGATGGCGCACTGCCCGTCGGCGACGGAGATGACGGAGCCGTTCGAGATGACGTTGTCGCTGCCGTTGTTCCCGCTGCGCCGCCCTTTCTGCTTCTCGCCCTTCGCCATGAGCGTGTCGGCATCCAGGCTCTCGCAGACGAAAAATTCCTTCCACTGGTCAGCGAATACCCCGCCGATCGAACCGACGGCCGCTTTGATGAGTCCCATAGTGAATTCCTCCTTGTGTGGTTAAAAACTAAAAGAATGTACGAACAAAACGAATCTATCGAACTGTTGCGAGCGTAACGAATCCCGAAAGCCTCTCCCTCTGGGAGAGGTGCCGAGCGTCAGCGAGGCGGAGCGGGTACTAGGGTGCGATAGCCAAACAACCATATCGTTTCACCATAGCAGAACGTACTCAGAAATCGTACTGCTATGTTACGAATACAGGATTTGTTACAAATCGCACCCTAGTACCCTCTCCACCGCTTCGCGGTCCCCCTCTCCCGGAGGGAGAGGCTGCTGGTGTTGATACGTTCGGCAACAGATCCATCTGATTCTGGTCATCAAAATACCGTTACTCTTGCGAAGCTGCAAGCAACTTTTTCGCCTCTCCCGCGACATCTTCATACAACTCCATGAGCTCCGCATGATGCGCATGGATGGTTTGTTCCGCCTCGCTCTTTTCCTCTTCCGTCGCCCCGTCCTTCCCGATGGTTTTCGCTGCGAGTTCGAGGCTCTTTGCGAGCTCGGAGAGATGTTTCGCGCCGATGGAGAGGGCGTTCGACTTCAGAGCGTGGACGTCGATGGCGTAGGTCGGCCAATCGTTTGCGTCGTAGGCCGCTTTGATGTTCGCGGATTTTTTCGGCTGGAGATCCGAGAACATCTGGAGCATCGGGTCGTAGAGCCCCTTGATGCCGCCGGCGTAGCTGAGTCCGAGCGCCGTGTCGATGAGCGGCGCAGTTTCTTCCGTTGCAACATCAGAACGCTCCAGAACGGCTTCCGTTGGCATACGTTCTTCATCCTCTTCTAAATTCGCCGCCGCCTCTGTTGTTTCCTGCAATGCCTTGGGCAACAAGCGCCACAGGAGTTTTATGAGGTCGTCGGGGTCGATGGGCTTCGCGAGGTAGTCGTCGAAGCCAGCGGCGAGGTAGGTTTCTTTCGCGCCGACGATGGCGTTCGCGGTGAGTGCGACGACGGGCGTGTGATCGGCCAGGTGGTCTTTTTTTAGGAGCGCGAGCGTCTCCGTGCCGCTGAGCTCCGGCATCATGTCGTCGAGCAGCACGAGGTCGTACGGCTCGGCGCGCAGGCGGTCGAGGCATTCGCGGCCGCTCGCCGCGAGGCGGACGTGGGCGCGCGTCTCCTTCAGCAGGCTCTTCGCGACGAAGCGGTTCATCTCGTTGTCATCGACGACGAGGATATGCGCGTGCGGCGCGAGGAATGTCGCGTGCGGCGCGGCCTCCTGCGCGGTGTCGCGTTGCATGTCGAACGCGCCGATCTTTTCCGCCGAGCGCGCTTCGAGCGGCAGGTAGGCCGTGAACGTCGAGCCTTTGCCGTAGACGCTCGTGAGCGTGATCGTGCCGCCCATGCGCGCCGTGAAGCGGCGCGTGAGCGCGAGGCCGAGGCCCGTGCCCTCGATGCTGCGGTTGCGCCGCGCATCGAGCCGCACGAAGTCGCCAAAGAGCCGCTGCTGGTCCTCAGGCTTTATCCCGATGCCCGTGTCCTGCACTTCGATGGCGAGCACGACGGGTGCGACCGCCGGCAGCGTGAGGCCGAGCGGCCATTTGTTTTGCGACAGGCGCGTGACGGTCAGCATGACGGAGCCCGTGCGCGTGTATTTCACGGCGTTCGTCAAAAGATTGGCTCAATCATTTTTCCTGTGGGATTCGCGTAGCGTCATTGGTCAATGTCGGCTCATGTCGATGAGTTTCAAAAAGAAATATTCGTCGTCGTGATA
>OMWS01000046.1 GCA_900314825.1 uncultured Veillonellaceae bacterium | reverse complement strand
GCGGATGGTCTCCTTGAGCGGGACGTACTTGCCGGGCGAGCCCGTGAAGACTTCGGCGACGAAGAACGGCTGCGAGAGGAAGCGCTGGATCTTGCGGGCGCGCGAGACCGTGAGCTTGTCTTCGTCGGAGAGTTCTTCCATGCCGAGGATGGCGATGATGTCCTGCAGATCCTTGTACTTCTGGAGGACGGCCTGCACGCCGCGCGCGACCTTGTAATGCTCTTCGCCGATGACGTGCGGGTCGAGGATGCGGCTCGTGGAGTCCAGAGGATCGACCGCCGGATAAATGCCGAGCTCTGCGATCTGGCGCGAAAGGACGGTCGTCGCATCAAGATGCGTGAACGTGCCAGCCGGCGCCGGGTCGGTGAGGTCATCGGCCGGGACATAGACGGCCTGGACGGACGTGATCGAGCCTTCCTTCGTGGACGTGATGCGCTCTTGGAGCGCGCCGATGTCCGTGGAGAGCGTCGGCTGGTAGCCGACGGCCGACGGCATGCGGCCGAGGAGGGCCGAGACTTCCGAGCCTGCCTGGATGAAACGGAAGATGTTGTCGACGAACAGCAGGACGTCCTGATGCTGCTTGTCACGGAAATACTCAGCCATCGTGAGTCCCGTCAGGGCGACGCGCATACGTGCTCCTGGCGGCTCGTTCATCTGGCCGTAGACGAGCGCCGTCTTGTCGATGACGCCGGATTCCTTCATTTCGCCCCAGAGGTCGTTGCCCTCACGGGTGCGCTCGCCGACGCCGGCGAAGACGGAGTAGCCGCCGTGCTCGGTCGCGATGTTGTGGATGAGCTCCATGATGAGGACCGTCTTGCCGACGCCTGCGCCGCCGAAGAGGCCCGTCTTGCCGCCGCGCGAATACGGGGCGATGAGGTCGACGACCTTGATGCCCGTCTCGAGGATGGACGTACTCGTCTCCTGGTCTTCGAACTTCGGCGCGGGACGGTGGATCGGCCACATGTCGTCGGATTTCACCGGCGTATCGTCATGATCGACCGTCTGGCCGAGCACGTTGAAGACGCGGCCGAGGCAGCCGTTGCCGACCGGCACTTTGATCGGCGAGCCCGTGTCCTCTGCCACCATGCCACGCGTGAGGCCGTCCGTCGAGGACATGGCGATGCAGCGCGTGACGCTGTCGCCGAGGTGCTGCATGACTTCGACGACGAGGTCGATCTTGATGTCGTCGCCGACCGTGCCCTTGATCGTGACGGCGTTCAGGATCGCCGGCAGTTCGCCTGCCGGGAATTCAATATCTACGACAGGTCCGATGACCTGTACGACTTTACCTTTTGCCAATGGGAAACCTCCTAACTACCTGAACAGCTACAAAAGCTACGGACAGGTATCCTGGCATTACTTCAGGCCTTCGGCGCCCGCGACGATCTCGTTGAGCTCCGTCGTGATGCCGGCCTGGCGTACCTTGTTGTAGTGCAGGTTCAGTGCGCCGATGAGCTCCGTGGCGTTGTCCGTCGCGTTGCTCATGGCGTTCATGCGCGAGCTCAGCTCGCTCGCCGCCGACTGGAGCTGCGCGGCGTAGATCGTCGTGTAGAGATACTGCGGCAGCAAGAAGCCGAGCACCGTAGCCGCATCCGGCTCATAGATGTATTCGGCGTGCGTTCCCGTGCTTTCGCCCGCTTCGACGGCGAGCGGAAGGACGCGCTGCACCTGCGGCTCACAGCTGATGGCTGAGATGAATTTCGTGTAGACCATCTGGACTTCGCGGTACGCGCCGGACTGGAACAGGTCGATGAGCTCGAGCGCGATCGTGCGCGCATGCTCGAACTGCGGCTTCTCGCTGATGCCTGTGTGGTTCTTCACGATATGATAGCCGCGGTTCTTGAAATAGACGTTGCCCTTGCGGCCGACGATGAAGAAATCCGTGTCCTCTTTGTCCTCCGCGAGCGCTTGCGCCGCTTTGCAGGCATTCGAGGAATACGCGCCGGCAAGGCCTTTGTCCGCCGTGACGACGAAGACGAGGCGCTTGCCCTCCGGGTGCGTCTCGAGGAGCGGATGCGAGAAATCCTGACCGGCATTCGCCGCGACTTCCTGCACGACTTCGATGACTTTTTTCGCGTAAGGCGCGTTGGCGTTCGCCGCTTCTTTGGCGTGGCGCAGGCGGCTCGTCGCGACCATGTTCATGGCGCTCGTGATCTGCTTCGTGCTCGTCACGCTCTTGATGCGATGGCGGATGTCCTGTAAACTAGCCAAAAAGAATCACCTCGCTCATGCCATCTTGTAGGTCACGGTTTCCTTGAACTCCTTGATGGCCGCCGAGATCTTCTTTTCGAGCGCGTCGTCGAGCTTCTTCTTCTCGATGATCTCATCGAGGACTTCCGGATGCGCCGTGCGCATGAATTTCAGGAGGCTGTCGTGGAACTCGACGACTTTTTCCGTCGGGATGTCCGTGAGGTAGCCTTTCGTCGCCGCGTAGAGCGAGACGACCTGCTCCTGGACGAGGAGCGGGCTGTACTGCGCCTGCTTCAGCGTCTCCATCATGCGTTCGCCGCGGTCGAGCTGCGCTTTCGTCGCCTTGTCGAGGTCGGAGGCGAACTGCGAGAACGCCGCGAGCTCGCGGTACTGTGCGAGATCGAGGCGGAGCGTGCCGGCGACCTGCTTCATGGCTTTGATCTGAGCCGAGCCGCCGACACGGGAGACCGAGAGGCCGACGTTGATGGCCGGGCGGACGCCGGAGTTGAAGAGGCCCGTCTCGAGCATGATCTGGCCGTCCGTGATGGAGATGACGTTCGTCGGGATATAAGCCGAGAGGTCACCAGCCTGCGTCTCGATGATCGGCAGCGCCGTGATGGAGCCGCCGCCGAGCGCATCGCTGAGCTTCGCTGCGCGCTCGAGGAGACGGGAATGCAAATAGAAGACATCGCCAGGATACGCTTCGCGTCCGGGCGGGCGACGGAGGAGCAGCGACATGGCGCGATACGCGGCCGCGTGCTTCGTCAAATCGTCATAGATGCAGAGGCAGGCTTTGCCCTGATACATGAAATGCTCGGCCATGGCGACGCCGGCGTACGGTGCGAGGTACTGCAGCGGCGCGCTCTCGGCAGCCGTCGCGGCCACGACGATGGAATACTCCATAGCGCCGCGCTCTTCGAGCGTCTTGACGACGCGCGCGACCGTCGAGGCCTTCTGGCCGATGGCGACGTAGACGCAGATGCAGTCCTGGCCCTTCTGGTTCAGGATCGTGTCGACGGCGATGGCCGTCTTGCCGATGCCGCGGTCGCCGATGATGAGCTCGCGCTGGCCGCGGCCGATCGGCACGAGGGCGTCGATGGCCTTGAGGCCCGTCTGCAGCGGCTGCTTGACCGGCTGGCGGTCAGCGATGCCCGGCGCGCGGAACTCGACGGGACGCGTGCCCTCAGCCTTGATGGCGCCTTTGCCGTCGATGGGGCGGCCGAGCGCATCGACGACACGGCCGATCATGGCCTCGCCAACCGGGACCTGCATGATGCGGCCCGTGCGCTTGACTTCGTCGCCTTCCTGGATTTTCGTATCGCCGCCGAGGATAACGGCGCCGACATTGTCCTGTTCAAGGTTCAGGACGAGACCATAAATATCATGACCGAAATCGAGCAGCTCGCCGGCCATGGCTTTTTCGAGGCCATGGATATGCGCGATGCCGTCGCCGATCTCGATGACGGTACCGACATCATCGACGTTCAGATCCACATCATAGTTCTTGATCTGGTCCTTGATGATGGCGGTGATTTCTTCCGGATTCATTTTCATAACCTTGCAGTCACCCCTTATTTCGTTGCCATCAGCTCGCCCGCCAACGCGGAGAGTTTGCCGGTGACGCTTCCGTCGATGCGCTTGTCCCCGATGCGGACGATGACACCGCCGATGATCTTCGGATCTTCATGCAGGCGGACCTTCACGGTCTTCCCTGTCACGACTTCGAGCTTGTCCTCGAGCTTGTCCTGCTGCGTCTTGGAGAGCGGACGCGCCGTCGTCACGTCGGCCACGATGATGTGGCGCGCTTCATTCGACAGCGCCTCGTACTGCTCGACGATCGCCGGCAAGAGCGTCATGCGGCGCTTGTCGACGAGCAGCAGCAGGAAATGATAGACGTCCGTCGAAAGCTCGCCGTCGTACATCTTCTTGACGAGCGCTTTCTTGTCCTCGCGCGAGAGCTCCGGGTTCGAGAAATAGCCCCAGACGCCCGGCACGCCGTTGAGGTCCTGGAGGACAGACGCGAGCTCCTCGCCGTACGGGACGAGCTTTCCCTCGTCCTGCGCGAGCTCGAAAATTGCTCTGGAATATTTGCGTGCAAGCTGCAGGTTCAGCATGGCAGATCACCAATCTTGTCTTTGTCGAGCTTGTCGATGAAATCGCGCACTTCCGCTTCGTCCGTCGCCGCATCCATCTTCTTGCCGACGAGCTTTTCGGCGGCGAGGAGCGACATCGTGACGACCTGCGCCCGCAGTTCTTCCTGCGCGCGCTCCTGGTCGTGCTGGATCTCGAGACGCGCGGCCTCGCGCATCTTCTCGACTTCGCGCTTCGTCTCCTGCAGCTTGTCCTCGCGGTTCTGGGCGGCGATCTTCTCCGCCTTGTCCGTGATGGCCTGCGCCTGCTCGCGCGCTTCCGCGAGCTTCGCCTGATACTCCGCCTTCAGCTTTTCCGCCTCGGCGACGTCCGCATCGGCCTTCGCGAGACTTTCCGCGATCTTGTCCTCACGCGCTTTGATCATGCGGGCGACCGGCTTATAGCACAGCGCGCGCAAGAGGGCGACGAGGATGAGGAAGTTCAGGATCTGCGCGAAAAACGTCATGTTCAGATCGATCAATTCCGATACCCCCTTCTGGCATCAAACAATTTCATAAAAATTATTTGATGAGCGGGTTCGCGAAGAGCATGATGAACGCGATGACGATGGCGATGATGCACATTGCCTCGATGAGGCCGACGGAGATCAGCGTGTTCGTGAAGAGCGTGTTCTTCGCCTCCGGCTGGCGCGTGATGCCCTCGATGAAGCGGCTCGTGACGAGCGCGTCACCGAGCGCGGCGCCGATAGCGGCGAGACCAGCCGTAAGACCCGTACCGATGAGGGCAGCAGCGACCATGATTGCGTTTTCCATTGAAAAAATCCTCCTTAAGATTCCAAAAACCTTTTTTCTTAATAGAAATAAATACTGGGAATAACATGATAGTTGCAACCAACGATTTCCATGCCTCCCCCTTTGGGGGAGGTGCCGAGCGAATGCGAGGCGGATAAGCAGACGCACGGCGCTTTAGCGCCAATGCGGTCGCTTATGCAGCTTGCTGCGGAGGGTCACGCAGTTACATAATTCTCGATTCTATCGAAAGGATAGAGAATCGACATAGGCCGCTACCCTCTCCGACCCCTACGGGGCCACCTCCCCCAGAGGGGGAGGCTTGAGAACGCAGCTGCAACAACTTCATCTTATTCGCCAGCGTCTTCTTTGACGGCGTTGGCAAGATACGCCATCGAAAGCATCGTGAAGATGACGGCCTGGACGCCGCCGATGAAGATACTGAACGCGAGCCAGCACACGGCCGGGATCGGCATCCAGATTGGCATGAGCATCAAGAGGACGACGATGAGGATCTCGCCCGCCATGATGTTGCCGAAAAGACGGCAAGCCAGCGTGATCGGCTTTGCGATTTCTTCGACGATGTTGATGACGACGAAGATGAACACCGGCTGGAAGAAATGGGCGATGTAATGGAGCCCTTTCTTGTAGATGCCGATGCCGTGCACCATCACAATGACGGTGACCGCAAGCGCGAGTGTGGTGTTCAGGTCGTTCGTCGGCGATGCCATCGTGGGGACGAGTCCGAGCCAGTTGCCCACCAGCAGGAACATGAAGAGGGCGACGATGAACGGCGCGAGGAATCTCCCGCTCTTGCCCATCATCGCATCCATCTGACCATGGAGCCAGTCGACGATGATCTCCACCACCATCTGCCACCCGCGCGGCACAATCGCAAGACTGCGCGTCGCGAGGAACGCGATGAGGAGGACGATCGCCATCGTGATCCAGGTCATCTCCAGCGTCTCCCAGTTGAAGGTAAAGCCGGCAAGCTCGACGGTTTCGCGAACACCGATTTCATGCATATACCTCAACCTCCCTCCCAAACTTTCGAACCCTGGGGGATTCCAGACTTCTCATTCGGGCGATCATTTCTTTGCTTCCTGCAAGATGAGCAGAGCGAACGTTACAACATACGTCAGCACAAACCCGGCCGCTGCTGCAAAGAAGACATCCGAAGATGACAGAACAGCAACCGCCAAGATGAGTGCGAGTACCGCGAGACGAACGATCATGCCCACGAGCATTTGTCCGCGTGCGGCGCGTGAATCCCTGGAGAGCGTCCACAATCGATGCGCCATGTTCGAGACAAATACCAGAGCCGCGAAGAGCCCGAGCACGAACGCAAACGCGAGGCGCCCTTCCCCTCTTGCCAGGAAAAAGGCAGCCGCCGCGATCATGAGCACGCCAAGACTCACCGCGAGCCGCTTGCAGAAAGCGGTCAAAATGTCTTTCATAAAATGATAAACCTCGAAGACAAACCATAACGTGCATTATGATACATCTTCAAATTTATTTTATTCGATAGCGAGTGAGAAATTCCTTTTTCTTTTTCGCTATTTTTTCTTAATGATGTGATAAACGGGGGTTATCTATCCCCGCGCCTCCCCCTCTGGGGGAGGTGCCGAGCGAATGCGAGGCGGAGAGGGTAGCGTAGTTACGAGATTCGCGATTCTATCGAAAGTATAGAGAATCGACGCAGGCCGTTACCCTCTCCGACCCCTTCGGGGCCACCTCCCCCAAGGGGGGAGGCGTAGTTTGCAGAGTCTTTCAGACGATTCCTCCCTTCTTCAACTGCCGGTACAGCGAATACATGGCGGAAGGAAATCCCAAGATGATGCCGACAAGGCGACCGGTGTGGCCGGTGTCGAACGTGACATCGAACTCATAGCCGAGGAACACGAAGATGCCGACGAACACGAGCATGTAGATGCCGACGCCGCCGAGCATGGAGAACGCTTTGAACGCCTGCTTCAGCCCGTCGCCTTTCGTCTCGTCTTTCCAATCCATCGCGCCCGTGCCCCAAGGGCTCTGGCGAAATTTCTTCGGCGCTTCCTTTTTTTCTTCGCTCATTTCGCTTCAAAGCGGTCCGGGCGCTCGCCTACGAGGCCGTAATGGTAGAGGATCGCCTGGATGATGCGGCGCGAGGCTTCGCCGTCGCCGTACGGGTTGCACGACTCGGCCATGCGCTGGTATTCCGCTTCGTCTGTGAGCAAGCGTTTTGCTTCTTCATACACGCGGTCACGATCCGTGCCGATGAGCTTCACCGTGCCAGCCTCGACGGCCTCCGGGCGCTCCGTCGTGTCGCGCAGCACGAGCACGGGCTTGCCGAGCGCCGGCGCTTCCTCTTGCACGCCGCCCGAATCCGTGAGGATGAGGTGCGCGCGATGCATGAGGTTCGCAAACGGCTCGTAGTCGAGCGGCTCGATCAAGTGAACTTTTTCCAAACCGCCGAGCTCCGCATTCACGACCTCGCGGACTTTCGGATTCTTGTGTACAGGGAAGACGATCTCGACATCGTCGAATTCTTCCGTGAGCTGCCGCAGCGCCTTGTAGACGTGGCGCATCGGCTCGCCGAGGTTCTCGCGGCGGTGCGTCGTCACGAGAATGACGCGCTTGTGCTCGAAGTCGATGCCCTGCAGGAGCTCGTCATCGAACGCAAAATCGTCCTGCACCGTATGATGCAACGCGTCGATGACCGTATTGCCCGTGACGAAGATGGATTTCTTCGGCACATTCTCGGACAAGAGATTTGCCTCGCTCGTCGCCGTCGGCGCGAAGTTCAGGTCCGCGATGCAGCCCGTGAGCTTGCGGTTCATTTCCTCCGGGAACGGCGAATACTTGTTGTGCGTGCGGAGGCCCGCCTCGACGTGGCCGACCGTCGTCTGATGGTAGTACGCCGCCAAGGCGCCTGCGAACGTCGTCGTCGTGTCGCCATGGACGAGCACGATATCCGGCTGTTCTTTTGTCAGTACTTTGTCGAGGCCATTCATCGCCTTCGTCGTGATGTCGAACAGCGTCTGTCCTGCCGCCATGAGGTTCAGGTCGTAGTCCGGCGTGATGTGGAACAGCCCGAGGACTTGGTCGAGCATCTCGCGGTGCTGCGCCGTCACGGCCACGACGGGCGTGATCGTGTCCGGATGCTTCTGGAGCTCCAAGACGATCGGCGCCATCTTGATGGCCTCCGGCCGCGTGCCGAAGACCGTCATGACTTTGATGTTCTTTGCCATATGAAATCTCCCTTTTTCATAGAAAGATAAAAAGAGGCACTGTATCCGAGGCTCCCCCTCTGGGGGAGCTGGCGCCCGCCAAGGCGACTGAGAGGGTAGCTCTGTTTGAGTTCTGTATTCCTTTCGACAGGGATACAGAACTCGTTCATGCGCTACCCTCTCCGCCCCTTCGGGGCACCTCCCCCAAAGGGGGAGGCATAGATACCGCGCCCCCTTCAGAATTCAATTTTCATGTGCCTGTTCTTTTAGATGGAAAATGCCGATTTTTTTCGCACCGAACAGCACGACGAACACGACCACGCAGACGATGAGGATCGCGAACTGGCTGCTGACCTCCGTGAGCGCGACGGCCGAAAGGCCGAGGAGCGCGCTGATGACATACATGAGCAGCACGGCCTGCCGCTGCGTGAAGCCGAGATCGAGGAGGCGGTGATGGAGATGCCCCTTGTCCGGCTTGAAGATCGGCACGCCGCCGCGATAGCGGCGGATGATCGCAAACGTCGTATCGAGGATTGGGAGGCCGAGCGCGAGGATCGGCACGATGAGTGCGATCGTCGCCGCCGACTTCACAGCGCCGATGACGCTGATGCCCGACAGCATGAAGCCGAAGAACATGCTGCCCGAATCGCCCATGAAGATACGCGCAGGATTGAAGTTGTAGTAAAGGAAGCCGAGCGCCGCGCCCGCGATGGCCGCGCAAAAGACGGCGACGAACATGATGCTCTGCTGCAAAGCGACGAGGAAGATCGTCGTCGAGGCGATGCACGCGACGCCGGCCGCGAGGCCGTCGAGACCGTCGATGAGGTTCACCGTATTCGTGATGCCGACAATCCAGAACACCGTCGCAGGGATCGCGAACCATTCCAGGAAGAGGTAATCGCCAAACGGATCCGTGATGAAGTCGATGCGCACGTCAAAGCCGATGACGAGCACGCACGCCGCGACGATCTGGCCGAGCAGCTTCACCTTCGCCGGCAGGTTTTTGTAATCGTCGATGAGCCCGAGCAGCACGATGAGCGAGCCGCCGACCACGAGCCCCTCGAGCTCGAACGCGACGTCCGGCTCGACGGGGACTTCATTGACGATCGTCAGCATCGCGGCCATGAAGGCGATGTAGATGCCGAGGCCGCCGATGCGCGGGATCGGCCGCTTGTGCACCTTGCGCGCATCCGGCGCATCCATCGCGCCCGTCTTCTTCGCGAAAAAAATAACGCCTGGTGTCACAAGCAGCGCCACGGCGGCGGCAATGATGAACGCCAAAACGTAGTCAGGCATAAAAAGGTCGCACCCCTTTGAGATTTTTCCGAACAAATGCGTCCCTCCAAGGCGAGAGCCCCGAGAGATTCTGAAACAGCTTCATTCTACAACAAGGCTTTTCGCGTGTCAATCAAAGAAACGACCGCCGCACGGATTTTGTGCGGCGGTCCGGAATAAGGATCAACTCAATACGCAAGACCGTTCTCCTTCGCGATGCGCGCAACTTCCTCCACCGTCGTATTCGTTCCCGCTGCAATCTCCTCATAGGACAGTTTCTTGCTCGCCAAAAAATTGCAGATGATATTCCTCGTCGCTTCCACCGCACCCTTTTCCTTGATTTCTTCCATAATCTTGCACATCGTATTCACCCCCGACTCATGTGTCTTGAAAAATCGTGCTCGTTCTGCAAGTACCTTATAATGCATCTCTTCAGGGTTCATGCAACGAAAATCATGCATAAGCCAGCCAAATTCCGTATCACTCTGATAAGAAGCGTTGACATAAATAATCTCCGACGCATCATCAAATCGTCTGCCACCAAGTTCGCGGACAGTTCGCTCGATATGATACATCGGCGCACCCGCGCTAAACACATCGTTTTCCGTAAGAAAAATAACTTTCGTCGGTGGGAAATCTTTCCACTTTACGCCTTTTTCAATTCGCATCGTATCAAGCATACTCGCGTGAAATCGCGCACGCTGCGGAGCTGCGCCCTCGTCACTTCGTTGCACCTCAATGTTGTATTCCGATCCATCCGTATCACATGCGAAAACATCAAAGCGCACTTCCCGCCCATAGAGATTTGGAATTTCCTGTTGCGTGTGCATCTTCATAACAACAAGAGACGGTTTATTCAAAATGATACGAAGCAAAAGTTCCATGCAATCCGGCCGCCCTTCAAAACAGCTATGGAAGAACGTGTCGTCAAGAAGCCTCATCCGATGGAGTGCATCGAGAAAATCCTTCCGATGGACTATGGTTTTCCCCATTCGCATCATCCTCTTTCTCTATTTTACAAGCAATCTTCTTCGCCCGCAAGCAAAACACATATTTCACGCGTGCTCGCGCAAAAACGCTTCGAACGCGGCGCGGCGCATGGGCTTGCCGTACATGAAGCCTTGGCCGTAGTGACAGCCGCAGCCGAGGAGGAGGCGCTCTTGCGATGTCGTCTCGATGCCCTCGCAGATGACCGTCATGCCGAGCGTGTGGCCGAGCTCGACCATTTTCTGGAGGACGGCGCGCATGCGGGGCGAGCCCTCGGACGCAAGGAGCAGCGAGCGGTCGATCTTCATGACGTCGAACGGCAGATAATTGAGGAGCGACAAGTCGCTGTAGCCGCTGCCGAAATCATCCATGTCGATGCGGAAGCCAAGGCCGTGCAGCGCGGCGACGACGGCGAGCGAGTGCTCGCGCTGCCCGCTGCTCGCGAAGTCGAACGCCGTCTCCGTGAGCTCGAGCGCGATGCCGTCCGTCGAATACTGCACGACAAGGTCACGCATCTTCCGCAGGTAGCCTTGCTCCTGCATGTGCACGCGGCTCTGGTTCACCGAAATCGGCACGACGGGCAGTCCCTTTTCCACGCAGTCGTGCTGGAACCGCATGACGTGCTCGAGGTTGTAGAAATCGAGCTTCGAGATGAAGCCGTTGCTCTCGAAGAGCGGAATGAATTTGCCCGGCGGCAAAAAGCCGAGCTCTTCGCTCTGCCAGCGCACGAGCGCTTCGGCGCCGATGCACTTCTTCGTCTCGATGTGGTATTTCGGCTGGTACCAGACTTCGAATTCCTCGCGCGCGAGCGCCTGCTCCTGGAGGCTTTCCATGCGGCTCACGAGATGCGCGCGGTCGAGCATCTTCGCATCGTAGACGAGGATGTCCTGTGCCTCATGCATCGCGAAGTCCGCGCGCTGCATGGCCTCGTCCGCCGAGGTGGCCGGCTTGCCGATCGGCGCGATGCCGGCCTGGACGGGCACGCGCACGACGATGCCGCCGACGTTTGCGAATTCGTGCTGCTTGAGCACGTCCTTGATCGCGCTCTTGAGTTCGCCGAGGTCTTTCATATGCGCGAGCGCGATGACTTCGCCGACGCTGCCGTGCGTCGCGACGCATTCCGTCCAGACCGCCCGGTCGAGCGCGCTCGCGAGCTGGCGCACGAAGTCCATGAGCGATTCACGGCCATACGTGCTCGTGAAGATGTCGACGCGCTGCACGCCGATGAGCACGATGGAGAGCTCGTCCGTCACGAGCGCGTGCGCGGCGATGCAGCCTTTTGCCTGGCGATGGAACCAAGCGCGGTTCTTCATGTGCGTCGCCTGGTCTTCGTCGAGGAGGCGCACCATGTCGCGCATGTGCGTGCGGCGCGTCGTGACGGCATTCATGATGAAGATGACGACGAGCAGGAACGTCGTGAGTCCCGCGAGCATGACGTACTGCGGGTAGGCGTACATGATGGACTGCAGCGAGCGGTTGCTCTCCATTTCCTTGTCGCTCTTCGCCGCTGCATTCGTGATCGTTTCCGGGCCGATGTAGGCGATCTCCTTGTCAAAGATCGTCAAGAGCTCGATCGGCACGTCCATCGAGACGCCGGCCGCCATCTCGAGCGAGAACGCGACGGAGCCGTCCGACACGAGGTCGGGAAAATCGCCTTGGTAAATATGGTACTGCGCAGCCGCCTGCCGCACGAACGTGATGTCGGCTTCGCCGGCTTCGACGGCTTTCATGCAATCGAAAATCGTCGGATAGATGCGGATCTGGCTGTCATTGTAGCGGCGGCGCAGGATGCGATCCGTCGTGCGGTCGTCAACGGCCGCGACGACGGGCGTCTCCGGCTCGTCCCCGCGGCGCCGGACTTCCGTGTAATTGCTGACGTAAAACGGCGCCGTGAACCAGAGGCGATGCGCTTTCGCCCAGCCGAGGTCCCAGCCATTGTCGAGGAGCACCTGGGCGCGGCCGCTCGCAAGCTCCGCCTCCGCCGCCGCGAAATCCGGCACGGTGATGACACGCAAGGTCACACCGAGGTCTTCCTGGATGCGGTCGGTGAAAAAGCGCAGCGTCCCCTGGAACGCGCCCTGCTCGTCGACGTAGGCGAACGGACGTTCGCGTGCGACGACGACGACGGGGATGACGGGATGGAGCGCGAGGTAATCCTTTTCGCGTTGCGTCAGGTTCAGGCCGAACCGCTGCCCGTGATCCGCGTAAATCTGGTCGAGCGTCGTGAGGAAGCCTGGGCGGTTTTCCACGAGGCGGTCGGCTGCCGCGTCGAGCTCGCGCAGCAGCGCGTCATTTCCCGCGCGCACGGCGAAATAATGCGGGCGGATGTGCGCATCCGCCGCCTGCAGGGAGAGCTCGCTGCCGCGCCGCCAGCCCATCGGGAGGCGCGAAAAGCTCATGCCCTCCGTCCCTAGGCTTCCGGGCTCGATGCCGATGATCACATCGATCGCGCCGCTCGCGAGACGCGAACGGCAGACGTCCCACGTATCCGGCAGCAGCACGGCATCATAGCTCGCATAACTCGCGATGGCCTGCATATAGTCCGTCTCCGCGCTATAGATATGCCCCGACGCATCCTGCTCAAGCTCCGCTTCCGCCGTGAGCGGGACGCCAACGCGGAGCTGCGAGCGGGCATCGGCGGGGGAGACAAAGAAAAGGAGGCACGCAAAGAATAACAACACGCCAAAGAGTTTTTGACATCCGTTCGCTTTCATAGCGTTCTCCTCCTTGGAAAATATGATTTCCGCTTCATCATTTGCACCGATTGCGAACTCACGCGTGCGTCTTCAAGAATTCCTCGAAGTCCGCGCGCTTCATGGGCTTGCCGTACAAATATCCTTGCCCGTACTCGCAGCCGCAGTCGATCAGGAGCTCTTCTTGCGCCGTCGTCTCGATACCTTCGCAGATGACTTTCATGCCGAGCGCGTGGCCGAGGTCCACCATCTGGCGCAGGACGACGCACATGCGCTCCGAGCCCTCGGAGGCAAGGAGCAGCGAGCGGTCGATCTTCATGACGTCGAGCGGCAGTTGGTTCAACAGCGACAAGTCGCTGTAGCCGCTGCCGAAGTCGTCCATGTCGATGGCGAAGCCCATGGCGTGCAGCGCGGCGACGACGTCGAGCGAGTGCTCGCGGATCGCGCGATCCGTGAAGTCGAACGCCGTCTCCGTGAGCTCGAGCTCGATGCCTTTCGTCGTGTACGTGTCGACGAGCGCCTTCATCTTTTCGAGATAACCTTGCTCGCGCATGTGCACGCGGCTCTGGTTCACCGAGATCGGCACGACGGGCAAGCCCTTTTCTTTTGCCTCGCGCTGGAATTGCATGACGTGCTCGAGGTTGTAAAAATCAAGCTGCGAGATGAAGCCATTGCCCTCGAAGAGCGAGATGAATTTTCCCGGCGGCAAGAAGCCGAGCTCCGCGCTCTGCCAACGCACGAGCGCCTCCGCGCCAATGCATTTGCGCGTCAAGAGATCATATTTCGGCTGATACCAGATGTGGAACTCGCGGCGGTCGAGTGCCGTCTGCTGCAAGCTCTCCATGCGGCTCGTCAGCACCGTTTCCTTTTGCAGCTCGCCCGTGAAGAACCGCACGGTCTGCTCGCCATGCGCCGCGATGTCCGCGTTGTTGAACGCGCGCTTGATGTCGATCGGCGGGTCGCCGAGGTAGCAGACGCCGGCCTCGAGCGGCACACGCACGAGCATGTCGCCGACTTCGAGGTATTCGTTCGCCCGCAGGAGCGCCGCGAGGCGCACTTCGAGCTCGTCACGCGTGACGGGATGCGTGAGGCAGACGATCTCCGCCGCATCCGAGCGCATGCCGATGAGCTCCGGATACGCCGAGACGTCCAGTTGCCCCCCCAAGCCGCTGGAAAAACGTAGCGACGGCCTCGCGGCCATACGTGCCCGCGATGACGTCCGGCCGCACGATGCGGATGACGACGACGGCGCGCTCGCCCGCCCGTGACGGATCATGCGCGATGAGCCGGTCGCCTGCGCGCTCGAGCCAATCCGTGTTGCAGAGGCCCGTCGCACGGTCGTGGTCGATGAGGCTCTGCATATGCGCCTCATTGCGTTTTTTCATGCGGCGGTAGCGCCAGAACGCCAGCGCCGTGACGGCGATGAGCCCCGCGAGAATCGCCAGCGCGCGCTGCGGATACGCGTAGATGACAGACACCGCCGAGCGCTCGCGGAACGTCTTCGCCGTTTCCTCCGCGTAGTACGCCTCTGTCACGTGCTGCCCCATGTGGTGGATCTCCTTGTCGAGCACGCGCAGGAGCACCGGGTCGGCGCTCTGCGGCACGCCCATGACAATGCCGCGCGAGAAGGCAATGCGGCCGCTCGGCGTGAGGTCGGGATATTCGCCGCGGAGCGTCTGGTACTGCGCGGCCTCGACGCGGATGTACGTCACATCGGCCTCGCCATGGCGCACGGCGGCGAGGCAGTCCGCGATCGTCGGATACGTCACGACGCGCTGGTCGGGGAAATGCTGCGCGATGAGCGCTTTTGCGAGACGGTTGTCGAGCGTCGCGATGACCGGCTTCTCCGGCAGCGGCGAGCGCCGCGTCACGCCCGTGAAAAACGACGTCAGGAACGGCGCCGTCTGGTCGAGGCCGCGCTCGGCGCCCCACTCGGGATCGACGAACATATTGAGCAGGAAATCCGCCTCGCCGTTTGCCATCGCCGCATACGCTTCTTCGTACCGCGTCATCGGCACGACATCAAGCGTCACGCCAAGGTCCGCCGCCACGCGCTCCGTGACGACGCGCATCGCGCCCGCAAGCTTTCCATCCTCGTCGATGTACGCATATGGCTGCTCGTTCGCCACGACGATGACACGGAGCACAGGATGCGCCACGAGAAAATCGCGCTCGACGCGGTCGAGGAGCAGCGGCACTTCGCCGCGGTCTTCCTCGTGCTGCCGATAAATATCCGCGATGAACGTCGGACGCGTGAGCGCGAGGCGGTCCGCCGCCACTTCCAACCGGTGCAAGAGTTCCGTATTGCCTTTCCGCACGGCGAGATGCGTCTCCGTCACATCGAACGCCGCTGCAGCATCCTCCGAGCCGCCTGGCCACTCATTGATCGAGAAGCCGTCGATTTTCCCTGCCCGATACGCTTCCGCGAGTGCAACCGGCGTGGCGTATTCCGCGAGGTCATACGGACGCTGCTCCATCTCGAACACATTTTTGAGCACGGGACTCTGGTAGCCGGCCCGCTCGACGCCGATGCGGAAACGCACCCCCGGCACGTCAAACGCCTGGACGCCGTCATGAAGGTACAGCGTCGAGCTCAAGAAGCCCGTCGGAAACCGCGAAAAATCCATCATCGCCACACGCTCCGGCGTGATGACGAGATCCGGCAGTACATCAATGCTGCCATCCAAGAGTTTCTGAATATTCGTCTGCACGCTGCCCGGCACGATCTGCACATCCATGCCCGCATAGCTCGCGAGCACCTGCAGGTAGTCCGTCAACGTCTTGTCAAATTGCGGATGCCCTGTGCCATCCATTTCATCCTGCGCGCTGTACGTCAGGCCGACGCGCAGCACCGGCCGCTCCGCCGCTTCCGCCGCACCCGTCCACAGGCACGCGACCAAAGCCATTGCGACTGCCACGAGCGCCAGCCGCAGCTTCCCATCCCTAGCCATAAACCTTGCCCTCTTCGCTCGCTCCGTCAAACCGTCAAGCGAACGCCGTTCCCAAATGACCTATTTCTTGTAAGATACGACGAATACCCTTGAAATTCCTTCTTGTTTCGTGAGAGAATTTTCGCCCACGCACATTTCTCTGCCGCGCAAAAAAAATGCGCGCGCCCGACAAACTTGTCAAGCCCGCGCATTCTTTCCGATATTCAAAAATCACAGCAGCGCCTCATACGCCGCCCGCTCGGCTACTGGGATCCCCATCGCCTCCATCGCCTCGACCGCCGTCCATTTCTGACTCGCCATCAAATTACGAATCGTGTTAACAACCGCATTTCGCGTGCCAAGGAGGATCCCCTCTTTTTTCCCCTCTCTTTTCCCCTCTTCTTTGCCGCGCGCTTCACCACGTGCTTCAATTTTATCCAACATTGCCAGTCTCATGGTCTCTCGTTCCCCTTTCTTTCCATTCTCTTTCCCTTCCAACGGACGCGAATCCCCGCTCATCACAGACAGCAACTCCAAAATTTCATTGACATGACGGATTTCGTCTTCCGGCGGATCGTAATCATCCTTCTTCCGCAAATGCCCGAAGAAATCTGCCACGAGTTTAAAGTCGCTCGTAAACTGCGCAATCACGTCATCCGGCAACCACGCGACCTCGATGACGTGAATCGGGTAATCGTTCACATATGGTTCGAGTGCTGCCGGAATATCGAAACACTCTTTGAGCCGTCGCTCCTTGTTCCAATGCATCTCAAAACCGAAGTACAGCACGATTGTCACGACGGGATACCGCACGTTCGGTTCGTATGGCTTGTCCGCATTCAATTGCGCGCGATACGCCGCGCCGTCATACCCGATGACGCGGAGCGGCATCCCCGCCTCAGCTTTCGACTGATTTTCCACGCCGACCAAGGAAATGCGCAACTGATTCCTCATCCAGAACTTCGCGACGTCCCGCTCTTGTTCGTGCAGTTTCCCGTCCGCTTTATAGATAGAACGCGGCAACGCATCCGCGAGGTCGCTTTCCTTCATGATCCGCTCGCCATGAAACATCAGCACATTCCAGATGTCCGCGAACACGTCTGCGTAATCGAGCAGCGTCTTTTCCGCCGCATCCTTCTCTCCCATCGCGCCACCACCTTCTTCTTTTCTGCTTTTCTCCAATTATATCATTTCGCAAAAATCGCGTCTATCAAAATCAAAACGGTCATCGCTTGCTTGAATGTTTTTCAAAGCAAGCAACGACCGTTGTCGTGCCATATCAGAGATGTTCTTCGAGGAACCGCGCGAACTTTTCCTGCGGCATGGGCTTGCCGTAGAGGTAGCCCTGCCCGTGCTCGCAGCCGCAGGCGATGAGCATTTGTTCTTGCTCTTCCGTCTCGATGCCTTCGCAAATGACGGTCATGCCGAGAGCGTGGCCGAGGTCGGTCATGCGCGCGAGGACGGAGCGCATGCGGTCGGAGTTTTCGCTCGCGAGGAGCAGCGAGCGGTCGAGCTTCATGACGTCGAGCGGCAGGGCGTCTAAAAGCGTGAGATCGCTGTAGCCGCTGCCGAAGTCGTCCATGTCGATCTGGAAGCCGAGCTCATGGAGCGCGTTGATGACGGCGAGCGCATTTTCCCGCTGGTCGCGGCCCGTGAGGTCGAACGCGGTCTCCGTGAGCTCGAGGTCGACGCCGTCCGTGCCGTAGCGCATGGCGAGCGCTTCCATGCGCGCAAGATACCCTTGCTCCTGGATGTGGAAACGGCTCTGGTTCACGGAAATCGGCACAATCGGGAGGCCGGCCTCGCGGCGCGCTTTCTGATACTGCATGACGTGCTCGAGGTTGTAGAAATCGAGCTGCGTGATGAAGCCGTTGCGCTCGAAGAGCGGGATGAAACGGCCCGGCGGCAAGAAGCCAAGTTCCTTGCTGTCCCAGCGCACGAGCGCCTCTGCGCCGACGCATTTTTTCGTCCTGAGATCGTATTTCGGCTGGAGCCAGATCTGGAACTCCTCGCGCTGGAGCGCCGTCTGCTGGAGGTTCTCGATCTGGCTCTTCATGAGCGCTTCTGCCTGCATCTCTTCGTTGTACAGGCGCACGTCGTCCGCTTCGTCATCGTGCATGGCGAGGTTCGCCTGCTCGAGCGCCTTCTTGGTCTCCATCGGCGGATGGCCGAGCGCGCGGATGCCGGCGCGCACGCGGACGTGGACGTTCATCTCGCCGACCGCGATGTATTCCTGCTGTTCCTTGAGGGCGCGCACGTTTTTCACGAGCACGGCGTCATCCATCGCCTCCGCAAGGCAGAGGACGTGGCCGATGCTCGCGTGCGTCGCGACGAGGCGTGCCCACGGGGCGGCTTCGAGCGCCGCCGCAAAGGCTTTCGCGAAGCGCGAGACCGTCTCCTGCCCATACGTGCCGACGATCGTGTCGATGTTCGGGATGCCGAAGGCGATGACGTACCACGCATGATTGCCATCCAGCGGCGCACCCGCCATCGCATGCGCGTGCTCTTCAAACCAGCGATGGCTGCGGAGCCCCGTGTAGCTATCGGTATCGACGAGCGCCTGGATTTCATCCGTGTGGCGGCGGCGCACGCGGATGGCGCAGTAAAAGAGCAGCGTAAGGACAACGGCTGCCGCGAAGAGGCCGCCGAGGAAGTACAGAGGATACGTGTAGATGAGCGAGCGCAGGCTGAGGCGCCGGACA
Organism: uncultured Veillonellaceae bacterium; assembly: GCA_900314825.1. GTDB lineage: Bacteria > Bacillota > Negativicutes > Selenomonadales > Selenomonadaceae > Selenomonas_C. The sequence continues at coordinate 4,265 of OMWS01000046.1, read as the reverse complement.
GCACCCCCATTCTGCGTCGCGATGTAGTCTTTCAAGGCATCCTGCCCGATATAGCCGATTTCTTTGTCGAGGATGGGAAGCAGCCGCTCGGAAACGCGCTCCGAGACGCCCATGGATTCCTGCCGCGAAAACACGACCGTGCCATCGGACACGAGGTCGGGAAACGCCCCTTGCAAAATTTCGTACTGGGCCGTCTCCTGCCGCACGAACATGAGATCAGCATCGCCCGTCTGCACGGCACGCAGGCCGGCCTCGATGTTCGGATAAATCTTCAGCTGATCCTCTGCGTAGCGTGTGCGCAGCACCTGATCCGTCAGGCGGCTGTCGAGGCAGGCGACGACGGGATGCGCCGTGTCGCTCCCGCGCCGTTTCACCGCGGTGTAATAATGCCGGTCAAACGGGATCGTCGGCGCGATGCCTTTCGTCTCGGCATAGCTGATGTCCCAGTCGAGATTCATCAAGAGGTCCGCTTCGCCGCTCGCGATCCTGTGGAAGGCATCTTCATGCGATTCGACGGTCTGGATGTCCACCTGGACGCCGAGGTCGTAGGAGATGCGGTCGGCGAGCTTCCGCACTTCGCCGTCAAACGCGCCGTCTTCATTGATATAGGCATACGGGGGCTCGCGGAGCACGGCGACCGCGTGGATCGTCGGGTTTGCAGCCAAAAACGCGTGCTCCTCCGGCGTCAGGCGCAGGATGGGCGCAGGCGCGCGGTCGCGGTACATCTGCGCGAGGTCATCAATGAAATGCGGCCGGTTCGCCGCCATGTTGTCATTCGCTGCTTCCAAGCGTGCGAAGAGATCCACCTCATCGTGGCGCAGGACGTAGTAAAGCGGTGTGACTTGATGCTGCGTGCCGATCGGCGCCATGAGGGAGCGGCCGCCGCGTGCCGCGCCAAGCGGCAGGCGCGAGTAGAGGAACGCTTGCGCAAGCTCCGGCGACTGCGCGACGCCCGCGATGACGTCGATATCGCCGGCCGCGAGCCGTGCGGTATTTTCCTCCCACGTACCAGGGACGAACGTCACTTCAAGCCCTGCATAGCTCGTCAGCGTCTGCATGTAGTCCGTCTCAAGGCCATAGAAATTCCCCTGCGCATCCTGCGTGACGACGCCGTCACCAAGCGGCCGGATGCCGACGCGCAAGACATCCCGAGCGCTCGCGTGCATCACGCCGCCGCAAAATACAAAACTCGCGACAAGCGCCGCCACTGCCTGCCGTAAACCTTTCACGAACGATCTCCGCCTTTCCCACGTGTGTGATGTTTGAGTGATTTGCTACATTATATCGGATTCGCAAATGAAAAGCTAGGACTTTTTGCGTTGCAAGCATTTTCTTTCGTCGTATCTTTAGATGCTATCGTCACGGATGATGCAACGATTTGGATCTGCGACGACATACCGCTTCCTCCCTGCAAAGAAAAAACTCGTGCTACACCTTTTTCGTATAGCACGAGTTTCCTCACATGATCACGGATTTGTTTTTGCCTTAGAGCACCTTATGCAAGTACTCGCGGATCTCGTCGCCGTCTTCGAGTTTCATGACGTCGGCGAGGATTTCTTTTGCTTTGACGGAGCTCGTCTTGCGAAGCATCTCCTTGACGCGCGGGATGCTCGGCGCGCTCATGGAGAGCTCGTGGATGCCCATGGCCATGAGCAGGACGGCGGCGTACGGATCGGATGCCATCTCGCCGCACATGCCGGCCCACTTGCACTTGTCGCCCTGGTGCGCGCTCTGGATCGTGCGATAGATGAGGCGCAGCACGGACGGGTTGAAGTGGTTGTAGAGGTACGAGATGCTCGCGTTGCCGCGGTCGCAGGCGAGCGTGTACTGCACGAGGTCGTTCGTGCCGATGGAGAAGAAGTCGACGTACTTCGCGAGCACCGGCGTCATGACGGCCGCCGACGGCGTCTCGACCATGATGCCGACCTGGACGTCGTTGCTGAACGCCTTGCCCTCATGCGTGAGCTCGAGCTTCGCGCGCTCGATGCGCTCGAGGACATCTTTGAATTCTTTGACGTTGATGACCATCGGCACCATGATGGCGACTTTGCCGAAGACGCCGGCGCGGAGGATCGCCTTGAGCTGCGGCAGGAAAAGGTCGTCGCGCTGCAGGCTGATGCGGACGGCGCGGTAGCCGAGGAACGGGTTCTCTTCCTTCGGGATGTTGAGGTACGGCAGCGGCTTGTCGCCGCCGATGTCCATCGTGCGGATGACGCAGAGCTTACCGTTGCATTTCTCGATGGCTTCTTTATACGCCTGGAACTGGTCGTCTTCCGTCGGGATTTCCTCGCGGCCCATGAAGACGAACTCCGAGCGGAACAGGCCGACGCCTTCCGCGCCGTAGTTCATGGCGTTGTCGACGTCCATGTGCGTGCCGATGTTCGCCATGAGCTCGATCTTCACGCCATCCGGCGTGACGGCCGGCAGCTCTTTGAGCTCGGCATAGTGGCGCGCGAGCTCTTCCTGCGCCTTGAGCTTTTCGCTGTAGGAAGCGATCTCCTCCGGCGTCGGGTTGATCGTGATCTCGCCGCGCTCGCCGTCGATGATAACGTGGTCGCCGTCCGCGATCTTGTCGATGCGGTCTTCTTTATTGAGGCCGACGATCGTCGGGATGGCGCGCGCTTTCGCGATGATGACGGCATGCGCCGTCGTCGAGCCCGAGCCGAGGAGCACACCTGCGATCTGCTCCGTCGGCATGCCGGCGATGACGGACGGCTCGATTTCCTTGCCGCAGAGGATGACCTTCTCGTCGCCGATCTCCGGCTCTTTGACGCCGAGGATGTACTTCGCGACGCGCTTGCCGACATCGCGCAGGTCGACGGCACGCGCCTTGAAGTATTCGTCCTCCATCTGCTCGAACATTTTCGCCTGGATCTCAGAAGCTTTCAGCACGGCGCGCGGCGCGTTCTTCACCTCGTCGATCTGCTCGTCGATGTTCTGCGCCATCATCGGATCCTGCACCATCATGCGGTGCGCTTCGAGGATCGCGGCCTGCGCCTGCGTCTCTTCGTTCTTCTGCATCTTCTCGATGCTCTCGCGCAGCTGCTCGGCGACGGCCGTGATGGCCGCCATGGCCTTCTGCTTCTCTTCGTCGATGGCGTCCGGCTGGTAGCTCACGAGATAGCCGTCGAGGTTCTGGCCCGCGAGCATGATCTTGCCCATCGCGATGCCGGAAATGACGCCCTTGCCACGGATTTTTTCTGCCATTGTTCTGTTCCCCCAAATATGTGAAAAAATTCCCCTGTGTGTGAAAAAAGACTGTTGCGGTTACGTTCTCAAGCCTCCCACTCTGGGGGAGGTGGCCTCCCGGCAGGGAGGTCGAAGAGGGTAGCGTTGTTTGGCGATTCGCATGCCTTTCGGAAGGGATGAGAATCTCGTTCATGCGCTACCCTCTCCGCCCCTTCGGGGCACCTCCCCCAATGGGGGAGGCGTAGAACGTGTCAACCGCAACAGTCCCTTTCTGTTGTGCGTTTTTGCGACTTAGTCTTCGCCGAATTTCGAATCGACGAGGTCTTTCAGCGCCTTCACGGCATCCGCCTCATTCATGCCCTTCTGCTTTACCTCCTTTGCAAGCAGCAGCTGATTAAAATTCCGCCGCATGAGCGCGAGAATCTTCATCGGCGCCTCCTGGAGCATCAGAAGATCCTGATAATACCGCATCGCCTTTTCCGTATGTCCGAGGCTAAGCTCTGTAATCATGTCAAACACCCGATCCTCGACATTTTGCGATGAAATCGTCTCGACATCCTCATCCTCGATGACATCCCGCGTCCCCGTATAGGCAATCAGCTTGTCAAGCTCCGAGGCGATGTTATACATATCATCTCCCGTCTTCTCGAGAAAGCGCTCCATCGTCGACTGCCGAATCTTCTTCCCCGCATTCTGAAGATATCTGGCCGCCCAGCGCGAAAGATCCGCCCGCGACTGCCGGAACATATCACACGGAAAGCCAGCCTGCTGCACCACCTTATAGAGCTTACTCCGCTTATCCACAGTACTCTCGATAAACACGAGATGCGCAAAATCAGGATAATGCTTCTGGTCCGAAAGATAATCGATGATCCGGTCAGGCGGTGTCCTCTTGAACCAGTCGCTCCCTTCGACAATCACGAGCCGTCCCAGCGCCGGATCCAGCGAAAACGGCGGCGTATTCAAAAGATCAATGAGCTCCTCAACATCCGGCGCCCCACTGAAGCAGGTATAAGCCATCCCATCCTCGCCCCCGAACACCTTCCGAAACGCTCGCCACACCATAATTGATGCCC
>OMWS01000093.1 GCA_900314825.1 uncultured Veillonellaceae bacterium | reverse complement strand
GGCTTTATCATGACGACGCCGTTTACGATCTGCGGCTCGGTGTTCCTGTTGTTGGCAAATCTTCCTGTGCCTGGCTACGGCGATTTCATGAGTTCGCTGTTCGGCAAGGACTGGACGGCGCCGCTCAACGCTGTGGCCGGCGGTACGTTCAGCGTACTCGCGCTCATCGTTGTATTATCCATCACCTATAAGTATGTGGAGAATGAAGGCTGTGACGCGATGATGGCGGCCATCCTCGCGCTCTCGACATTCCTGATCCTGATGCCGCCGACCATCACGACGAAGGAGGGCGCCATCGTCGGCGACATCATCCCGAAGGCCTGGGCGGGCAGCAACGGCGTCATCACCGCCATCCTGATCGCGTTCTTCGTCTCGTGCGTGTTCTGCTACTTCGAGAAGCACCACATCGGCATCAAGATGCCAGACGCCGTGCCGCAGGGCGTGGCGCGCGCGTTCTCCGCGCTCGTGCCGGGCATGGTGTTCTTCACGACGGCGTCCGTGCTCTACGGCCTCTGCCACTACGTTGGTGCGACGACGCTGCCGGAGCTCATCTTCAAGGTCATCCAGACGCCGCTGCAGGGCCTTTCGGACTCGCTCGCGGGCGGCACGATCATCGTCAGCCTGCAGAGCATCCTCTTCTGGGCCGGCATCCATGGGCCGAACGTCGTCGGCGGCGTCGTGAGTCCGCTGCTCATCGCGAACTCGCTCGACAACCAGCACCTGCTCGACATGGGCATGTCGCTCGTCAACAATCCGCAGGCGAAGATCTTCACCTGCCAGATCAACGATGTCTTCGTCAAGAGCGGCGGCTGCGGCCTCACGTTGGGTCTGCTGATCGCGGGCCTCTTCACGGCGAAGTCCGATCAGCTCAAGTCGCTGATGAAGATGGCGTTCGTGCCGGGACTCTTCAACATCAACGAGCCGATCATCTTCGGCCTGCCGATCGTCTTCAATCCGTATCTCTTGGTGCCGTTCGTGCTCGTGCCGCTCTTTGCGATGTTCATCACCTGGTTCGCGATTTCCACGGGTTTCATGGCGCCGTTCAGCGCCGTGCAGGTACCGTGGACGACGCCACCGGTCATCGCGGGCTTCCTGCTCGACGGCTGGCAGGGTGCGGTCATCCAGATCGTGAACCTGGCCATGGCGACGGTGATCTACTTCCCGTTCCTGAAAGCACAGGACAAGGAGTTCCTGAAAGAAGAGCACAGCAAAGAAGCAGAGTGAGCAGTGGAATCGCAGATATAGATAGTAAGCTGCATGTATAAACATCCACTTCGTGGACATTGTACATCGCCCTTGCAGTAAATTGTTTGGGGAATAAAGGAGAGAAGAGTATGAAAAAGACAGCAAGCATTCTTGCCGCATTGGCTCTGACGGCTGGCATCAGCGGGCAGGCGTTTGCCGCCGAGGGAGCGGCGAGCTTCTCCGATGTGCCGGAAGGACATTGGAGCTATGGCGCCATCGACCAGCTCGTCAAGGATGGTATTCTCGAGGGCAATGGGGACGGCACGTTCGCCGGAGATCGTGCGATGAGCCGCTACGAGATGGCAGCGGTCATCGCCCGCGCACAGGACAAGCTCAAGACGGCGAACCCCGCTGATGAAGCGCTCATCGAAAAGCTCGCGAATGAGTATCAGGCGGAGCTTGTGAAGATGGATGAGAAAAATGAAGCGCGTTACGAGGAGCTGAAGTCGAAAATTGATAAGGTGCAGCTTTCCGGTTTTGTGCGGGCGAAATATGACAGCGACAGCGGCGACAAGGGTGTCGGCTCTCAGAATAATAACAAGCACTTCTATATGGATCTGGAAGGCAGTATGAAAGTAGGGGACAAATGGACAGCGCATTTCCAGAGCGAGACGCGCAAGGGCTATACGGTCAACCAGTCATGGCGCAAGAACTCCAGGGATGACGATCAGGACGGCACGTTCCAGAGAATCTGGGTAGAAGGGAATGCAGGCAAGCTTGGCGTCACGGTCGGTACGAAGTGGTGGGGCTACGGCTTTCAGAATGTCTCCTTTGGTCATGCGGCAGATGGAGTTCAGCTCTCGTATGATTTCGCGCCGAACTGGAATATCAAGGGATTCGGTCTCCGTCCGCGCCAGGGCGATCTCGTCTCGATGCCGGACGGGCAGGATACGCATATTTACGGCGCGAGCGTGACGGGGAAGCTCGGACACAGTTTTGACGCGGCGCTCACATTCATGGGGAATAAGGACTACAAAGGCCGGGATGGCGACCGCGGCGACCAGAAGATGAGCCGCCTCTACGCCATTGATTTGGGGACGAATCTTAACAAAGACCTGCGGCTGACGGGAACGTATACGCGCACGAATGCGGAAGCGTATCGCTCGAGCAGGGAGATTCGCCTCGACTACCGGAATCTCGATATGGAGAAGGTCGGCAGCTGGAACCTCTATACGCGTATCTTCAACTTCGAGCGCTATGGCGATGTCTCGCATGATGATGAGTGGGGCTCACTGCCGGCAGATACCCGCGGCTGGCTTGTCGGTTTCCGCTATGTGCCGTATAAAGATGTCGTCTGGGAGACGTTTTATTCCGATCAGAAACAGAACTGTTCTGGAACGAGTGAGGACATGAAGCAAAAGGCCAAGCGTCATCTCTTCCGCACACAGCTCGATTTCCACTTTTAAATTAGTACTGGTTTGATAAGGTGCCCTGACTTGCGCATCTGCGCTGCCTCTTTTTGAAATCAATCAGAAATGCGATGGCAGGACGTTTCACCGCGTTCTGCTAGGCATGTGATGAGGGGAGTGTGCAGACGCGTGAAGACAGGGCACTCAATTCATTCCTGCTTCTATGTATGCAGGTGTGCAGTTCACAATGATGAAAGGTGTGTTCTTTATGAAAAAAATTGTATTGCTTTGTGCCTCTGGCATGTCGACGAGTATTCTCGTGAACAAGATGAAGGAGGCTGCTGCTGCCGCTGGCAAGGACTACGAGATTGCCGCTTACTCCGCCTCGGAGGCGGCCACGAAGGCTGCGGACGCCGACGTGGTGCTGCTCGGTCCCCAGATCCGTTTCTCCAAGGACAAGATCGCCGCGGAGCTGCCAGGCGTGCCCGTCGAGGCCATCGACATGCGCATGTACGGCCGCATGGACGGCAAGGGCACGGTGGAACTCGCTGAGAAGATCATGAAGGGGTGAGCGACATGGGTGATTTAGAGCAGATTGCTTTCCAGATCATCTCGATGGTCGGTACGGCGCGCAGCTCCTACATCGAGGCCATCCAGGCCGCGAAGCAGGGCGACTACGCCAAGGCGGAGCAGCTCATCAAGGAAGGCGACGAGGCATTCGTCGAGGGGCATGACGCGCACACGAGCCTGTTGACGCGCGAGGCGTCGGGCGAGAAGAACATCGTGAGCCTGCTCATTCTCCACGCGGAGGATCAGCTCATGAGCGCGGAGGCATTCAAGACCATCGCGCTGGAGTTCATCAGCGTCTATCAGCGTCTGGACGGCAAGGAGGAGACAGTATGAGCTTTCCGAAAGGATTCCTTTGGGGCGGCGCGGTCGCCGCGCATCAGCTCGAGGGCGCGTGGCAGGCGGGCGGCAAGGGACCATCGGTCGCTGACGTCATGACGGTCGGCGGCCCCGGCGTGCCCCGCGAGATCACGGATGGCGTCCTGCCCGGGAAGTACTATCCGAACCACGAGGCGATCGACTTCTATCACCACTACAAGGAGGATATCGCGCTGCTCGCGCAGCTCGGTTTCCAATGTTTCCGCACCTCGATCGCCTGGACGCGCATTTTCCCGAACGGCGATGAGGAGACGCCGAATGAGGCCGGTCTCAAGTTCTACGACGACCTCTTTGACGAGATGCACAAGTACGGCATGGAGCCGGTCATCACGCTCTCGCATTTCGAGATGCCGTATCATCTGGTGACGGAGTACGGCGGCTGGCGCAGCCGCAAGCTCGTCGATCTCTTCGTGCGCTTCGCCGGGGTCTGCTTCGAGCGTTACAAGGACAAGGTCAAGTACTGGATGACGTTCAACGAGATCAACAACCAGCGCAATCTGGACGATCCGTTCGCGTCGTTCACCAACTCGGGCGTGCGCTACGAGGAGGGCGAGGACCGCGAGGCGGTGCTCGCGCAGGTCGCGCACCATGAGTTCATCGCCTCGGCCAAGGCCGTCGTGCTCGGTCACAAGATCAATCCTGATTTCGAGATTGGCTGCATGCTTGCGATGTCGCCTGTCTACCCGGCCTCGTGCCGGCCGCTCGACCAGATCGCGGCGCTCAAGGAGATGGACCGGACGTTCGCTTTCGCCGATGTCCAGTGCCGCGGCCACTATCCCGCGTATCTCCTGCGCGAGTGGGAGAGAAAGGGCTTCAAGCTGCAGGTAGAGGACGGCGATATGGCGCTGCTTGAGGCGGGCAAGGTCGATTATTTCGCGCTCTCCTACTACATGAGCTTCGTGAGCGAATATGACGCGGCGGCGCCCGGGGCGCGCAAGGAAGTCCCGAATCCCTATGTCAAGGCCTCGGACTGGGGTTGGCAGATCGATCCGGTCGGCCTGCGCTACACGCTCAACGTGCTCTCCGAGCGCTATGAGCTGCCGCTGATGATCGTCGAGAACGGCATCGGCCTGCATGAGCAGCCCGCATCTGACGGCATCGTGCACGACGATGAGCGCATCCGCTATTTCGCCGCGCACATCGAGCAGATGAAGCGCGCGGTCGAGGAGGACGGCGTCGCACTCATGGGCTACTGCCCGTGGGGCCCCATCGATCTCGTCTCTGCGAGCACGGGCGAGATGGAGAAGCGCTACGGTTTCATCTATGTGGACAAGGACAACCAGGGCAATGGTACGCTCAAGCGCGTGCCGAAGAAATCTTTCTATTGGTATCAGCACGTCATCAAGACGAACGGGGAGGACCTCTCCGTAAAGACGCAGGAATAAAGCCGCATCTCATCCGCGGTGCGGCCTGTACCGCGCGTGACAGAAGGAGAAGGAGGAAGATTCTCATGAAGATGAAAAAACATATGCTGGCAGCAGCCGTACTCGCGGCGGCGCTCTCGCCGCTCGCGTCTGTGGCACCGGCGCAGCCCGTGGCGGGCATCGCCTATGCGTCTCCGGCAGCGGAGACGCAGGCGAGCGACGCGTTCTCGGTGGATTTCAAGAAGGGCTGCCCGGCGCTCTTCGAGGCGTCTGACGGCTGGACGAACGGCAATCCGTTCAACGTGTTCTGGCACAAGAGCAATGTGACGTTCGAGGATGGCTTGATGCAGCTCATCATTGATAACGACGATCAGCAGAGCCAGGTGCCGTATTCAGGCGGTGAGTTCCGCAGCAAGCAGTTCTATGGCTACGGCCGCTATGAGGTCTCGATGAAGGCCATGAAGAACGACGGCGTCGTCTCCTCGTTCTTCACGTACACCGGCCCGAGCGACAGCAATCCCTGGGATGAGATCGACGTCGAGGTGCTCGGCAAGGACACGACGAAGGTGCAGTTCAACTATTTCCGCAACGGACAGGGCGGACATGAGCACATGTACGATCTCGGCTTCGACGCGTCGGAGGATTTCCATACGTATGCGTTCGAGTGGCACAAGGACAAGATTATCTGGTTCGTCGACGGCAAGGAGGCTTACCGCATCGAGGGCGCGAACATGCCTGTGACGAAAGGCAAGATCATGATGAACGCTTGGGCGGGCAAGAACGTCGATGACTGGCTCAAGGCGTTCGATGACTCCGATCTGCCGATCATGGCGGAGTATCAGTGGGTGAAGTACACGCCGTCGGAGGACTGAGCCGATGAAATCATATAAGATGAAACGGCTCGCGCGCCTCGTGCTCGCAGGCTCGGCGCTCGCCGCCAGCTGCCTGACGGCAGTGCCGGTGACATTCGCGGCGGACGCGGCGGCTACCGCGCCGGAGTCCGGGCTCCATGTCGACCAGGTGGGCTATCTCACCGGACATGAGAAAAAGGCGGCGGTCAAGGACAGCGGGGAGACCGCGTTCTCCATCGTCGATGCGGCGACGGGGGCGACGGTCTACGAGGGGAAGCTCTCGGCGGCGAAGCTCGATGCGCTCTCCGGCGAGCGCCTGCGGCAGGCGGATTTCTCCGCGCTGCGCAAGGCCGGTACGTACCGCCTGAAGGTGGGCGCGCAGACTTCCTATCCCTTTGCCATCGGCGACAATGTCTACGCGAAACCCGCGGTCTACGCCTGGCGTTCCTATACGCTCGCGCGCAGCAACACGTCCATCGACGATCCCGTGACGGGGCTGCATCTCGCGGGCGGTCATCCGCAGGACAAGGCGGCTGAGGTCTATTTCACCGACGCGCTGAACAAGAAGGGCGACAAGCTCGATGCGACGGGCGGCTGGTATGATGCCGGCGACTACGGGAAGTACATGACGACGGCCGCCATCGCCTCGGCGCAGCTCCTCATGGCCTATGAGGAGGAGCCGGGTCATTTCCGCGCGGGACAGCTCGTGTTCCCCAAGGGCGTCAAGGCGGAGAAAGGCATGCCTGACGCGCTCTCCGAGGTGAAGTTCGAGCTCGACTGGATGCAGAAGCTCCAGCGCAAGGACGGCAGCACGTTCCACAAGGTGGCGGGCATGACGTGGCCGGGATTCGACAAGTCTCCGGACACGGACACGCAGCCGCGCTTCGTGTTCGGCAACTGCTCCTCTAGCTCCGCGATGTACGGCGCGAGCCTCGCCATCGGCGCGCGCGTCTACGCGCCGTTCGACGCGCGCTACGCGCGCCAGCTGCGCAAGAACGCCGAGCGCGTCTGGAGCTATCTCGAGCAGCACCCCGAGCCGCTCTACCGCACGGACGAGGGGCAGGAAAGCGGCTCCGGCCCGTACAACAAGGCGACGGATCTCGAGGAGCGCATCTGGCTTGCCGCGGAGATGTTCCGCACGACGGGCGACAAGAAGTACGAGGCCTATCTCAAGAAGGTCAGCGACCGCTTCACGCAGAAACCTGGCTTCTACACCTGGGACAACTGCCTCGCGCTCGGCCAGTACGCGTATCTGAGCGCCGCCGGCGCAGATCCCCTGCTCACAGGGCAGGTGCGCCGCGCGTTCCTCGGCTACGCGGACGAGCTGCTCGCCAAGACGGAGAAAGATCCATTCGGTTGCGCGCTCTCGGCGGAGGAGTATACCTGGGCTTCGACGAAGAACGCGCTGACGGAGGGCTCTCTGCTCCTCATGGCGAACCGCATCGCGCCCAAGCCCGCGTATGTCGAGGGAGCGCTCTCGCAGCTTCATTATCTCTTCGGGCGCAACAGCCTCGACAAATGCTTCATGACGGGCGTGGGCAGCAATATGCCGCTCCACCCGCATAACCGCATCCACGAGAGCACGGGCGCCTATGTACCAGGCCTCGTCGTCGGCGGGCCGAACCACGTCAGCGGTGGCGATCCCGACCAGACGAAATACCTCGAGAGCGGCAAGATCCCCATTGCCAAATCGTATCTCGATGTGCTGAGAGCCGGCAGCGTTCACTTCTGACACGCTGAAATAAGGAAGTATTCCTTATTTCTTATTTTCATAACTGCAGCGGGCTCATGTTTCACCCCCCCCCAAAAAAAAAGGCGCATGAGCCCGCTGCTTTTTGTCCGCATGATATGCGTGTAACATTGTCAAGGGGCGCCGTTTGCGGTAGAATGGATGAGAAGCACGGAGACAGACGATGCTTCTTTGGGCAGCGGCGCGACAGGCCGCGCAATCTTTTTCAGGAGGATGATATTGATGAAGATATTCCATACGGACAAGGCGCCGGCCGCGGTCGGCCCGTACAGTCAGGCAGTCGCGGCGGGCGGCATGCTCTATCTCTCCGGCCAGATCGCCATCGATCCCGCCGCGGGCAAGATCGTCGCGGCGGATATCGCCGGCCAGGCCGAGCAGTGCTGCCGCAACGTCGAAGCCGTGCTCGCGGCCGCGGGCGCGGGCATGGAGCATGTCGTCAAGACGACCTGCTTCCTCGCGGACATCGGCGACTTCCAGGCCTTCAACGCGGTCTATGCGAAGCATTTCGTCTCCAAGCCCGCGCGCAGCTGCGTCGCGGTCAAGGATCTGCCGGCCGGCGCGCTCTGCGAGGTCGAGGCCATCGCAGAATGCCCTAGAGAGATGAAATGATATAAAAATAGAATAAATATACCCCAAAACAGGATAATTAAGACAAAAGAAGGATGCAACCCAACAGAAAACATGATATGATAGTGCCATCAAGGGAAAAGAGAGGCAAGCGTCTCATTCTATTTCTCTAGGGGGTATCGTGTATGTTTATGAAAAAGGGGAAACTCTGTGCGGCGCTGCTCGCCATGAGCATCGCTATCGGTGGTGCGAGCTTCCAGATGGATGCGGAGGCTGCGACGCGCGCGGAGATCGGGCAGATTTCCGTGAATCAGAAGGGCTCTAATTTCCAGTATTGGAACAAGGATGCCGCTTCCTACAAGGCACTCACGAACTATGTGAAGACGGTGACGAACAAGAAGAGCGCGGATTACATCCCGCCGGAGGATCGCGTCGCTGTCTTTGATATGGACGGAACGCTGCTCGGCGAGCGCACGCCTTCGTATTTCGAGTGGATGATGTATGTGCATCGCGCACTCCATGACCCGAGCTATACGCCGTCTGAGGAGGACCGCGCCTACGCGAAGGTCGTAGAGGATGCCATTTATGCGCACGCGATTCCGGGCGATATGGAGCGCAAGGAAGCGAAGTCACAGGCTTCCGTCTTCGCCGGTATGACGATTCCTGAGTATGACGACTATGTGCGCCAGTTCATGGAGACGCCGGCGGAGGGACTCACGAACCTCAAGCGCGGCGAGGAGTTCTACCTGCCGATGGCTGAAGTCGTCTCCTATCTCAAGGCGAACGACTTCGATGTCTGGATCGTCTCCGGCTCGGATCGCGAGGCGCAGCGCGTGCTCATGGAGGGTGTGCTGCCGATCGAGCGCGACCACTTCATCGGCACGGATGCCTGGATCCTCGCCTCGGGACAGGGCGATACCGACGGGCTCGACTACGTCTACAATCAGAAGAGCGATACGCTCGTGCGCGGCCAGTTCGTGCTCAAGGACGTCAAGATGAACAAGGTCTCGAACATCGCGCGTGAGATCGGCCGCCAGCCGGTGCTCGCGTTCGGCAACTCGTCGGGCGATGCCTCGATGTTCAACTACACCATTGCGAAGAACAAGTACAAGGCGATGGCGTTCTCCCTGCTCTGCGACGATCTCGAGGACGACCTCGGCAGCACGGCCAAGGCGGACAAGATGCGCGCCGACTGCGAGAAGAACGGCTGGGTGCCCGTCTCGATGCGCGACGACTGGAAGACCATCTACGGTTATGATGTCAAGGTCGCGAAATGACGCCTGACGGAGCGGTGCGGTAAACAGCAAAAATATTTGCAAATTCCGTTTGAGTGTGATAGAATATCTTCACTCATCGGGGATGTAATGGTTTCGACAGGGTACAGAAGCCACGCAGTTCGCACGTTGATTGTTGTCAAACGTAAAAGCCAACAGCTAAATTCAACTGACGAAGCTGAATACGCATACGCTGCTTGATCGATCCTCGGATCGATGACCCAGCCCCTTTGAAAGTACGAGCCGTTCGCCAACTCGAAGGTTTCAAATAAAAACGGCAGTTTCCGGCTTTGTAAAAGCCGGTGGTGGAAATCTCTGAATCCCAGAGGTGCGCTCCTATGATGCCTGCATGCTCAGGCTATTGCGATAATGCTGTGTGATGTGGATGTATTTTGGACAGGAGTTCGATTCTCCTCATCTCCACCAGTTAGTCCTTTCCGAAGTCACGGCTTTTGCCGTGGCTTTTTTATTTGTCTCAGGAGCGCAGGGCAGCGAAGATGCGCTTTACGGGGAGGAGCTTGAGGATGAGGCAGCAGATGAGGAAATCCGGCAACAGGTAGGTCGCGTTGAAGACGAGGGAGTACCGGAGGGGATCCATGCCCGCCGGAGCGTAAGAGGCAAAGAAGACGACGCCGGAGAAAACGTGGCAGAGGAAGCGGGCGGCGAAAGCGAGCGCGGTCGAAAGGACGCGGTGGCGGGGCAGGGCGGCTGCGAGACCCATGCACATGTAGGGCAGGGGGTAGTCGAAGAGCACCTGCACGGGATGCACGACGAAGGGATCCTGCAGCAGGTTGAGCAGGCCGTAGATGCCGCCGCCAAGCATACCGACGGCGGGGCCTTCGCGGTAGGCGAGCAGGAGCAGCGGCACCATGCCGCCGAGCGTCACGCTGCCGCCCTGCGGCATGTGGAAGATGCGCAGCTGCTCGAGCACGAGCGTGCAGGCGATCATGAGCGCGGCGAAGACGAGTCGGCGCGTGCGGGAACGGGGCATTGTTGATTCTTGCATGATATGTCACCTTTCATTGCGAATATGATACTTCCTTCATTCTAGCGACAGGGGGCTGTTTTGACAAGCGGAAGGTGCGGCGCTTTTCACAGCTGTTGTAACGTTTGTTACGGACAGGCGCGCGGGTGGCCTGTTACGATAAGGAAAATGAGTGTGTCTGCCGCAAATGGCGCAAGGTAACGCGCGCTTGGAAGGTTTCGATGAGGAGGATGTTTCGATGGGGAAATGGGCGGTTATTTATTCTTCCGTGACGGGGAATACGAAGAAGATTGCTGAGGCGATGGCGGAGGCTGTGGGGAAGGACTGCGATGTGTTCCGCGTGCAGGAGGCGCCGGAGGATGTGTCGGACTATGATGTGGTGCTGCTCGGCTATTGGCTGCGCCTCGGCGCGCCGGATCCGCTGATGCTCAAGTACCTGCCGAAGGTGCACGGCACGCGCGTCTGCTTTTTCCAGACGCACGGCACGGATCCCACGAGCGAGCATGCCGTGACGTCGTTCGCGCGCGCGGGCTATCAGCTCGGCGCGGACTGCGAGATCCTCGGCACGTTCGGCTGCCGCGGCAAGATCCAGCCGGCGCTGCTCGCGAAGCGGAAGAACGCCGGGCCGGACGATCCGCACGGCGGCGAGAAGAGCCGGGAGCGCTGGCGACTCGCGTCGACGCATCCCGATGCCGCCGACGAGGCGGCGGCCAAGGAATTCATAAACGATATGCGGCGCAAGATTGCTTATAAGGAGAAGTATCTGGCGGCAAAGGCAGCGAAGCTCGTCGCGCTGCAGAAACGCGCAGAGGGCTGAGAGCGCGTGACTGGAATTGAATGACTTTTCATGACAATGATAGGCAGGCTTCATTGACAATAGAGAAAATCAATGATAAAATTTTCATTGTGAGTTTTGCGATAACTTACAGGCATAACAAAACATGCAAGGGGCACTGGGCAATCGGTGCTTCTAGATCTCCGCGAGTGAGACAATAGGATTCCGTATGAAGATACGGTCAGAGGGGGCAGCCGGAGGAAGAAAACCGGCGCTCCTTTTTTTGCGGAATTGAGAAAACGAAATTTCGTGTTTTGTCGTGTTTTATCGTTGAGAGGAGAGACTTGAGGTTTATGGAGGCTTTTTGTATCGCAGTTGCCCTGCTTGGGCTCATGTATTTCGCGTATCGCGGCTGGTCGATCATCTTGATCGCACCGATGTTCGCTGGCATTGCAGCGCTCGCGAGCTCGTTCGGCATCCTGCCGACGTATACGGAGCTCTACATGACGCGTATGGCGGAGTATGTGAAGACGTATTATCCGGTGTTCTTGTTCGGCGCTGTCTTCGCGCGCCTCATGGAAAAGGGCGGACTCGCGGCGTCGGTCGCGGGCAAGATCGTCGAGGTGCTCGGCGAGAAGCGCGCAGTGCTTGCGGTGCTCTTCGGCTGCGCTGTGCTGACGTACGGCGGTCTTTCGGTTTTTGTCGTCGCTTTCGTCATGTATCCGTTCGGCGCGTATGTGTTCCGTCAGGCGGATATTCCGAAGCGTCTGCTGCCGGCGGCGCTCTGGATGGGCATCTTTTCCTTCGCGATGGTCTCGCTGCCGGGTACGCCGCAGATCCAGAACATCATCCCGTCGTCGTATTTCCAGACGTCGACGTGGGCGGGGCCGGGCATCGGCATCTTCGCGTCCATTCTGTTCCTCGCCATCGGCTGGGGCTGGATCACGCGCCGCGCGAAAAAGCTCCAGGCGGCTGGCGAAGGCTACGGCGCGCACACGGAAGGGCGCAAGCGTCGCGAGCCGAAGATCAAGATTCCTTGGTACTGGGCGATGGTGCCGCTCCTTATGGTCATCGTCATCAACGTCATCCTCTCGAACCCGTTCAACTGGTCGTGGGGCTATCATTGGGATGACGGCGCGCTCGACGTCTTCACGCTATAATGGCACCATGAATTAAGACATTGTCGGACAGGTTTTATAATGAATCTCGTGGTATACTGGGGAGACCATTGAAAAGGAGATTCATCATGTCAC
>OMWS01000090.1 GCA_900314825.1 uncultured Veillonellaceae bacterium | reverse complement strand
ATTGTAATAAACTACAGGCCGCTCCTCCCTGGGCCTGCCGGCCCTGTCCCTCCTCCAAGGAGGAGGGCTGTCTCTTAACTTAATGACATTGCCTTTGGGAGAGGGGGACCGCGAAGCGGTGGAGCGGGTCGCTTGTACGTCCTTTGGTTTTGCAGGCCGTTTGACATCGCCGGTGCGCGCAGGCACTCCAAACATTTCGTACTCGCACCCGCGGAAGTTCAGCCCTACGAACGCCTCTGCCGCACGAGGGACCCTTTCCGACCCCTTCGGGGCCACCTTCCCCTGAGGGGAAGGCTGCTGTATTCGCTACGTTCGGCAATCGTAACTTACAACGTGCTCGAAGGAACGTTCAAATATGCAAGTCACGACCTTACATCTCCAAAACTTCCGCAACTACGCCGAACTGACGCTCGACCTCTCCCCCTCGCTCAACATCTTCCTCGGCCCGAACGCGCAAGGCAAGACGAACCTCCTCGAGGCCGTCTACTATGCGTCGCTCACGCACTCGCACCGCACGCGTCAGGATCATGACCTCATCCGTTTCCAGCAGCCAGCCGCCCTGTTGCAGCTGGCTTTTTCGCGTGCAGGCGTCGGGAGTCGCCTTGATATCACGATCCCCGTGCAAGGCCGCCGGAAGCTCTTGCTCAACGGCCAGCCCGTGCGGCCGCGCGAGCTCATCGGCACGCTGAACACGGTCTTGTTCTCTCCCGAAGACCTCGCGCTCATCAAAGGCGCGCCGGCCGGCCGCCGTCGCTTCCTCGACCGCGAGCTCTCGCAGGCGAGCCCGGCGTATTACCACGAGCTCCTCACGTACAATCATTTGCTTCAGCAGCGCAACACGTTACTCAAGGAGATTCGAGAACATCGCGCGTCCCCGCATCTGCTCGACCCGTGGGACCCGCAGCTCGCCGCGAGCGCCGCGAAGATTGCGGCGAGGAGGCAAGACGCCGTGCAAAAACTCCAGGCGCTCGCGAACACGATGCAACAGAGCATCTCGGGCGATGCCGAGACGCTCGCACTTGCTTATGAATTTCACGGCGCAGAAGAAACGCCGACGCTCGCGTCCATGGTCGCGACGGAAAACGAGCGGACGCGTTCGACGGCACAAGCGGACACAACGCCTGCAATGAATGCAACGGAAGCCGTGGATCCTGCGGTTTCTGGCGCTCCGAATGTGACACACACCCTAGAACTATGGTATAATAAGAGACTGGAGGCGCGGCGCTCGCTCGACATCTTGCGCGGCGTCACGAGCGTCGGCCCGCACCGCGACGACCTCGCGCTGACGGTCAATGGCATCGACCTGCGCGCCTACGGCTCGCAAGGCCAGCAGCGCACGGGCGCGCTCGCGCTGAAGCTCGCCGAGCTCGAGTTCTTGCACGAAGAGACGGGCGAGTATCCGGTCCTTTTGCTCGACGACGTCATGAGCGAGCTCGACGCCGGCCGCCGCCGCGCCCTGCTCGCCTTCCTCGCGCGCGAGCAGATCCAGACCATCATCACCGCGACCGACGCCGCGTATTTCCCGAAGGAGCGGTTCGGGACGATGTTCCACGTGAAGGATGGAACTATAATCAAGGACGAGAAATCTGCTGGAACGGTTGCGAACGCATGAATCTCTGCAGCCTTCCCCTCCGGGGAAGGTGCCGAGCTTGCGAGGCGGAAAGGGTCCCCTGTACGTTTGGCGCGTTCGCAGGGCATAACTCTTCGCGGGTGCGCGCACGCAAACGTTTCGTACTCGCACCCGCGGAAGCTACGATGTGCGAATTGTTTTGCCGTACAAGGGACCCTCTCCACCGCTTCGCGGTCCCCCTCTCCCTGAGGGAGAGGCTGCTGGGGGTGTGACGTTCGGCAATAGATTGCAACAGATGCGAGGTGACCTTCTTGCCCAAAACCATGATCCCCTACACCGAGCCGGCGGCGAAGATCCTGCCGCGCACGATCCACGAGCTCGGGCCGGCGTTCGAGCATCGCTACGATTGCAACCGCGTGCTTTACCACTGGCCGGACATCGTCGGGCCGGCGATCGCGCATAGCGTTGAGGCCGTGCGCATCATCCGCGAGACGCTGTGGCTCTACACGTACGACGCGTCGTGGCGGAACCAGATCGCCTACATGCAGACGCAGATCATCGAGAAGGTCAACCAGTACGCCTGCCAGCAGCTCGTCAAAGAGCTCCGTTTCGCCCGTGCGGGCAGCGAGCTCAAGTGGCTGCGGAGCACGCCGATGGACGAGGGCGTCGACTATGCAAAGCTCCTGCCGAAAGTGAACCTCACGGACGAGGAAATCGCGGCCATCCGCGAACAATGCGCCCATATCGAAAGCGAAGCCTTGCGTGCGAGCTGTTTCCGCGTGTCCCTGAAGCAGGCGAAGCGCGAAAAACTGCAACGGTCGCTCGGCTACCACAAGTGCCAGGACTGCAACACGCTCTGCGAGCCGCAGGCAAAACGCTGTCCCTCGTGCGCGCTGAAGCACCGCCAGGCCATCCGCGTCGCCATCCGCCGCTATTTGGGCGACATCCCCTGGGCGCGCTACGCCGAGGTGAAGAATGAAATCCCGGAAGCGACCCCGGAGACGCTCGCCTCCGTCCGCGCCACGTACATCCGCGAACTCTCGTCCGAAGTCCTGCTCTCCGAGCCGGATTCCATGAAGGCGAAAGTGCTCACGATGGCTTTCCGCTGCGTCCCGCCGGAGCAGCTGAACGAAGAAATCATCCGGCGCACGCTCTGGTACCTCCGCAAGGACCTCGCACAGCCCGAGGAATGGAAAGCGGTGCGGCGGTATGACTATATCCCGTGGGGGAAAAAGAAACATCCATCAACCTAGGGAATCCTCTCAGAGGTAATGTCATTAAGACAAGAGATGGTAGCGCTAAAATCAAAGCCTTCCCCACAGGGGAAGGTGCCGAGCTTGCGAGGCGGAAAGGGTCCCTTGTACGTTGTATGACTTCGTACGGTTGAACTTTTCGCGGGTGCGCGCACGAAACCGCTGGAGTATCTGCGCGCACCGGCGATGTCATCAGGTGTACGAACTCAAAGGCCGTACAAGCGACCCGCTCCACCGCTTCGCGGTCCCCCTCTACCTAAAGGATAAAGCGACCACTAAGCGCTAAAGCGCTAAGTGTCTGCTTTTCCCTGAGGGAGAGGCTTTTCGGCTTTAACTTAATGACATTGTCCCCTGAGGGGAAGGCTGCAGTTTGAGAGGTACGCATCATGTTTTTACATCTCGGCCACAACTTATCCGTCCGCGCGAGCGAGGTCGTTGCGATCCACGATTATGCGCTGTTCGCGCCGGGCGGGGTGAACCGTCCGCTTTTCGAGCGCGTGCAGGCCGAGGGGCGGATCGCGGACGTCACGGGCGGCAAGCGCCCGCGGGCGCTCGTCATTACGACCGATACCGTTTACATTTCTGCGATTTCTCATACGACGCTCTTGCGTCGGACGCAGAATTTATATACATTTGTTCGAAAGAACGCAAAGACAACCGGAAATTCTTGAATCATAACGTTGAAAGAAACATCGTAAGATAGGAGATTCATCGCATGGCTGACGAAACACTGCATTTGACATTTGACGATGCGGACGGCGCGGAGAAGAACGCATCATCCGCAGAACCACAGGAGCCGCAAGGCTCGCAGATGGACCCGGAGCTTGAGGACAAGGACCTCGATCTCACGGGCGTGACGATCCACACGGACGAGTCGAGCGCCGAGGTCACGGCCGTCGACGCGGACTATGGCGCCGACCAGATCCAGATTTTGGAGGGCCTCGAGGCGGTCCGCAAGCGCCCGGGCATGTATATCGGTTCCACCAGCGAACGCGGATTGCACCATCTCGTCTACGAAGTCGTCGACAACTCCATCGACGAGGCGCTGGCGGGCTATTGCAATCACATCGATGTCACGATTGAAAAAGACAACAGCATCACGGTCGTCGACAACGGCCGCGGCATCCCCGTCGACATGCATGAGAGCGGCAAGCCGGCCGTCGAGGTCGTGCTGACCGTGCTCCACGCCGGCGGCAAATTCGGCGGCGACGGCTACAAGGTCTCCGGCGGCCTGCATGGCGTCGGCGTCTCCGTCGTCAACGCGCTCTCGACCTCCATGGACGTAGAGGTCAAGCGCGACGGCAAGATCCACGAGATTTCCTTCCATCGCGGCGTGACGGATCACCCGCTGACCGTCACGGGCGAGACGGAGGAGACGGGCACGCGCGTCCATTTCGTGCCGGACCCGGAGATTTTCACCGTCACGGAGTATAGCTTCGAGACGCTGCGGCACCGCCTGCGTGAGCTCGCGTTCTTGAACCACGGCATCACGATTACACTCTCGGATGAACGCGGCGAAGCCGAGCGCAAGGAGACGTTCCATTTCGACGGCGGCATCAGCTCGTTTGTCGAGCATTTGAACCGCAAGAAGGAAAAGCTGAACCCCGAGCCCATTTACTTCAACGGCACGAAGGACGACACGGTCGTCGAGATCGCGCTGCAGTACAATGACAGCTACCAGGAAAACATTTATTCCTTTGTCAACAACATCAACACGGAAGAAGGCGGCACGCACCTCGCCGGCTTCAAGATCGCGCTGACGCGCGCCGCGAACGACTTCGCCCGCCGCCAGGGCGTGCTGAAGGACAAGGACGGCAACCTCACGGGCGACGACGTCCGCGAAGGCCTCACGGCCGTCATCAGCCTGAAGATCCGCGAGCCGCAGTTCGAAGGCCAGACGAAGACGAAGCTCGGCAACAGCGAAGTCCGCGGCATCGTCGACTCCATCGTCACGGAAGGCCTCACGGAATACTTCGAGGAAAATCCCGCCATTACGAAGCGCATCCTTGAAAAGGCGAGCATGGCGCAGCGCGCCCGCGAAGCCGCCCGCAAGGCCCGCGAGCTCACGCGCCGCAAGAACGCGCTCGAGGTCTCGAGCCTCCCCGGCAAGCTCGCCGACTGCTCCGTCAAAGACCCCGAGCAGGCCGAAATCTACCTCGTCGAGGGCGACTCCGCTGGTGGCTCCGCCAAGCAAGGCCGCGACCGCCGCTTCCAGGCGATCCTTCCTTTGCGCGGAAAGATCCTCAACGTTGAAAAAGCCCGCCTCGACAAGATTTTTGCAAACGCCGAGATCCGCACGATGATCACGGCGTTCGGCACGGGCATCAGCGACGACTTCGACCTCGCGAAACGCCGCTACGGCAAGATCATCATCATGACGGATGCCGATGTCGACGGCGCGCACATCCGCACGCTGCTCCTGACGTTCCTCTACCGCTACATGAAACCACTCATCGAGCACGGCCACGTCTACATCGCGCAGCCGCCGCTCTACCAGATCCGCAAGGGCAAGAAGCACTGGTATACGTACAGTGACGACGAGCTCGCGAAGAAGCTCGACGAGATCGGCCGCGACGGCATCACCGTCCAGCGCTACAAAGGCCTTGGCGAGATGAACCCCGAGCAGCTCTGGGAGACGACGATGGACCCCGAAGGCCGCACAATGCTCCGCGTCGAAATGGAAGACGCCGAAGAAGCCGACGAGCTCTTCACGATTCTCATGGGCGACAAGGTCGAGCCGCGCCGCCAGTTCATCGAAGAGAATGCGAAACTCGTTCGGAACCTCGATATCTGAGGAAAGGAACTGTTGCATCTACTAGACCAATTCTATATAGATCTGTTGCCGAGTGTAACGAATACCGAAGCCTCTCCCTATGGGAGAGGGGGACCGCGAAGCGGTGGAGAGGGTACTAGGGTGCGATAGCTGGACAAAAACAAGAAGCCTTCAAAGCATGAAGTCGTCTGACTGCTGAAGGAGTGATTTCCATGGAAAATCTTGCGAGGGACATTCCAACTGTGACGGAACTCATCGACGGGAAAATCCATCGCATGGCTCAATATTCTCGCATGGATCACAATTTCACGGTCTTGAATCTTTATGGGGCTTTTGCGAATTACTTGAAAGGGAAATCTTGCAAGACTATCATGGGCGGCATGGACGTGTTCCTCGACAAAAAGAACCGCTACGTCCCCGACGTTATGATCGTCTGCGACCGCTCGAAAATCCAGCGTGACGGCGTCCATGGCGCTCCGGACCTCGTTGTCGAAGTCTTGTCTCCTTCGACGATGATGAACGACCGCGGGGCGAAGATGCGGAATTATGCGGCGGCGGGCGTGAAAGAATATTGGCTCGTCCTGCCGGTCGGCAAGACCGTCGAGGTCTATCTGAACTACGACGGCCGATTCGAACTAAACGCCACGTACACAGAATACGATGCGTGGGAACTCGCGCACATGGATGACGATGAGCGCGCAGAGGTGCGCACGGAGATTCCCGTGTCGATTTACGAAGATTTCCGCGTCCCCTTGGCGGACATGTTTGATGATATTGATGATTTTACGTGAAGGTCTTGTTTCCCTGTGTCCGGGCGATGAAAAAACCTCTTCAGACGGATTTTGTCTGGAGAGGTTTTTTGATGGCGTGAATGGTTTTACGCGCTCGCACGCGTGGCTTTCGTCGCCTGTCCGAGCAGCGCTTTCGTGTGTTCTTCGACGTCCTCGGCGGTCACGTCGTCACGGCGGGCCATGCCGCTCGTGATGGCGGCCTCTGCGACGGCTTTGGCGACGGCCGGGGCGACGCGGGGGTCGAAGGGGCTGGCGATGACGTGGTCTTCGTCGAGCTCGTCGTTACGGACGAGGGAGGCAATCGCGTGCGCGGCCGCGATCTTCATCGCGAGATTGATGTCTTTCGCGCGGACGTCGAGCGCGCCGCGGAAGATGCCCGGGAAGGCGAGCAGGTTGTTGACCTGGTTCGGGAAGTCTGAGCGGCCCGTGCAGACGACGCGCGCGCCAGCGCGCTTGGCGAGGTGCGGCAGGATCTCGGGCGTCGGGTTCGCCATTGCCATAAGCACAGCGTCTTTTGCCATCGTGCGCACCATGTCTTCCGTCACGCAGCCCGCGACGGAGACGCCGATGAAGACATCCGCGCCGTGCATCACGTCCGCGAGCGTGCCCTGCTCTTTTTCTTCATTTGTAATCTCGGCAATCGCGTCCTTGTAAGGATTCATGCCGTACGGGCGGCCGGCGTAGATCGCGCCTTTCGAGTCGCAGAGGATGATATGGCGCGTGCCCATGGCTTGCAGCAGGCGCGTGATGGCCTGGCCCGCCGCGCCTGCGCCATTGACGACGACCTTCGCGTCCGAGAGTTTCTTTCCAATTAATTTGAAAGCGTTCAAAATCGCCGACGCGCAGACGATGGCCGTGCCGTGCTGGTCATCGTGGAACACGGGGATGTCGAGTCGTTCGCGCAGGCGCGTCTCGATGTCGAAGCATTGCGGCGCCTTGATGTCTTCGAGGTTGATGCCGCCAAAGCTCGGCGCCAGGACCTCGACCGTGCGCACGACTTCGTCGACGTTTTGCGTGTCGAGGCAGATGGGCACGGCGTCGACGCCGGCGAAGCCTTTGAAGAGGATCGCCTTGCCCTCCATGACCGGCAGGCCCGCGCCCGCGCCGATGTTACCGAGGCCGAGCACGGCCGTGCCGTTCGTCACGACGGCGACCATGTTGCCCTTCGTTGTGTAGTCGTAGATGGTCTCGGGGTGCTTCTCAATCTCGAGGCACGGCGCCGCGACGCCCGGCGTGTAGGCGAGCGTCAGGTCGTCGGCGCGTCGCAGCGGCACCTTGCTGACGATCTCGTATTTGCCCTGGTATTTTTCATGCAGATGCAGCGCGCGCTGGTTCACGTCGATCGCGCGCGTCTTTTCTTTTGTCTTGCTCATGAAGGAGTCCTCCTTTGTTTTCAGAAAAATACGAATAACTAAGATGAATGCTTACGTGTGTAAAGATGTAAGATTGTATCCATTATACGCAGGCCGCGTGCGATTGCAAATATCGCTTTTTTATCGCCGCGATAAATTGATTTTATTTTGCGAAAATCATGGCAAAAAAATTTCGCGGCGCATGGTATTTTCCTTCCTTGCGGCAAGTATCCGTGTGAAAGGAGGTGATGCTCCATGGCAGCGAAGAAAGAAACGCAGAGCACGAAGCTCGTGCTCAAGGTCGTGACCGGCACGGCGACGAGCGGCAAAGCCATCACGGCGAGCCGCACGTATTCGGCGGTCAATCCGGCCGTCTCCGATGACGATCTCCTCGCCGTCGGCGCCGCGCTCGGCGATCTCCAGACGCACGCGATCTCGACGATCAGCCGCGTCGACACGGCGACGCTGGTGAACGAGGCGTAAGTTCGGAGGTCTCTCAACCCAAGCCTCCCCCTTTGGGGGAGGTGCCGAGCGAATGCGAGGCGGAGAGGGTCACGCAGTCCCAAGATTCACAATTCTATCGAAAGCTTCCTGTATACTATGAATTGAGCGCAGGGAGTTGACGAAAAAACGCACCTCGTGTAAATTCAAATCTTACTGACCTGGCAGTTGGTAA
>OMWS01000088.1 GCA_900314825.1 uncultured Veillonellaceae bacterium | reverse complement strand
GAACTTCTTCTCGAACAACATCCACCCCATCGCAGGGGAAGTCGAGATGCACAAGCTCGCGTCGTTCCTCGACGACTACGGGAAGGATTGGACGCTCGCGGCCATCGAAGAAGCCGCCGAGAGCAACGGGCGATCCGTGAAGTACATCGGCTCTATCTTGGAGCGTTGGAAGCGGGACGGATTCAAGTCAGACAGAAAGGGGAAACGATATGGACGCAGCATTCCAGGCGGTGCTCGACCGAGTGCAGCAGAAAAGATGCGAGCCGAGCAAGCCAAGTGGGACGCGCAAACTTCCGGGTGGGAGTGAGGAGCGTCTCGAGACGTGGGAGGAATTCCAGGCGCGGCAGAAGCGCAAGGAGTACCTGGAGAAGATCGAGCGCTCCGGCATCCATCGCCGCTTCCAGGGCATCACGTTCGACGCCATCGAAGCGCGCGGCCTGCCGGACAATCCGACGATCCGCGAGAATTACGCGCAGGTCAAAGACTACGCCGCGCATCTCAAAGAGAACATCCAGGACGGCATCGGCCTCATTTTCACCGGCAGCTACGGCACGATGAAGACCACCATGGCCGTCGCCGTCCTGCGCAAGCACATCGACGATGGAGGCGGCGGCCTCATGATCCCCATGTGCTCGCTCATCGACAACCTCTACAGCTTGCGCACGCTGAATCGCGAAGAAGAAGCGCGCTTCGAAGAGCGCATCCGCAAGACGCCGCTGCTTGTCCTCGACGACCTCGGCGGCGAGAACACACAGCAGGGCTGGGTGCTCGCGAAAGTGGACAGTATCATCACCGAGCGCTACAATCGCATACTCCCCGTGATCGTCACGACAAACCTCACACAGGAAGAACTCGGCGAGACGTACTCCGGGCGCATCGTTGACCGGCTCAAGAGCACGTCGAAGCTCTTGGCATTTTCCGGGAAAAGCGAAAGGGGCGTATGGAAATGAAACTGACAAGAGAAGCGAAGCGCCGGCATTACGTCCGCCTCCATGTCGCCATCCATCGAGGCTGGCTGGCCGCGTGGTGGCTGCGCTTCGCGTTTGGCGGCAATCGAAAGCGCTGGTATGGGATGTATCGGGCGCTCCGGCTGTCGCAGAAAGTGCCGGCGAGGGTTTATGCTTGAAAAATGGAGGAGCTCAAGATGAAAAAGATCGTGTTCCCGCGCCCGTGCGACGGCGCGCTTTACGATTGTTGGACGCTGGAAAAGTGGATGCTGAAAGTCTGCGAGGAATGCGGCGAGGCCGTGAGCGCCGCGAAGACGTTCGACCTCGACGTGAAGCTTTATAATGGCGCGGCACAGGACGCCGCAAGAGAGGACGCGACGGAGCCACAGAACGCCTATGCGACGTTCCTGCTCGGCAAGATGGAGCACGCGCGCGAGCACCTTTGCATGGAGCTCACGGACGTGATCACGGCGGCCACGTCGATGCTTGACTATCTCGGCTGCGACTTCGACGAACGCCAAAGCCTGCAAGCCGAAGTGAACGACAAGAACGCACGGAGGGACAAAGGCAGAAGGTTCGCGTCGCCGTTCATCGTCGAGGACGAAGAAGCGGAGGACGAATGAGATGGGGCTCTACAGCAGGAACAAAGGAAAGCGCGGCGAGCGGCTCTGGGCGAGCTTCTGCCGCGAGCAGGGCTACGACGTCCACCGCACGGCGCAGTATCGCGGCAACACCGGCGCGGCCGGCGACGTGGAAGGACTGCCGTACATCCATTGCGAAGTGAAGTACGTGCAGGCGCTCAATATCGCGAAGGCGATGGAGCAGAGCGAGAGCGACGCGAAAGCGACGTTCAAAGAGAGGCTGCATTCAAAACAGACAGGGATGATTACGAATGCGGAAGTCCACTTTGAACCTGACCTTGTGATACTCCCCATCGTCGCGAGCAAGCGTACGAAAGAGCCTTGGCTTGTGACCATGAATGCGCTTGACTGGATTTCCATGGCGGGACTCGTGGAAGATCTCGAACACGTTCACACTGTGTTCAAGCGCCGCAATCGGAGCACAATCCGCAAGGAATTGGAAGAAGCCCGCGAGCAATACAGACGGGGTGAAATCATCGTCTTGCGGTACGTTCGCGGCGGCCTGTCACTCGTCACGATGTACGCAGAGGACTGGTTCACGATCTACCGCGAGTGGGAGGCCGGCATGGATTTGAAAAGGAGACAGGAATCATGAGCATCAACCTTTGTGCCGTCAGTGGACGGCTGACGAAAGACGTGGAATCCCGCACGACGCAGAGCGGTAAGAGCGTGGCGTCGTTCACGCTCGCCGTCGATGACGGCTTCGGCGACAACAAGCGGACGTATTTCTTCCGCGTGAACGTCTGGGGGCAACATGGCAGGCACCTGCGTGAAGTACCTCACGAAAGGGCAGAAGGCGACGGTGCAAGGCCGCCTCCAACAGCGCAAGTGGGAATCGAACGGCCAGAAGCACGAGATCGTGGAAATCGTCGCGGCAAATGTCGAATTCGGCGAGAAGCCGAAAGGGGCGCAAGGCGGGGACGGATGGCAGGATGCCGACGATGAAACTATCCCGTTCTAAGGTGGTGACCCTCTGATGGACGACGAACTTTTCCGCGAGCACGTCATCAAAGCGCTCCGCGACGTGCATCTCTACTGCCGGAAGATCAGAAACGAGAAATGCGACGGCTGCCTGCTTTGGCGCACGTCGAACGACGAATATGATTATGGCTTTTGCGCGGCGAGCGGCGACAGCCCGGCGAATTGGGATGTCGAAGGTATTGCAGATTGATTTTTAGAAAGGACGATTGAAAATGTCATTGTTTGCAGATTGCAGAGAAAAATTCACGAAGGACGCGTATCCGTTCGGGACGTACACGAGAAAGAACGAGGACATCCCGAAAGACGAAATCAGCCCGTACTGGGATGGAAATCTCAAGGGAAGCGGAAAGCATTACGTCGATGGCTATGACTATTGCGTCGAAACACTCAAGGATGCTTTCGCGAACATCATGGATGTCGATGATGTCATTGACGATACGGGATTTCTGAAGAACGTTGACGAGGATGTTATCAATGATGACCGTCCGGCAGAAGACTTCCCGATCGACGAGATGGAGAAATGGAGCAAGGAGACGAAAATCATGAAGCTCTTGAAGGACTGCATTCTGGAATACACGGAAATCGAGCGCAACGAGCTCGTGACGGCAATTCTTGAAGATGATGCCGCGAGCGGAACGGACGAAACCACCAATTGACCGCGCCAGCGTCGCGTGTGAGCGCGTTCGGCGCTCGACAGGTAAACTTGTTCGCGTGACGCAAAACGGACGCTCAGAAACGATTTTAGGAGGTGTTGTATATGGATAAACCACAATACGCAAAAGAACTTGCACAGTATGCACACGACAGAAACCTCTTTGGGATACCAATTGCTTATTGCCCTGTTTCTATTGAGGCTGTACTTGTTCTCATGAAGACTGACATGACGTATCCAGTTCTTGCTGTTTCAAACATTTTAGAAACACGCGACAATCTCAAGAACATCAATCGCGTATTGCTGAAGAGCATTCAAGAGACGGAAGATATGTTTGCCCTGCTTGAATTTAGGGATTACTGCAAGGCGATCGGTGGGCATCGTGCAGAATATTCCATCGTGTCGGTTTCGTACGAAGAATCAAAGAAAGAGCTTGAAAAGCTCAAAAAAGAGGAAGGGGAATGAACGAATATGATGAAATGCGGGCACATGCTCTTGCGCTCAAGGCGTACTGCAAGGAGCACGTCGGATGCGACGAAACGGCCTGCATGTTCGCGTTCTACGACAACGAGGGACAGGTCTCTTGCAGGCTGGGCTACGACATGGACGGCGATGTAGTGCCGCCGATGGATTGGGAAGTGTGAATTATGGCGAAGATTGAACTCACTCGACAAAAGAAAAAGAAACTCGCACGGAAGTTCAAGGAGCTAGGCAAAAGAGAAAAGCGACAAGCAAATATTGCGTGCCGTATGGGCATTTTCCCGATGGACTTCTTCCGCCACAACAACCGCCTGCGTCTTGTGCTCAAGATGAGGAAAATGCTGCGTGACGCGCCAAAGCATTTGAAAAGCAGAAACGAGAGATGGCTCAAGGAAAATGCAAAGGACATCCACCGTGGAATGATGTCAGCCGCAAGAGAGTTCCAAGAGCAGGAAGATAAGTATGGTGATCGCGTATGGGGAATTTGACGCTCGGCAGCCTGTTTCAAGACCACGCGCGAAAGGGCTGGATGACGAATGAGTTTTGCGATGGAATCGTTTGTGTTCGGCTTTGCGGTTGTGAGCGGCGGGATGCTTGCGTATTCTATGAGCAGGCTCGTCGGCGCGATCGTGGAGCTTGCGTTTTGCGAGATCTTGTGGAAGTTTGGTTATGAGGTGGTTGACGAATGAGTGGGAGCAACTGGAACCGTATGTGTGACAAATCGGTGAGATGAAATAACGGGGGATCATGATGGACGAGAATCAGGAATGCGTCGAGAGGACGAAGCGGCTGCTGCGAAGCTACAACGCGCTGCGCGTGACGCTCGCGAACCAGGAGGCCGGCATCAAGATAAAGCAGTACGAGCTCGGTCTCGACACGGCCGCGCCAATCGCGAAGTATGGCGACGCGCCACGCGGGGGCTCGCCGGAACTCAATGCCGTCGAGAAGGCGGCCGCCCGCCGCATCGCCATCGAGAGGAGCCTCGAATGCTTGCAAGCGGACGCGCAAAAGACGCGGTACGTCATCGATACCATTGACCGCAGCCTGCAAGCGCTTGAGCCCTTCTTACAGGAAATCGTGCGTGAGCATTACTTTGGCCGCATCGACTGGCGGCGCATCGGAGAGAAGCGCAACTATTCCGAGCGCTGGGCGCGGCAGAAAGGGCAGGAAGCTGTCGAACGCATTTCAAAAATGATTTTCTGGAAGGTGCAGCAGATGGAGCTCGATTTCTTATTCACAGAGTAATGCACATTTGCCCTGTGGAAAACGCGACATCTAAAAACACTTCCGTTTTTGTTCCGAAATCCTGCCGAAACGCTGCCGACTTGCCACGCGCGCACGTGATAAAATGATAGCGTAGCCGTTCGGACGACGGGACGGCTGCCGTTGAAAAACAACCTCTTGGTTCCCCAGTGATCCCCTGGGACACGGCCCGCAGGCGCAAGCCATTGCGGGCCTTTGCTATGCGAGGAAGGTGACTCGATGATGCAACGCATGGCGCATTGCTACAACGAGAAGTGCAAATACAACAACGACGGCGTCTGCGCGGCGCGGAAACGCAGCTGCGGCTGGCGCGTGCGACAGCCGCGAATGGTCGGATACATCGACCTCGCGCGACATCCGGATGTCGTGCCGAAAATGCGGGACCGAAACGCGGAGGCGGAGTACTGTGAATATCGTTGAAATCCCCGTGGACGACCTCAAGCCGTACGAGAACAATCCGCGCAAGAACGATGACGCGGTGCCAGCGCTCATATCGTAAAAGGCGGGGAGGGCGATGAACAATGGAAACCTGAAGCCGATACAAAAAGGCGAATTAAGCAAAGAGGAAGCAAAGAGAAGAGGGCAAAAAGGCGGAATTTCTTCCGTAAAATCCCGACGCCGTAAAAAGGCTATTACGGACGTCGCAAAGATGATTGGAAACCTCCCGCGTCATGGAGGCGAGCCATCGGAACTTTTTAGCCTTGATGACGCGAGCGCGGCAAACGCGAACCTCACAGTTGATACTATGGTCCTCTTGAAGCTTGCGGAAAAGGCGATGAAAGGCGATGTCAAGGCGCAAGAGCTTTATTTCCGCATCCGCGGCGGCGAGTTCTCCGGCAAGGACATCGAGCGCGCGGCGAATATCGCGAAGATGAAAGCAGAGACGAAAGCCATCCAGGAGGGCGGCCTCGCTGGGACGACGAACGGCGGCGTCGTCATCGTGGACAACATCCCGGACGTGCAGGGAGGCGGAGACGGATGAAAAGCGTGCTGAATGCCATCATCGCGCCGGCCTTTTACCCTGTGCACTGTGACATCAAGCGCCACGGCCATACGTTCTATTGGCTGTGCGGCGGGCGCGGCTCGACAAAATCCTCTTTCGTCTCGGTCGAGATCCCGCTGCTGCTTTTGCGTCATCCCGAGATGCACGCCGTCGTCCTGCGGAAAATCGGCAACACGGTCAAGGACAGCGTCTACTCGCAAATCCAGTGGGGCATCGACCAGCTCGGCCTCACGGACGCCTTTGCTTATCGGAAATCGCCGTATGAAATCACGTACCGGCGCACGGGGCAGAAAATCTATTTCTTCGGCGTGGACGATCCGCATAAAATCAAATCCTTGAAGCCGCCGCACGGCTATGTCGGCGTTGTCTGGTTCGAAGAGCTCGACCAATTCTCTGGGATGGAGGAAGTGCGCAACATCAACCAGTCGCTCATGCGCGGCGGCAATGTGTTCTATGAGTTCTTCACCTACAACCCGCCGAAGAGCCAGGACAACTGGGTGAACGTCGAAAGCCTCGCGGACGATGCTGACCGCATGACGTCGCATACAACGTATCTTGACGTGCCGCGCACGTGGCTCGGCGAGCCGTTCTTTTTCGAAGCGGAAAAGCTCAAAGCGCGCAATGAGATGCTGTACCGGCACGAATACCTCGGCGAAGTCACCGGCACGGGCGGCACAGTGTTCGAGAACGTGGAAGCCGTCGCGCTCACGGATGCGCAGGTGGCAGCGTTCGACAAGCTGCATTTCGGGCTCGACTATGGCTTCGCCGTCGATCCGCTCGCGTTCGTCGCGATGCATTACGACGCGGCGCGCCAGTCACTCTATATTTTCGACGAAATCTACCAGCAGAAGCTGACGAACCGGCAGGCGGCAGAAAAGATCCGTCAGAAAGCGGGACACGGCCGCATCATCGCCGATTCTGCCGAGCCGAAAAGCATCGCGGAGATGCGCGGCTACGGCCTGCGCGTCGAGGGCGCGAAGAAAGGGCCGGACAGCGTCGACTATGGCGTGCGGTGGTTGCAGAACCTCGCGCACATCTACATCGACCGCCATCGCGCGCCGAACACGTACCGCGAGTTCATCAGCTACGAGTACGAGCACAACCGTGAGGGGCAGTTCATCAGCGCTTACCCGGACAAGGACAATCACGCCATCGATGCCGTCCGCTATGCGTGCGAGCCGTTGACGCGCCGCAAGAATTTCCGTTTCTGAGGAGGTGAGAGTATGTTTCATGGGATTTGGAGCCAGTTCCGCGACAACCCGGATTATGACGAGATCATTTCTGCAGGTGCGCGGTCGGCGATGACGGACG
Source organism: uncultured Veillonellaceae bacterium (assembly GCA_900314825.1). Classification (GTDB taxonomy): domain Bacteria; phylum Bacillota; class Negativicutes; order Selenomonadales; family Selenomonadaceae; genus Selenomonas_C. The sequence continues at coordinate 1,177 of OMWS01000088.1, read as the reverse complement.
AGGAATTTCTCGCGACGGAGACGAAGAAATGGTTGCACAGCCCGCGCCGCAGGATGCAGCTGAAGGGAAACGCATGGTATCATTACGATTTCGACCATGACGCGTGCGCCGTCGGGAGAGACGCGGACGGGATGCCCGTCTACGCGCAGGAAGAAAACGACCGCGTCATTGACAACCAGTACGCGAACCTCGTCGACCAACACGTGAATTACGTCTTAGGCAAGCCGTTCACTGTCACGACATCGAATGACGCCTATGAGGAGCAGCTGAACCTCATCTTCGACCGCCCGTTCAAACGGATGCTTTCTCGCGCGGCGGTCGATGCCATCAACGAAGGGCTGGCATGGGTGTTCCCGTACTACAACGAGAGTGGGCAGATGGAGTTCCAAGAGTTCCCTGCACATGAAATCCTCCCATTCTGGCAGGATGCGGAGCACACGAAGCTCGATTGCGCCATCCGCTACTATGAGACGCTTGCCTATGAAGGGCGCGAGGAACGGACGGTCGCGCATGTGGAGCTTTACACGAAAGAATCCGTGAAGCGTTATGTTTTCGAGAATGGCAGCCTCGTGCCGGACGTCGAGCGCGGCGTGGAAGTCTTTTACGCGGTGGCAGACGGCAACCAGCCGCAGGCGTGGGCGCGCATCCCGCTCATCGCGTTCAAGTACAACGCGCACGAAATCCCGATGGTGAAGCGCGTCGAGACACAGCAGAAAGCGCTGAACCGCACGCGGACGAACTGGACGGAGATGATGAACCGCGATATCAACACGACAATCCTCGCCGTGAAGGGCTATGATGGCGAGAATGTCAAGGAATTGCGCACGAAGCTCCAGAAATACGGTGCGGTGCTGCTCGAAGCAGATGGCGACATCCAGCCCGTCGAGCTCCAGCGCGGATGCGAGGACTATATCGGATACATCACGCAGCTGAAGAAATCGCTCATCGAGAATGCGCGCGGCTTCGACGCGAAGGATGACCGTGTCGCAAGCAATCCGAACGAGATGAACCTGCGCTCGATGTATTCCGACATCGACCTCGATGCCGACATGATGGAGACGCAGTTCCAAGCGGGCTTCGACGAGCTGATGTGGTTCATCGACCAGTACCTGCTGAATGCAGGCGTCGGCGATTTCACGAACGAGTATGTCGTCTTCACGTTCGACCGCAACATGAT
>OMWS01000087.1 GCA_900314825.1 uncultured Veillonellaceae bacterium | reverse complement strand
ACAACTGCAAAGCGTGAATCGAACCTATCCCCGTCGATACCATTTGGTGCCGATGGGGATTTTTCTGTGTTGGGGTACGTCATGTTATTAGGCGCTTACTTTTCTTCGACCATGCGAGACATCCTTTGCACCATTCTGACATAAATCATAGGCGCTCTCGTGTTGAGTGCACAATGCGCGTGCAAACAAGTGATTTTCTGCCCCGCAGATTGCAAAAGACTTTGAATGGGCAGAAGCGTGCTATTTGGAATGCCAAATCTGGATTCCAAAGAATCAAACCCTGCTTCTTTGCTTTTGATTTCATCCAAATTCACGCGAACCCCGAGCCGCGCCTGCAAAGAATATTTTGATGTCATCTCACAGACTCTTCTGGCATACAGATAACTTCCGAGAATCACGAGAGCGCCCTGTTCCAAGCATCCCTTCAAAAGCTCATCCTTCAAAAGATAACCATTAACGACCATGCGACAAAAAGGAACGCCATACGATCGGAGCAATTCCACTTCATGATCGGTACAAGCTTCGAACCAGCTTCCCATTTTTTGTAAGGCCGCAAGGATGTCGGGATGATAATTGGCTTTGATGGAATATGCGATTTTCCCATGCACGTGGTTCTCATCAAACGCGTGCAACAATGCCGCATAGTTCCTCTGAACAGCTGCTACATCCATTTCAAAACATGGAGTCACAATTTTCCCAACTTGGGGCATCGAAAATCGCCTCTTCCCAATTCTTTAAAATGATGATAGGACATGCCGATACATCCGCCATTGCAGATGGGAAGGTATTTGCATGCCGCACAAACGGAATCTTCTTTTACCGTATAGTTCCGAAAGATTTCCGCCCGTGCGGAATGAACGATTGCCATCAAAGATTGCGTCTTCAAATTCCCGAGCGGGAAATCTGTAAGGCAGGTACAAGGGTATACAGTCAAATCCGGATATACATAGACTTTGTTGACGACATCGCCACAATTTCTTGTTTTCGATGGTTCTGACAAATCGTGCGTCGCAAGGAAGCGATCTGCCAGCGCAAAATCAAAAAGTTTTCGCACTTTCAGGCGTACCCTTGCATGGTCGAGTAAAAAATCAATCAGCTGGTTCCATGGAAGCGGGCGGAGTATTTTCTCATCGCTGGAGCATCCAAATGGCAGTTCCGGCGAAATCTTCCAATAGCGCAGATTAAAGTACCTCGCAATGAACCCCGGCATCTGAAAAATATTATCATAATTTTGGACATTGACTGTCGTGGAAATGTTGTATGAGATATGACATTCTCCGAGCTTTTCGATTGTCTGATTCACGCATGAAAAAACATCTTGTCGCCCATCACCACGCATTCTGTTATGCATTTCAGGCGTCCCGTCCAGGGAAACTTGGACATGAATATCGGAAAAGTCAGAAGCATTCACCCATGTGCCGATGACTCCATTGGTATTGATGCTGATACTTCGAAAGAACGGTCGGCTGGCTCGGATGATTTCTGTCATCTGCGGATGCAGCGTCGGTTCCCCTCCCGTCACCAACAACTGATAATCACGAAAGGCCGCTGCATTTCTCTTCAAAACGCTCATCCATGCCGCTGCATCGAGATAAACATTCTTCTTTTTCTTCCCCCGAATGCAGGAGGGGCAGGACAAGTTGCAACGTTCCGTCAGTAAAAGATAGAGTTGCATCCCCAAACACCTCACATTTATTCCGTCACGAACTTCCATCCATTTCGCCAGGCAATCGTCCAATAAGAACGCTGCATCGTTTGACAAATCTCTTGCTGGTCGCAACGCATGCAATCGCTTCCAATCTGAACCTGCTTGTAATACGAACGCTTTTCCATCCAAAATCTGTCATCCGAAAAGTAAAAACAAGGATCTGGGCGAACTGGCTTGACAAGCTTGCTGCACGAACGAATTAAGCAAGGCGGGATATCGATATATTTCACGGTAGTGCCTCCCTGCAACATTTTTTCTTGTTCCGACAGATATGCCTTTAGCGCTTTCTTGCCTACGATTTTCACGCCATGAAGCCGGGATTTTTTCGTCGCATTCAAACGAGCGATCATTATCTCTCTCGGATGTAATCCATGAGATGTCAAAAATTCCGTCATTTGAAAATTCATGCGCACCATATCGTCATTGACGATGAATTTGATGGCATAATTTCTGTGCACATTTTCCAAGCGCTTCAACGTAAGCAGCGTATCTGCAAAAGCCCCCTTTCTCTGTGCAATATCATCATGGATGAATTCTGATCCATGAATCGGTATCACAAAACGAAGTCTGTCAGAAGCCGGAATGCGTTGCAAATCCAATTGCCTTCCATTGGTATAAGTCACAACATGTGCTGCTGTCTCTTCATACGCAAGACGCAGGATATGATAGAAGTCAGGATGAATGGATGGCTCCCCTCCATTCAGTACGATCAAATCCGTATCTCCCAGGCCAGATTTCTGAAGAAAAGATTCTAACTTTTGGTAAGGAATCTGGCGTCTTTCTTTCCCTGTAGAACTGGAAAAGCAATAGATGCAATCATTGTTGCAGTAGTAGTTGATATTGAAATAATAAACTGTATCTATCATGACCATACCTTCTTCATAATCCGGAGCGCCCGCGGATTGAATGTACTTGTATCATTGCAGGCTTTGTATTCTCGGCAGATTTCCTGATTGACTTGAAGGATGCCAGACAACAATTTTCCCGCTCGAATACACGTCGGATTCTGAATCTTTTCGTAAAAGCCTTCCAAGATGGCACTCGACACGCATCCTCCTTTGCAGATACCATAGAATTTGCATGTTGCCTGGCATTGCTTGTTCCGTTCTTCACTGAGACTGGCAAATTTTTGGTACGCCGGCGATTGAAAGGCATCCGATATCCGTTCATAGGATTCAATATTTCCCAAGCAGAATGCATCGTCATAGGGTCTTCCGCAGGGATAGAGATCCCCATTAGGATTGATGCAAATGCGGTGGTAAACGCACGAACCTCCGTATTTCAAGCAATAGTTTTCATCCGAGAGCTTCAAGAACTCCTCAAACGTGTGCATACAGATGTTGCAAGATGTATCATGAAGCCAAATGCGATACACCTTTGACATCTCCGTCACATAGTCATCAAAATCCAATTCCAATGAAGAGAGTTCTTGTGCTGCCCCATTCATAAAAAGCGCCAAGATTTTGAAATCGAACCCCTGTGCCTTGAACCATTCGTACGTCTCTAAAAGGTGATGGATCGATTTTTGCGATTCGACGCACAGAACACCGAACGGCACCCCCGCCGCTTTCATCTTCTGCATATTCTGATAAATTCTCAGGCTATGTGAACGAAGATCGTCATTATGCGGCCCATCGTATGATATGCCAACGTGAACATGATGATCCTTGAACAGTCGAATCCATTCATCATCCAGCAAAAGCCCGTTCGTCTGAATGATATTCGTAAATGTGATTCCTGGTTTTTCCGCTTGCAAAACACGTTGGTCATCCAAAATTGCTTGAAACGCCGCCTCGCCCCAAAGCGTAGGCTCGCCGCCGTGAAACACCATGACGACATGATCATATTCCCTGATGGCGATTTCCATCATGCGCCTGGCATGATTCCTATCAAGTTCCAGCGCATCAAATCCCTCTTCCGCATGATAGCAGTGGCGGCAACGCATATTGCAAGCATTCGTCGGCTTCATGGTGATAGTAATCTTCTTCATCGCAATGCCCTCTAAAAAAGAAGCCGCATGATTATGTACGGAATCATGCGGCAAACAAAAGTTTCCAGAAAATCTGCGGATGAATGCACCAACAGCCTTACGGACTGTCATTCATCATAGCCGCCGCCCCAGGTTTCCTCGCCTTCGGCCCAAGAAGCCCAGTCTTTGATGCTGTCTTTCTCGCATGCCATGCGGTTTTCCTGCTGCACCATTTCAACGTCTGTCTTTGCGTATTCCATCATTTTCACCTCCTGCCTTTTGAATCTATTGATAAATTCGATGTCTACGTGTCATTTCCTGCAAATCACGCAAATCATCCAATCGATCAATCACAGATAAGGATCAGCTTGCTTCCTCAAGAGAGCGTCCCTCATCCCATGCTTTTCGCAGTTCTTCTACATATTCCCGCAATTTCTCAGGCCAGAGGACTGCCGGCCACTCATAGCCGCGATCGCGTAACAGCTGGCGAACTTCTTCCTTGCTCCCTAAAATGGCGACGCCCAACGCCAGATTGATCTGATAAAGTTCCGTTGGTGTCTTTTCGACAATCATCTTATTTTTCTGATCCAAATCCAAGAGCTCCGACATCAGCAAGGCCTTTTTGCGTTCTTCTCTTTCATAGGGCTTGCAATCCGTATATTCATGCTTGTCATGAGCACGTGCCAGAACGTGAAGAATCGCTGATGACGTCCCGTAAAGGCTATAGTTTTCATCACCATCCAGCATCGCATGATTGGCATGATAATCCGCATGTTCCGGATCCGCCTTGTGGTCGAAGAACTCCTTGTTTTGATAGCGTTCCAGCAAGGGGCGAAAAGCGACCAGCTGGAGCGTCATCGTCTCTTTCTTCTTCAGAATATCTTCTTTGTAAAGCTGATAACTGCTTGCTGCCAACAAAAGCATGGCGTCAATGATGGTACGGACTTTTAATGTTTTCATGACCTTATCCTTTCTTTACAATCGAAACAATATGTTCCCAGTTAAACTCCTGATGTACCCAATTCCATTTCACCGGATGGCGTAGGAGCTCGTCGGATGCGATAACGGGTGCGAGCTGCGGTGAATACGCTGCCTCTTCCTGTGCCATAAGATCAGACTCCACGAGTCCTCGAATGATCTCGTAGATGCGACGGAACACACGAAGATAAGGGTCATCTTCCTGCTCGCAAAGTTTTTGAGCCAGCTGCACCGCGTCTTTCTCTTCTGCGATCCGAATGCCTGATTCTTTTACGGCAATCTCGATTTCGATATCATCCGCAAATGCTTCTTCCTCGTCTTCTTTCACAGAAGCAAATCGGATCCTTCCCTGCGAATCCTCTTCCAAGATATGCTTTTGAACCAGGCTACGAATGCTGTCTCTTGGCATATTCTTGCTGGCGTATTTATAACGGCCGGCATATTGGAATTCTTCTCGGAAAGTTTTTGCACTCGACTTAGAGCGTGGATGCGGGAAAGCCTTGAATGTATACGAGTCATATCCACAGGCCATCATGTAAAGCAGAAGAATGATTTCCGAAGAACGAAGCGTCCCCTTCTTTCGAATATCAAAATCTATTAATTTATGCCGTGCTTCTTCTCCCTTGTCATTATGAACTAAGATTCTGATGCCATTTTCTTTTTGCCATTCCAAGAATTCTTCATTGAGCTTCGGAAGATTCTCTTTACGATTTTTTTGATCGGTTTGAGACTGTAGCTCATTGGGAGCAAAACGATCGATCATATCACAAAAGAATTTTTTCTTCACGATGACATGATCGCCATCCTGCAGAACGTTAAAGTCGTAGGCTCCTGGTGACTCGGCAACTATTTTTTCCATCTCCGCAATCTTGTTTGCAGAACCATAGAGTTCCCGAAGGATTTCCCATTCTTCTTCGTTTGCCGTACGATTCGTCACGTGCTTGTCAATCTCCAGCAGTTCCTTCCATGTAAAGAAATTTTCAATGCGAATCCGATCAAGATATGCACCAAACAGATTGCCATCCGTATTCGGCGGCTGGCTGGACGATGAATCCCAGACATGGATCTGTCCGCTGATGTTCGACATCACATAGCCTGTTTTTTCTTCCCGCTGCAACACGATGGGAATCTTTTCCATCAGATGCTTTCCCAAAAACCAACGGATACTGTTTCCGCGTGTTTGCACATATCGAGTCATAGGGCTCTCGATAGCGGTGCCGTCTTTCAAGACGAGGGAAAAGGCGCGCCAGATGTCTGGCAAATAAAACGATACCGCTTCTCCTCCATGCGCATCCGATACGGGCTCTCGCCGCAAAATGGATTCATCCAGAGACAATAGCATGAAGAAGAAATATAGCGTTCCCGTGAATGGATTCCAAAGTTTCGGGTCGATATATTCTGGGCAAATCATCCGATACGCGTTCAAAAGTTCCTGTATCAAGCGCTTGTCAATGCGTACCATGTCGTTCCCATAATCTAGGATTGCACCTGTCAACATTATGATAGCTCCCTCCTGTATACATTTGTTTTCCGTTTCTGCTAACATCATAGCATCCTAAAAAAGTTTTTTCATCCGCCAAAATACGGGAATTGGGAAAATCGGCACTTTTCTTCTCCCAAAAACACAATTCCCCAAAAGATGCAGCATGACGCTTCGATACGTCAAGAAAATTTTTGTATCCGTTTGGCAGGATAGCGGCCACGTGACGACGAATACTACGGTGTGTTCAACTATGGGAAAAGGGAGTGGTTTCATGTCAGAACTTCAAGGAGGCTTCCGCAGCATCAAGCTCAAGATGTGCTTGATCTTGCTGCCAGCCATCCTCGTCGGCCTCATCGTCATCACCGGCATCGCTGCCTACAGCAGCTACGACAACATCTCGGAGCTCGCGACGGGCAGCATGCAGCAGACGCTGAAGACGAACAGTGCCGAGATCCATGAGATGCTGCAGCGGATGGAGATCGCCTGCAATCACATGGCGTACAATGCCGGCTTTGATTACACGGACGAGAGCGAGGAAGACCTGGCCGAGGACATCGTGGATGAGCTCGACAGCCAGAGCCTCGCGAACGGCGGCGGCCTTTGGTTCGAACCGTTTGCGTACAGCGCGGACAAAGAATTTGTCTGCCCGTTCACATTCCGCGAGAACGGCAGTCTCAAAGTGGATTTCAACTACGTCGCGGAAAGCGGCCCGTACCTCAATGAAGAGTGGTACGTCGGCGCGAAGAACGCCGGCAAGGGCAAGATGTTCCTGACGGCGCCGTATTTCGATCCGTCGGCGAAAATCGTCATGGTCACGTACAGCGCGCCGATCTACGCCACGACGGAGGAAGGCGGCGAGAAATTCATCGGCGCCGCGACCGTCGACATCTCGCTGAAAGAAATCGCTGACCTCATCGACAGCATCAAGGTCGGCGAGACGGGCCATGCGTTCCTCATCACGGACAAGGGCGTCTATCTCGCCGGCGTCGCCGAGGACAAGCTCGAAAATGGCGCGAACGCCACGGAAGAGCAGAATGCCTCGCTCGCGGCCGCGATGAAAGAGGTCGTCGCGAATGACGCCGGCGTCACGACGTACGAGGATGACAACGGCACGAAGCAAGTGCTGACATACGCGACGATGAAAGACACGGGATGGAGCCTCGGCCTCGTGCAGACGGAGTCCGAGCTCTACGCCAGCGCGCGCTCGCTCGTCTGGAAGCTCGTCGCCATCGCCGTCATCGTTCTCGTCCTCTTGATGATGGCGGCCTATTTCACCATCGACAGCTATGTGAAGCGCATCGCCGTCAACCAGGTCTTCGCGGAAGACCTCGCAGAAGGCAACTATGCGCGCGAGGGCAACCATCCGAAGAAAAACGACGAGATCGGCCGCCTCGGCACGGCGATGAACGAGATGTTCCAGAAGACGAAGGACGTCTTGCACAAGATTTCCGGCCAGGCCGATCACATGACAGCGTCGAGCCAGACGCTCGGCACGTCCGCGGACCAGCTCAAGCAAGGCTTCAGCTCCATCGAGCAGAAGATGCAGTCCATCAGCGAAGCGATGATGAACGCGAGCTCGGCGACGGAAGAAGTCAATGCCTCCGTCGACGACGTCACGAATGCCATCCGCTCGCTGTCAGACGAAGCGCACGCGAGCCTGCGGCAGGCCGACGATATCCAGGGCCGCGCCCAGAAAGTGCAGTCCGAGTCTACGGAAGCCAGCCGCTCGGCAGAAAAGCTCGCCCGCGAGTTCAGCAGCAAGCTGGAAACCTCCATCGCGCAGTCGCGGACGGTCGAGCAGATCGGCACGATGGCGACATCCATCTCCGGCATCGCCGAGCAGATCAACTTGCTGTCGCTCAACGCTTCCATCGAAGCGGCACGCGCCGGCGAGTCGGGCCGCGGTTTCGCCGTCGTCGCGTCGGAGATTGGCAAGCTCGCAAAGGAGACCGCCGACACGGTCGAGGAAATCCAGAAAACGATTCAGGCCGTGCAAGGCGCGTTCGCCGGTCTCTCGGGCGATGCAAAGGCCATCCTCGGCTTCCTCAATGACACGGTCGCGCCGCAGTATGAGACGTTCGTCAAGGTCGCCGAACAGTATGGCAGCGACGCCGAGACGTTCCGCAAGGTCGCGGAGCACATCGCTTCGACGAGCCAGCAGGTCAACGAGACGATGGAACAGGTCAGCGCCGCCATCGAGCAGATCGCGAACTCCTCGCAGGAGACGGCCGAACTCTCGACGCAGGTGACGACCGACGTCGACAGCGTCTCGAGCTCGGTCGACGAAGTCAATGCGATGAGCCAGCAGCAATCGGAAGCGGCGAACGACTTGCACGAAGTCGTCAGCCATTTCAAGCTGAAGAAATAAGCGGCCAGCGTTTTCCTTTCATCCAATGAACAAACAACAAGGGGACTGTTGCAGTTACTAGACCGATTCCATATACATCCGTTGCCGAACGTAACGAATACAGCAGCCTCTCCCCCTGGGAGAGGGGGACCGCGAAGCGG
>OMWS01000081.1 GCA_900314825.1 uncultured Veillonellaceae bacterium | reverse complement strand
CACGAGATGTCGAGGAATCCCAGCATGAGGCAATCTTGTTGCTTTGAAAAACTGCGAAAAACGGAGTATGAGTGAGAAAACGGAAATATATATAAGGAGAGCCTTTCAGAGATCAGTAGTTCTTCGCGACCTGCTGGAAGTAGGACTGCGGATGAGCGCAGACTGGGCAGACTTCCGGCGCTTTGTCTGCTTCGCAGACGTAGCCGCAGTTCAGGCACTGCCAGATGATCTTCTCGCCCTTGTCGAAGACTTTGCCACCTTCGACGTTTGCGAGCAGGATGTTATAGCGCTCTTCGTGCTCTTTCTCGATGGCAGCGACGGCCTCGAAGAGTTTCGCGATGCGCTCGAAGCCTTCTTCGTGCGCCGTCTTCGCAAACCCGGGGTACATGCTCGTCCACTCGTCGTGCTCGCCGGCAGCGGCGTCCTTGAGGTTCGTGACCGTATCGGGGATCTTGTTGCCGTCATGCACGAGCTTGAACCAGATTTTCGCGTGCTCTTTTTCGTTGTCGGCCGTCTCCTGGAAGATGTTCGAAATCTGGACGTAGCCGTCTTTCTTCGCCTGGGAGGCGTAATACGTATACTTGTTGCGCGCCTGCGATTCGCCGGCGAACGCAGCCCAAAGATTCTTTTCCGTCTGGGAGCCCTTGAGTTCCATGAAAAATCTCTCCTTTGCAAAATACACAACATTTTCGGATGCCAAAGCGGCCGTGACAGAACAGAATCCTCTCTGCTCTGTCACGGCCTATTATAGCACTAACGGATAATAATTACAAATTAGATTTTCGATTTTTGCGTTTTTTCTGCGATTCCGTTTTCCTTCGCATCATGTTCCGGATTTTTCAAGCCGAGCGGCGCGCGGTCGTGCTCTGGACTTGCGCATTGCGCTTCATCGCTTCTTTGCATTCGTACATGGCGTGGTCGGCGGCGCGAACGATGTCTTCGAGGGGGCGGAGATCGCCTTTCGGGCGTGTGGCGCAGCCGTGCGCCGAGGTGATCCAATAGCGGAACGGCAGGCGGCGGCTCTCTTCCTGGAGGTCGAGCTCGACCTGCTGCCACGCCTCGAGGATTTCCTTCTCGTCGACGTCCTTGAGGATGACGACGAATTCATCGCCGCCGACGCGCGCGGTCATGGCGTGCGAGCCGTCAAACACGCGGCCCAGCGTACGCGCAAAGAGGACGAGCAGCTGGTCGCCCGCTTCGTGGCCGAACGTGTCGTTGACGTATTTGAAGTGGTTGAGGTCGGCGTAGAGGATCGTGACGTCGATATCGCGACGCGGTTCGAGGCGGCGCAGGAGCTCCTGCATGGCCGTGCGGCTGCCGCAGGGGCAGAGCGGGTCGGTGTAGAGGTACGCGTCCGAGCGGCGCCAGCTCTGGAGGATATGGAAAAAGCCGTACAGCAAGAGGATCGTGACGATGCTGATCGCGAAGACCATGCGCACAAGCCACATCGGCGAGCCATCCATCTGATAGCAAGCAATCATCGCGAGCATGGCAAAAAACAGCAGGGCTACGGAGACGGGTACGGCCGTGAGAAGCGTGCGGTCGAGCCGTCCGAGGCGCAGATGCGCGCTCATGCTCTGCCGGATGCGCTGTGCCATGATCACCATCTCCTTCTTCAAGTTCCCGATTCGTCCTATTTGTGCCTATTATAACCTAGTGAGTCCTATTTGGAAAGTACAGGGGGCGGATAAGGGTACATATCCAAAGCCTCCCCCTCTGGGGGAGGTGCCGAGCGTACGCGAGGCGGAGAGGGTAACGTTGTCACGAGATTCCATAGCCTTTCGTTAGGTTTAAGAATCTCATACGGCGCTACCCTCTCCGCCCCTTCGGGGCACCTCCCCCAAAGGGGGAGGCTTAGAAACAGGTGCTTACTCTGGTTTTTTGATGACTTTCACGCCGCCCATGTACGGGACGAGGGCGTCGGGGATGACGACGGAGCCGTCTGCCTGCTGGTAGTTTTCGAGGATGGCGGCGACGGTGCGGCCGACGGCGAGGCCGGAGCCGTTCAGCGTGTGGACGTACTCGGGCTTCGCGCCTTTCGTGCGGCGGAACTTGATGTTCGCGCGGCGCGCCTGGTAATCCGTGCAGTTCGAGCAGGAGCTGATCTCACGGTATTTGTGCTGCGACGGGAACCAGACTTCGAGATCGTACGTCGTCGCGGACGTGAAGCTCATGTCGCCGGTGCAGAGCTTCACGACGTGGTACGGCAGGCCGAGCGTCTTCAGGACGTCTTCGGCGGCCTCGACCATCGTGTCGAGCTCGTGCCAGCTCGTCTCCGGCGTGCAGAATTTGATCATTTCCACTTTATTGAACTGATGCTGGCGGATGAGGCCGCGCGTGTCACGGCCGGCGCTGCCCGCTTCGGCACGGAAGCAGGCCGTGTAGCAGCTGTAGTATTCCGGAAGCTGCTCGCCATCAAGGATTTCGTCGCGATGGTAGTTCGTCATCGGGACTTCGGCCGTCGGCACGAGGTAGTAGTCCATGCCTTCGAGCTTGTACATATCTTCGGCGAATTTCGGCAGCTGGCCCGTGCCGATCATGCTGTCGCGGTTCACGATGTACGGCGCAAGCATTTCCGTGTAGCCGTGCTTATTCGCATGGAGGTCCATCATGAAGGCGATGCAGGCGCGCTCGAGGCGGGCGCCGAGGCCTTTGTAGAACGTGAAGCGGGCCGCCGCGACCTTCGCCGCGCGGTCGGCATCGAGGATGTCAAGATCCGTTCCAATGTCCCAATGCGCTTTCGGCTCGAAGTCGAACTGCCGCGGCTCGCCCCAGCGACGGACTTCCGGGTTCTCCGTGTCGTCCTTGCCGATCGGCACGTCTTCGCGCGGCATGTTCGGGATGTGCAGCATGATGTCGCGGAGCTCGGCTTCGACGTCCTTGAGGTCTTTGTCGAGCGCGGCGATCTTCTCGCCGACGGCACGCATGTCCGCGATGCGCTGCGTCGCGTCTTCCTTGTTCTTCTTCATCTGGCTGATCTCTTTCGAGACCGCGTTGCGCTCGCTCTTCAGCGTCTCCGTCTCCTGTAGGAGCTCACGGCGGCGCTTGTCGAGGCCCTCGAAATCATCGAGGTTCAACGGGTTGCAGCGGTTCTTGAGCATCTGGCGGACCTCATCCAGATGGTCACGCACGAATTTCATGTCCAGCATGGGTTCTTCACTCTCCAAAAGTCAAAAAATGATGCTTCTATTATAGTATAGGCGTTATATCGTGTCAAAAATTGCGAACCCTGCCTCCCCCTTTGGGGGAGGTGGCCCCGAAGGGGTCGGAGAGGGTAACGCAGTAACTAGATTCGCATTCCTTTCGATAGGAATACAGAATTCTTCATACGCTACCCTCCGCAGCAAGCTGCATAAGCGACCGCATCGGCGCTAAAGCGCCGTGCGTCTGCTTATCCGTCTCGCATTCGCTCGGCACCTCCCCCAGAGGGGGAGGCGTAGATACCTCTCAGTTGATGCTGTACCGGTTGACCCATTTCTCATGCGTATGCGCGTAGTTGCGGAGCACGCGGACGCCTTGGGCTTGGGGGGTGCCGGCTTTGATGTAGCGGTATGCGCCGTCGAGGTCGTCTTCGAGCGTCTGCCAGCCGGTCTGGCCGCTCCAGTATTCGGCGCTGACAATGGCTTCCGTGCCGTTTGGCAGGTTCACGGCTTTTTTCAAAAATTTGATTTCAAGTGTATTGCCAGCCGCGTCTTTCACGGTGTCCCATTCCCAGAAGAACAGGTTGTCGCCTTTCATACGCATCGTCGAGGTGTCAGCGATGGCTGTCGTCGTCAGTCCGTCGATCTCGCTCGTGTAGAGGTCGAGCCAGCGGTCTTCCGCCTCGGCGCGCGCTGTCTCGCCCTGACCGAAGACGCAATCGACGATGTTTGTGTAGAATTTTTCGTCAAACGATTCCGAGTTGATTTCCTTTTCCTTACCATCGCCCTCCGCGCGCGCCCAGAGGACCTGATTCTGTGCGTTGTAAAGATCCTCCTTGATGTATTGGAACGTGCGGTTCTGCGGGTTGACTTTCACGAGCGCGACGCTGTAGGCGAGCTGCGCGGGGTTCGGGATGACATCTTTGATGCCATAGGCCGTAATGGTCTCCTGCGCGCCGCCGTAGCTGTAGCCCGTCTTGATGTAGGCCTCGATCTCCGTCGCAACTTTGCCATGCGCCGTCTCGATGAGCCCCGTCGCCTTGACGGAGGACGGGTCAAAGAAATTGCTGTACTTCGCATTGGATGAGAGCCAGTACCACCCCGTGTCCACATCCGGCGCGGCCTCGGCAGCCGCAGCGATGGGCGTGCATGGCGTTGCACAAGGTGTAACGAGGAGCGCGAGAGCGAGAGGGATGGCTGTGAGGATGCGTGTTGTCTTCATATGGTGTTCACCTCTAATAATCAATCAAACTGCGCCTCCCCCTCTGGGGGAGGTGGCCTCCCGTCAGGGAGGTCGGAGAGGGTAACATTGTTTGCAATTCGTATCCTTTTCGATAAGAATACAGAATTTGTCCATGCGCTACCCTCAGCCGCAAGCGGCATAAGCGACCGCATCGACGCTAAAGCGTCGTGCGTCTGCTTATCCGCCCCTTCGGGGCACCTCCCCCAAAGGGGGAGGCGTAATTAGCAGGCCAGTTCGCCCGGCAGCGAAATCTCATCGAGAATCCCGATCATCGCGGCGATGGCGAGGCCGTAGTTTGTCATGGGGACGTGGGCGGCTTTCGCTTCGTTCGCACGATAGAGGACGTAGCTGCGATTGAACATGCAGCTGCCGCAGTGGATGATGAAATCGTAGGGCGTAAGGTCTTCGGGGAAATCTTTGCCGCTGACCGTCTTCGTCACGACGCCATCTTCGCCGAACGCTTTCTTGAGCATCCGCGGGATCTTGATGCGGCCGATGTCGCCGTCGAGCGGCTTGTGCGTGCAGGCTTCGGCGATGAGGACGTTCAAAGGTTTCGTTTTGCTCGCGCCTGCGTCCGCGCCGAACGCGCTCGCGACATCCGGCGCGTCATCATCGGCCGTGCGGCGAGCCCGCGCGGCCTCGGCGAGGGCGGCGAGCTTGTGCGCGCCTTCCAGGAAGTAGTCGATGTCGCCTTTGAGCGCGGCAAAGAGCGCGGAGAACGACGTGAGCTTCGAGGCGTCCGGCTTTTTCGCCGCGACGATGCGAAAGGCCTGCGAGTCCGTGATGATGAGGCTTGGCGGCTCCGTCATCGCCGCGAGCGCCGCGTCAATGCAGTCCGTCGTGCAGCTCATGACGAGCGCGTGCTTGTCGAGGAGTTCGCGGAGCGTCTGCACTTGCGGCAGGATGAGGCGGCCTTTCGGCGCCTGGATGTCTTGCGGCATGACGAGCAGCACGACGGCATTCGTGTCCGCCTGCACGAGGTCGCCCGTGATGGAGCGCAGCTGGTAGTCGGCCGGCAGCAGCCGCGCGATCTCGCGGCGCACCGCTTCGAGGCCGCTTTTCGCCTTCGCGCTGACGGCGAGCGTCATGCAGCCCGTCGCCTGGAGGATGGCTGCTTTGCGCGCGTGGCCTTCATCTTTCAGCGTATCAGCCTGCGACACGACGGCGAGCACGGGCTTGCCCTCTTTCTGGAAGCGGTGCACCCACGCGAGCTCTTCCGCGTCGTCATCGCCCACCGGCTGGAACAAGACGAGCGCGATGTCTGTCTCGGCCGCCGCCCGCTCCGTCTGCTGCACGCGCGCCGCGCCGAGCTCCGCCTCGTCATCGTCGAAGCCCGCCGTATCGATGAAGACGACGGGGCCGATGCCGGCGATCTCCATCGACTTGTAGACAGGGTCGGTCGTCGTGCCCGGCTTTTCCGAGACGACGGCGAGCGATTGCCCGATGAGCGCATTGAGCAGGCTCGACTTGCCGCTGTTGCGCCTGCCAAAGAGGCCGATATGCAGCCGCGACGCGCGCGGCGTATCTTGCAAGGTTGTCATATGATATCACACTCCCAAAGCCTCCCCCTCTGGGGGAGGTGGCCCCGCAGGGGTCGGAGAGGGTAACGCCGTGACGATATTCACATTCCTTTCGAGAGGAATACAAAACTTCTTCATACGTTACCCTCTGCAGCAAGCTGCATAAGCGACCGCATCGGCGCTAAAGCGCCGTGCGTCTGCTTATCCGCCTCGCATCCGCTCGGCACCTCCCCCAGAGTGGGAGGCATGTAGTTCGCATTCCGATTTGTTCTTTAGTATACCACGAAGTCACAATTGTATGGTAGCTTTATTTTCCCATTTGTGCTATAGTTGATGATAGAATTATTATCTGAAAAATCCAGCATCATTCATCATCATAGAAGGACACAAACTATGCTGCGCTTACCCGTCAAGAATCTGAAAAAGGGCATGATCGTCGCCCAGAGCATCTACAATCATCACGGCGGCAGCTACCTCGTGAAGGGCAGCGCCATCACGCCGGAGTACATCCACCAGCTGAAGAAAATCGGCATCCCGACGGTGAACGTCACGAGCGCGGACCCGCGCTTCCAGCTGAAGCCGCCGGAGGACGTCGTGCAGGAGACGACGCGCATCGATGCCATCCAGCACGTCTACCAGGCGTTCCAAGACGTCGAAGAGGAGGGGCGCCTCGACGCGAAAGCGATGGAGAAGGTCTCGGACAACATCATCCTCGACATCATCCAGCGCAAGGAGAACCTCGTGCAGCTCACGGACATCCGCCTGCACGACACGTATACGTTCGCGCACAGCGTCAACGTCGCGATCCTCTCGGCCATGCTCGGCATGCTCTGCCGCTACACGCGCAAGGACATGGGCATCCTGACACTCGGCGCGCTGCTCCACGACCTCGGAAAGATCGAAGTGCCGGCGAAAATCCTCACGAAGACGTCACGCCTGAGTGACGAGGAATTTGCCATCATCAAAGGCCACCCGGAGCGCGGCGCCGAGCACATCCACGCCATGGATCACGAGCTGCCGTCGACGAGCCTCTTGGCGACGATCGCGCGCGAGCACCACGAGCACATCGACGGGCGCGGCTATCCGGCCGGCCTCACGGGCGAGCGCATCCACCGCTTCGCAAAGATCGTCGCCATCGCCGACGTCTACGACGCGCTGACGAGCGAGCGCCCGTACAAGAAAGCGTACACGCCGAACGTCGCGTACAACATCATGAAAAACGTGAACGTCGGCCAGTTTGATCCCGACCTCCTTGATCTTTTCTTCAATAACGTCGCGATCTATCCGGTTGGCACGATCCTCAAGACGGACTACGGCTACGCCATCGTGAAAAAATGCGAGTTCGGCAAGACGGAAGCGCCGACGATCGTCGTCTTCGCGAACCTCGAAGGCAAAATCTTCAAGGACGCGCAGACCATCGACCTCGCCGCCGAGCCGAAGGGCGCGAAGCTCATCCAGATGGTCATCGCCGACAACGAGCTCCGCCACTTCGTCCACGAGCTCAGCCTCGACCCGTCGCAGTACTTGAAGGATGAATGAAAAGAAAACAGCCTCTTGAAAAAATCAAGAGGCTGTTTTATAATGAACGTAAGAAAAGCAGCTACGGATGGCGGTTGGCTCGCCTCGCCTTGTTGGTTATATCATAACGACGTGAACCGCCTCAGTTTGGTAGCCCGGGCGGTTATTGCTTTCTCAGCACGATGAGGATGCAGAGCATCAGGAACAAGACCACAATCGTCTCGCCCATCCGAATCACCTCGCTTTCAGGTATTTCGACCTTTCTGCGAGGCGCAAAACGCCAACCGCCACCGCTTGGTAGCTGCTTCCTTCTTAGTATAATCCATCCATGTGTGATGCGCAATCATCGCACATGGATTTTTTCTTTACCTTCATTCAATTTTCGTCGCATTTCATCGTCCGTGCGCACGCATCTTGTTTCCTTGTATACATCTTACAGATTTACACAAAGCGGTAGATTTTTCTTTTCTATTCTGCTATGATGTAAAAAGTATCGCCAGTATATCATATGAGGCATACAAAAATCATATAGCTCTCAAACTTCTTGTGTATAGTTTTAGGAGGGACCCGTATGAAATCGGACATCACCATCAAGATGGCCCGGTGCAAGGGCTGCGGCATCTGTGTCGCCTTCTGCCCGAAGCAGGTGCTCGCGCTCGATGAGCTCGGCAAGGTGCACGTCGTGAACGGCGAAGCGTGCATCGCCTGCGGCCAGTGCGAGCTGCGCTGCCCGGACTACGCAATCTTCATGGACAAAAAGGAGGCGGCAGTATGACAGCGAAAGCAAGGCTCATGCAGGGCAACGAGGCGTGCGCCGAGGGCGCGATCGCCGCGGGCGTCAATTTCTTCGCGGGCTACCCGATCACGCCGTCGACGGAGATCGCCGAGACGATGGCGAAGCTCCTGCCGCGGCACGGCGGCAAGTTCGTGCAGATGGAAGACGAGATCGGCTCGATGGGCGCGATCCTCGGCGCGTCGCTCGCGGGCTCGAAAGTCATGGACGCGACGAGCGGCCCGGGCTTCTCGCTGAAACAGGAGCTCATCGGCTACGCGGCCTGCGCCGAGATCCCGTGCGTCCTCGTCAACGTCCAGCGCGTCGGCCCGTCGACCGGCCAGCCGACGGCGCCGTCGCAGGCCGACGTCATGCAGGCACGCTGGGGCACGCACGGCGATCATCCGATCATCGCGCTCGCGCCGTGGAGCGTCCGCGAGACGTACGACGTGACCGTCATGGCCGTGAACTACGCCGAGCGCTTCCGCACGCCCGTCATCCTGCTCATGGACGAAGTCGTCGGCCATCTGCGTGAAAAAGTGGTCTTGCCGGAGAGCGTCGACGTCTATCCGCGCCGCAAGCCGAAATGCACACGCGCCGAAGGCTACCAGCCCTACACGCCGGACGAAGACCTCGTGCCGAACGTCGCCGACTTCGGCCAGGGCTATCACATCCATGTGACCGGTCTCCTCCACGACGAGACGGGCTTCCCCGTCGGCAGCCCGAAGATCACGGAAGACTCCATCCGCCGCCTGCATGAAAAAATCGCACGCGCGGGCGAAGAGATCATCCACACGGAGACCGCATTCATGGATGATGCCGAGTACGCCGTCCTCGCCTATGGCGGCACGGCGCGCACGGCATACGAGGCCGTCCGCGCCGCCCGCGCGAAAGGCCTGAAAGTCGGCCTCGTGCGCCTCATCACGATCTGGCCGTTCGCGGACAAGGTCGTCGCGGAACTCGCGGGCAAGATGAAAGGCCTTCTCGTCGCCGAGATGAACTATGGCCAGCTCGTCGGCGAAGTCCGCCGCGCGGCCGCTGGCGCCTGCCCCGTCGAGCTCTGCGGCAAGTACAACATGCAGGCCTTCGAGCCGCACGAGATCGAGCAGGCGATCGACGACCTCGTCGCCGCGCACAAGTAAAAGGAGGCATACGAAATGGAAAGAAGCTACGAAAAATATTTCCGCCAGAACCGCCTCCCGCACCTCTGGTGCCCCGGCTGCGGCAACGGCATCGCCATGAAAGCCATCGTGCAGGCCATCGAGAAAAAAGGTCTCTCGCAGGACAACACGGTCATCGTCTCCGGCATCGGCTGCTCGTCACGCGCGTCGGGCTACATGGACTTTGACACGCTCCACACGGCGCACGGCCGCGCGATTCCTTTCGCGACGGGCATCAAGCTCGCGAACCCGGACCTCAACGTCATCGTCATCACGGGCGACGGCGACTGCACGGCCATCGGCGGCAATCATTTCATCCACGGCTGCCGCCGCAACGTCGATCTCACGGTCGTCCTTTTCAACAATGAAATCTACGGCATGACGGGCGGTCAGGCGTCGCCGATGACGCCGCTCGGCAAGAAAGCCACGACGGCGCCGTACGGCTCCGTCGATCGCACGTTCGACGCGTGCAAGCTCGCCGAGGCCGCGGGCGCGACGTACGTCGCCCGCTCGACGGCCTTCCACGTGAACCACCTCGTCGACATGATCGCCGGTGGCCTCGACAACAAAGGCTTTTCCTTCATCGAAGCCTGCGTCCAGTGCCCGACGGCCTACGGCCGCAAGAACAAGATGGGCTCGCCCGCGAACATGCTGAAATGGATGCGCGACAACGCCGTCATGAAAGCCGCGTGGGACAAGCTGCCGGACGACAAGAAGACCGGCGAAAAGTTCCCGATCGGCGTGTTCTACAGCGCTCCTGCTGAGGACTATGATACGGCCTATGATGAAGTCATCGAACGCGCAGGAGGTGCAAAGAAATGAGGAAGCAGCTCAGATTCTCCGGCTCCGGCGGCCAGGGCGTCATCACGGCGGCCATCATCTTCGCCGAGGCGGCCGTCGCCGAAGGCAAAGAGGCCGTGCAGTCGCAGTCGTACGGTCCTGAAGCGCGCGGCGGCGCGTCGAAAGCCGAAGTCATCATCGACGACGAGACGATCTATCATCCGCACGTCGAAGTGCCGGACATCGTGCTCGCCATGACGCAGAAAGCGGCAGACAAATACGTCACGGATTTGAATCCCAATGGCATCCTCGTCCTCGATGAGGAGCTCGTGCCCGAGCCGCCGAAGTTCCCGCACACCGTCCGCGTGCCGATCACGAAACTCGCCATCGAAGAAGTCGGCAAGCCCCTCTTCGCGAATATCGTCGCCCTCGGCGCCATCACGCACCTCACGGGCCTCGTCTCCTTCGACCAGGTCAAAGACTCCGTCTCCCACCGCGTCCCGCCCCACACCGTCGAGCAGAACATGAAACATTTTTTGGTGCGCCCGGCATGGGCGCGTTCTCATGGGTGAAAGTCCCTAGGCTGCCCCAGTAGCGGGAAAGCCATAGCCGAACACCAAGGGTGTCCATCGTGAGGTGGAATCTGAAGGAAGGTGTAGGCAACCCTCCGGCCTGACGAACAGGAATCGTATGAGGCTGACGGATGTGGATAAGGCTGCCAAACAAGCTGAAGTCCTAAAGCTACTCGGAACATCCGGAAGTAAATACGGCAGGCACATGGAGAGAAAGAGCGCGTTCTTACCCGGGGAGGCCTTGCGGACACGGCCAACGCCATAAATTTGGCGGTCGTGGTTGAAATAAGATTTATCGCAAGGAGTCAGCCGAGGCCATAGTACCCGCAGGCTATAGACTGTCGGGGAAGGGCTGAACCTTAGGAGATGTCAGTCAATGAATGCAACCAAGCATGGAACCAAAGACAGAAAACTTCATATCGAAGGCTGTCCGCCGAAGGTACCCGCGGAACGGGGAGAGCAAGCGGAAGCGTCTGCCCATGTGCGGATTGCTGAACACAACGACATCATCGCGAACTTGCCAGCGGACAGTCTGCTCAGACACGTGTTGGCGCGTGACAATCTCAATGCCGCGTACCGAAAGGTCAAAGCCAACCGAGGGACAAGCGGCGTCGATCGGATGAGCGTAGAGGAACTTCTACCGTATCTGAAAGAGCGCCGCTTGGAACTCCTGATGCAGATACGGGACGGCAAATATCAGCCGAACCCCGTCCGCAGGGTGGAAATCCCCAAAGAAGAAAAGGGAAAATTCCGCAAGCTGGGAATCCCGACCGTCGTTGACCGCATGATACAACAGGCCATCGCCCAAGTCCTCATGTCCATCTACGAGCCGCAATTCTCAGACAGCAGCTTCGGGTTCCGTCCGAAGCGCGGAGCCCACGACGCCCTGAAACAATGCAAGGCATACGCCGACAAAGGCTATGTCTACGTCGTTGACATGGATTTGGAAAAGTTCTTCGACAACGTCTGCCAGAGCAAACTCATCGAAGTCCTCTCCAGAACCGTGAAAGACGGCAAGCTTGTCTCTCTCATCCACAAATACCTGAATGCCGGAGTCATCCGCAGAGGCGTATTTGAAAAGAGCGAAAAGGGCGTACCGCAGGGAGGGCCGCTGAGCCCTCTTTTGAGCAACATCATGCTCAACGAGCTTGACAAGGAACTCGAACGGCGCGGACACAAATTCGTCCGCTATGCCGACGACTGCATGATCCTCTGCAAGAGCAGACGGAGCGCGCAGCGCACCCTAGAAAGCATCACCCGCTACATCGAAGGGAAGCTCTTCCTGAAAGTGAATCGGGAAAAGACGCATGTGGCGCACATCCGCTACGTGAAATACCTTGGCTACGGCTTCTACCGCAAGAACGGAGAATGCCGCTTCAAGGTGCACGCGAAATCGCTGACGAAGATGAAGAACCGCCTGCGGGAGATTCTGAACCGACGGAAAGCGACAAGCAACGAAGACCGTCCGCTCCTCCTGAAACGATTCGTGAAAGGCTGGGTGAACTACTTCAAGCTGGCGGATATGCGGCAGACGCTCAAGAGCACAGACGAATGGCTCCGACGGAAGATTCGCGCAATCTACTGGAAGCAGTGGAAGAAAATCCGGACGAGATACCGGATGATACGACAGTACAACGTGCCCGAATGGAAGGTGCACGAACTGGCGAACTGCCGAAAGGGCGTGTGGAGAGCAGCACTCATGCTGAACTCCATCCTAACAAACAAAGAAATAGCCCGCCTTGGCTATATCACCATGACGAGCTATTACCGGCAAGTAAGTGAAAACTAAGGAACCGCCGTGTACCGAACGGTACGCACGGTGGTGTGAGAGGTCGGGATTTCTACTCAGAAATCCCTCCTACTCGATTTT
>OMWS01000079.1 GCA_900314825.1 uncultured Veillonellaceae bacterium | reverse complement strand
ATAAATTGGTATAGAGACGGTAAGTTTGAAGATCCTACTAATTACTTGGATCCAGAACAAGTGCAAAAGGTATATCTTTTTGTTAAGAATCTTAATGGGAATCTTGCTGATTTTGAGAAGAAAATTAATTCTCAACGCGGTAATAAACCTAACGTAGATTTGAATGGATTTAAGGATATGAGTCGTGATTGGGAGCAAAAATTATTAAGTCGCGGTGGAAATAACCTTCGTGACAAAGGACCTATTGCAAAATATTCAAACTTAGAATGTCCATTTTCAATCTTGTTTGATAGTAATGTACCTGTTTATTTGAAGCCTGATTATACCTTTACTTATACTAATAATGGAGAGTATCAGTTAATTGGTGATATCCAAAAGTTATTGAGTGAGGATAAGTATGTAATAGGATTTCAAGAAGATGCTGGGCATCTCCGACGAAGAGATAAAGAATATGACCGACCAGCTTATGGAGCTCAACGACGGCAACGACTTTGAAATGGGCGGAAGCGGCACTATGCCCGGCTTTTTGAGCCAGCTTTTCGGCTTTGTCGTCTCGAGGGAGCGCTTGTAATCCAGCCTTCCCGCTTCGATTTCGCCTTCAAATGCCTCGCCGAACATACGACTGCCTCCCCTGCAACACTTTCTTCCTGTATTCTACCTTATTCCCTGCCGCAGGGCAACTATTTCCGCGCCCGCTCTTGCATTTTGCCATTTCCGGCCATATAATGAACCGCATCGAAATGTAAAATTTTTGTAAATTTTTCGAGGTGACCTCTTTGACTGCAAAGCGATGGGCGGCGCTCGTGTGCTGCAACGCACTCGGTGCCGCGATGTTTTTGAGCTGGCTCTGCTTGCCCGCGCACGGCTTCTGGCAGCCGCTCGATGACGGCGTGTTCTTCACGTTCCAAGACATGATTGCATCGAGCGAAGCCTTTTGTTACTTCGTCGCGTTTACGAACCTGCGACCATTCGATGCCGTCGCGTTCCTCTGCATGCTCGCGATCTTCCTCTACCACTTCCGCAAGGCGGATGCGCAAGGGCGACGATGGATGTTCGCCATGGGCCTTTGCATGATAGTCGCCGTCGTGCTCGCGAAGCAGTGCGACATGCTCATGCATTTCGAGCGGCCGAGCCCGACGAAATTTTTCATCGAACAAGGCGTGCCGGCGCTCCGCGTGTCCGAGCTCACGGGCTGGCCGTCGAAGGATTTTTCCGGCGTGAGCTTCCCGGGCGATCACGGCATGATGCTCCTCATCTTCGCGATGTTCATGCTGCGCTATTTCGGCAAAAAAACAGCGGCGGCTGCCATTGCCGTCGCTCTCGTCTTCTCTTTGCCGCGCATGATGAGCGGCGCACACTGGATGACGGACATCGTCGTCGGCGCGGGCTCGATCGCCTGCGTCGTACTGAGCTGGATGCTCTTGACGCCGCTGTCAGACCACATCATCGCGTGGTTCGAGAAAAAGCTCCCGCTCCATTATTTTCAGAGCAAGAAGGCTTCAAAGACGTAATTTCCATACTTCATGCCAAGCGGCGTGAGGTATACGGACTCCTCGGTTTCTTCGAGGAGTCCTTTTTGTTGCATGCGTTTGATGGTTTCCGAATAAACAGACGCGAGCGGCACGCCAAATCGTTCAGCGAACGCCGCCTTGTCGATGCCGCGCGCCGTGCGCAGCGCGAGGAACGCGAACTCTTCCATCTGGATTGCCCGCGTCGCGGGTTCTTCCTGCGCGCGCGGCGATGTTCCTCGTTCCATGGAACAAATATATTCTTCGATGTCCTTCGTGTTTTCGTAGCGAACGCCGCCGAGGTACGAATGCGCGGCCGCGCCGAGGCCGAGATACGGCTGGTCTTGCCAATAGCCGAGATTATGACGGCTTTCGTAGCCGGGCTTTGCGAAGTTCGAGATCTCATAGCGTGCATAGCCATACGCAGGCAGCGCCGTCGTCATGAGGTCGTACATCGCTTCCGTCGTGTCATCGTCGGGAAGATTTAATTTCCCCAGTTCGTTCATTTTCCAGAACGCGGTGTGATCTTCGAGCTGCAGGCCATAGATGCTGATATGGTCGGGGTGGAGTGCGAGTGCCTCGTCAATGTCTTCTTGCAACATGGCAAGCGTCTCGCCCGGCAGGCCGTACATGAGGTCGAGGCTGATGTTGTCGAAGCCCACCGAACGTGCGAGTTCAATTGCTTCACGAGCTTCTTCTGACGAATGGATGCGGCCGATTTTTTTGAGAAGGTCGTCGTGGAACGTCTGGATGCCGAAGGAGAGGCGGTTGACGCCGTATCGTTTCATCAGCGACAACTTTTCTGCGTTGATGGTGCCGGGGTTGCACTCCATCGTGAATTCGCAAGCACTCAAAGCCTTCCCCTCAGGGGAAGGACAGGCGCGGCAGCGCCAGGAAAGGGTCGCTTGCACGTCCTTTGCGTCCGCACAGCATTTGATGTCGCCGGTGCGCGCACGTACCCGAGCATCCTTTTCGTGCGCGCACCCGCGAAACGTTACAGCGTGCAAATTGTTTCGCCCTACAAGGGACCCGCTCCGTCGCGCTTCGCGCGCCACCTCTCCCTGAGGGAGAGGCTGCTGTATATGTTGGGGTCGCAACAGGAAGATTCCGCCAACGGTCTCGAACAGTCGTTCCAATAATTCGCACGGCAGCACGCTCGGTGTCCCGCCGCCGATGTAGATGGTGGCAGGCTCTCCCCACTGCTTCACATAACGCGCGCCTTCGGTTTGGATTTCTTTGATCAGCGCGTGAATATACGCCTCTTCAAATTTTTCTTTCCCTGCATAAGAAGGAAAGTCGCAGTAAAAACATTTTTGCTTGCAAAAAGGGACGTGAAGATACACGCCCCATGATTCTGGTTTTTGTTGTTTCATATGATCAATCAATTTTGAGGATCGCCATGAACGCTTCCTGCGGCACGTCCACGCTGCCGACGGCTTTCATGCGTTTTTTGCCTTCTTTTTGTTTTTCGAGCAGCTTGCGCTTGCGGCTGATGTCGCCGCCGTAGCATTTCGCGAGGACGTCTTTGCGGTGGGCGCGGACGTTTTCGCGGGCGATGACTTTCGACCCGATTGCGGCCTGGATTGGAATCTCGAACATCTGCTGCGGGATGAGCTCTTTGAGCTTCGCTGCGAGCTGACGGCCGCGGCTCGTCGCGCGGTCTTTGTGTACGATGGTCGAGAGCGCGTCGACGGGGTCGCCGTTGAGCAGGATATCGACCTTGACAAGCTTCGATTCTTTATAATCCGCGAGCTCGTAGTCAAGTGAGGCATAGCCACGCGTCGCGGATTTCAGGCGGTCGAAGTAGTCGAAGATGATCTCATTCAAAGGAATGTGGTACGTGATCATGACGCGGTTCGTGTCGAGGTAGTCCATGCCCTGGAATTCGCCGCGCTTGTCCTGCGAAATCTCCATGACCGCGCCAACGTAATCGTTCGGCACGATGACCGTCGCCTTGACGTACGGCTCTTCCATGTGCTCGATCTCCGTCTGCGGCGGCAAGTCCGAGGGGTTGCTGACTTCGATCATCGTGCCGTCCGTCTTGTAGACATGATAAATGACGCTTGGCGCCGTCGTGATGAGCTTCAGATGATATTCGCGCTCGAGCCGCTCCTGGATGACGTCCATGTGCAGCAGGCCGAGGAAGCCGCAGCGGAAGCCGAAGCCGAGCGCCGTCGATGTCTCAGGCTCGAAGACGAGCGCCGCGTCGTTGATCTGCATTTTTTCGAGCGCGTCCTTCAGGTTATCGTAGTCCGCGCTTTCCGCTGGATACATGCCGCAGTAGACCATCGGCGTGACGCCACGGTAGCCGGGCAGCGGCTCGGCTGCGCCTTTTTCGACCGTCGTGACCGTGTCGCCGACACGCACGTCGCGCACGTCCTTCAGCGAGCCCGCGATGAAGCCGACCTCGCCGTTGTCGAGGCGGCCGGTGTCGACCATCTGCGGGCGGAAGCAGCCGACATCCGTGACCTCGAATGTCTTGCCCGTCGCCATCATCTTCAGGCGCATGCCTTTTTTGATGTGGCCTTCCTTGACGCGGATGTGCGCGATGACGCCTTTGTAAGAGTCAAAATACGAGTCGAAGATCAACGCCTGGAGCGGCGCGTTCTCGTCGCCCTCGGGCGCGGGGATGTACGTGACGATGGATTCCAAAATTTCGTCGATGCCCTGCCCCGTTTTCGCCGAGCATTCGATGGCGTTCGACGTGTCGAGGCCGATCGCGTCCTCGATTTCTTTTTTCACGCGCTCGGGGTCGGCGCTCGGCAGGTCGATCTTGTTGATGACGGGGATGATCTCGAGGTCGTTCTCGAGCGCCATATAGACGTTCGCAAGCGTCTGCGCCTCGACGCCCTGCGCCGCATCGACGACGAGCAGCGCGCCCTCGCAGGCCGCGAGGCTGCGCGAGACTTCATACGTGAAATCGACGTGACCCGGCGTGTCGATGAGGTTGAGCTCATATTCTTCGCCATCCGAGGCCGTATACTTCAGCCGCACGGTCTGCGACTTGATCGTGATGCCGCGCTCGCGCTCGATGTCCATGTTGTCGAGCACCTGCGCCTCCATCTCGCGCTTCGTGAGCGTGCCCGTACTCTCGATGAGCCGGTCGGCGAGCGTCGACTTGCCGTGGTCGATGTGCGCGATGATGGAAAAATTGCGGATATGCTGATTGTCCATAGTGTTCCTTTCGCTGTACGTTCTGTTTCCGCCATTATATCATCATGCGGCGCGCTGTCGCAATATCCCGTGAAAAAACCCGCAAAAACGGTTGATTTTTCATTTCACTCATGCTAGAATGCTTAGGTAACATAACGTCAAGGGGGTGAAATACTTGCCGAACATCAAAGCATCGATCCTGAGTGTGAAATCCGACGCCAAGCGCCATGCAAAGAACGCCGCTGAGAAATCCCGTGTCCGCACGGCTTCCCGTCGCGTCCTCGATGCGGTTGAGGCTGGAAACGCTGAAGAGGCGAAATCCCTCCTGAACCTCGCTTGCAAGACGATCGACCAGGCGGCTGCGAACCATGTGTATCACAAGAACTGCGCAGCCCGCAAAAAGTCCCGTCTGGCTCGCAAAGTCAACGCGCTCAAATAATTCCGTTGGAATGAATAAAAGCCCTCGCTTCAAAAGAAGCGAGGGCTTTTTGCTATGTATGGAAAGCCTTCCCCTCAGGGGAAGGGGGACCGCGTCAGCGGTGGATAAGCAGACACACGGCGCTTTAGCGCCGATGTGGTCGCTTATGCCTTGGCTAAGGGTCCCCTGTACGTTGTATGAATTCGTACGTCGTAGCTTTTCGCGGGTGCGCGCATAAAATGTTACGAGTGCCTGCGCGCACCGGCGACATCAAATGATCTACGAATTCAAAGGCCGTGCAAGCGACCCTCTCCTGGCGCTGCGCTTCGCTCCGCGCCTGTCCTCTCCCTGGGGGAGAGGCTGCCCGTCAAGCAACGTTCGGCAATCTTTCGTCACAACTCTATCTTCATCATTTTCTTCTGCACTCTCCGCAATCGCAAATGCAAACACACGGCGCCAACGAAGATGCCGACGATGAGCCCGATCCAGTAGCCGTAAGGGCCGAGGCCGCCCATCGTCGCTACGAGGTGGCCACATGGCAAGCCGATGACCCAGTACGAGAGGATCGCGAGGTAGAACGTCACGCGCACGTCCTTGTAGCCTCTGAGCGCCCCTTGAAGCGGCGCGTTCAGGCTGTCGGCAAACTGCATGAAGACGGCGTAAAAGAGGAATACGATGAGAAGCGCATGCACATCCGCATCGCGCGTGTAGATGCCGGCGATCTCATCGCGCAGCAGCAGGCAGCAGACGGCCACGCTGCCTTCGAAGGCAAACGTCAACACGCGCGCGAGGCGCGTGTATTCCGCCGCGTCCTTGAGCCGTTTCGCGCCTGTCTCGTAACCGACGAGGATCGTCAGCGCCATGCTGACCGAGAGCGGGATCATGTAGATCATCGTCGTGAAATTCATCGCGGCCTGATGCGCGGCGACGACCGTCGTGCCGTAAACCGTCATGAAGAGCGCGACGGCACCAAAAATGCTCTGCTCGCAAAACATCGTCGCACCAATCGGGATGCCAAGGCCGAGCTGCTTTCGCCACTCGTGGAAATCGAGGCGTGGAAAATGCGAAAACAAGTGATAATCGCGGAACGGCGAAAGGCGCGAGACGGCGATGATGTTCAGCACGAGGTTGCCGAGGAACGCGAACGCCGAGCCGATGCCGGCGCCGACACCGCCGAACGCGGGCACGCCGAACGCACCGTACATGAAGATGTAGTTGAAGAGGATGTTGAACGGCACGGTCAGCATCGTGATGTGCATCGTCAGCTGCGTCTTGCCGTGCGCGTCGATGAAATTGCGCAGCACGCCTGCGAGGAAAATCGGCGGCAGGCCGCAGGCGATAGCGATGAGGTAGCCACGTGCAATCTCCGCGACACGCGGCTCGAGCGCGAGCGCATCGAGCACGAGCGGCGCGAAGAGCGCGCCAAACACGATGAGGAACACGGCGAGCGCCAGCGCCCAATAAAAGCCCTGCCGCGTGATCGGAGCAATCTTGTCACGCTTCCCTGCACCATAGAGATTCGACAGCACGGGCGTAAGTCCCGAGATGATGCCGAGGAATGCGCCGAAGAATGGAAAAAAGAGATTCGAGCCGATGGCGACGCCCGCGAGGTCCTGCTCGCTGAGCCGCCCGGCCATGATCGTGTCAAAGAAGCCCGTCGCCATGAGGGCGAGCTGGGTCACAAAAATAGGAAGCAGCACGATGAAGAACTGCTTCCCTTTTTCGCGATAACCATGGGTTTGTCGCATGAAAACTCAATCCTCGTCTTTCTTGAGGCAGCAATTTTTGTACTTCTTGCCGCTGCCGCATGGGCAGGGATCGTTGCGGCCGACCTTCGCGCGTTTCTTTTGCGCTTCGGCGAAGGAGATGATGTTCCCGCGTGATTCTGCCTCATGATTCATGAGGCGCTCCGGCGTGTTGCCTTTGAGCGGCCAGAGGTGCGTCGTGTTGTTGAACGCAATGAGCAGCGGCACGAGCTCGCGCGCTTTCGCGTCCTCTTTGAAAAAGCCGAGCTCGTCGAGGTAGTCCGACGCCTTGTCCATCGGCTGGCCGTTTTGCAAGAGAATGTAGACCTCGCCGACGACATCCGCCGCTTTCAGCACGTCGTAGCCGTACGCATTCATGATGTACTGCGCGAGCGCCTGATACGCCGGCGTCGCATCGATGTAGTTGTCGTCGCCCGCGTCATAGACCTGGCTGTAGGAGAGCGGCGCAAAGTCAAGATTGCTGCGACGAAGCTGCTCGTTCTGGAGCGCTTCCTCGTCGATCAGCGTGTAATATTTCACGCCATGCGGCAGCGCGACGAGCGTCTTCTTCCAACACGACGCATTGAGCAAAATACCGACGAGATCTAGGAACGACACCTGCTCGCGCTGCGCGGGCTCGAGGTACTCGCTGACCTTCGCATAGAGCTGGTCGAAGTTCAGATAGCCATAGTAGAACAAGAGGCCAGACGCGAGGCGCGTGACTTCCGTATTGAGGTCGACAAGGCTCTTGTACGTGCCAGAATCGATGGATTTCCACTTTTTTTGAATCTCGTCCGGCAGCATCCAGACGAGCTTGCCTGCATCATCCGTGCCGCAGGCGACGAGGCCAAGGCCGCGCAGGTAATCGAGACGCAGATCGTCATCACGGAGCTCAGAAGACCGTCCGCCCTTCTCCATGAGATGCGCGAACACGGCATATTCTTCGTCGATGACGGTCGGGAACCATCGCTCGGAAAACGCGAGGATGGCCGGCACGAGCGCGTCAATGAGCTCGGACTTCTTCAGCGAGCTCGCGCCCTGCACATTGAGGTTGTAGCGGATATCGTCAAGCTCGCTCTTCGTCATGGCGTCGAGCGCCGCCGCGAGCGACGTGCCCGCGGGGAGTTTCCGGCGATACAGCTGCTTCTTGCGCGCTTCCTCGTCCTCCTGCATCAACGCATCGATCTGTTCGGCAACCGTCTTGTGGTCGGGGATTTTGGTATCTGGCATATATAAGGAGTTCCTTTCGTGATCCCTTGTAAGACAATCGGATTTAATTTCTCAAACTACACAAATCATCCAAAGTAATCTGCTATTCCATCTGCAATTCCTTGCGCCGCTTTTTGCGCACCTTCGTCACTCGCGAGGAGCTTTTCCTCGCTCGGATTCGAGATGAAAGCGACTTCGACGAGCGTCGCCGGCATGTCCGTGTGCTTCACGACGTAGAAATTGCAGCTCTGCGTGCCGCGGCTTTCCGTGCCGAGCTCGTCGATGACAGCCTTGCGGATGTCATCAGCGAGCGTGCGGGATTTTGCCGAGCCGCGCGCATAGTAATAACCTGTCGTCCCCTTCGCCGCGCCATTCGTGAACGA
Source organism: uncultured Veillonellaceae bacterium (assembly GCA_900314825.1). Lineage (GTDB taxonomy): Bacteria > Bacillota > Negativicutes > Selenomonadales > Selenomonadaceae > Selenomonas_C. The sequence continues at coordinate 2,713 of OMWS01000079.1, read as the reverse complement.
ATCGTTGTGGATGGAGACAAAAATATCGGAATCAGCCTGGTTCGCAATATCGCAGCGCGCCTGGAGTTCCTCGATATCCGAAGCTTTCGCGCCCTTTGGCGAGACCTCCGTATCCTTCGTGCGCGTCATGTAGACCGTCGCACCTTCCTCCTCGAGGAGTTTCTGAAGGCGCAGGGCGATGTTGAGCGTCACGCTCTTTTCCGTCACGCCCGTTGGGCCGATCGCGCCCGCGTCACTTCCGCCATGGCCGGCGTCAATCGTGATGACGCGCCCCTTCAGCCCCGTGATCTCGTCGATCTCGCGATCCGTGTCCGTTTTTTCTTCGTCCGTCTTCACGGGAGTTTCATCGTGACGCTCCACGGGCTTCGTCGTCGGCTTGTCCGGTTTCGTTTCTGGTTTCATCTCCGGCTTCGTTTCCGGCGTTGTCGTCGGTTTTGTTTCTGGTTGCGTTGTCGGTTTCGTCTCCGGCGTCTTCACGTCCGGCAATTTCACTGTCGCGCCGCTGCTGTCCGGGCCCACATTGCCGAAATCGAGCACGACGCGCCCCGGCACCGGGCCGCCCGCCAGCGTGAACACGTTGACATTATTTTTCCCGACATTCGTTTCGACGACGACGCGCACCGTATTCTTGTCGAACTGGCCGACGCGCACTTTCGAGACGAAGCGGCTGCCGACGGACGTTTCTTTCTTTACCTTCGGGGAAAGCCATGCGCCCTGGATATCAGCGACGACGCGTGTCGGATTCGATAGCGTCATCGTCTTGATCGTCACGGGCTTCGAGGCGTCGACGACAATGCGCGTCTTGTCGCTGCCGTCACCGACGCGCACGCCCGTGACCTCGGCCATGGTGGACAAATCCGCCGCCTCCGTCCGCCCCGGCACGGCGCAAAAGGCGAGCAACAGCAGCACCGCCATCAGCCGCAAAAAAATTCTCATATCGTGGGACCTCCCCCGATTCGCTTGATTTCAAAAACTGTATCTATTATCAACGTTTTTCATGGAAAAATCAAGGTAGGAAGTCGGGAGAGATTTGTGGATAAACAAGTGCGAATGTCGAGCAATCATGCAAACTGCAGCCTTCCCCTCAGGGGAAGGGGGACCGCGAAGCGGTGGAAAGGGTACTTGGGTGCGATAGCAAAGCACGATTCTCACGATTTCGAAGCAGTTCTTACAACGAGATGCTTCGAAACATATGACCGTATTGCCCAGCCTTCACACCCTTGTACCCTCTCCGACCCCTTCGGGGCCACCTCTCCCAGAGGGAGAGGCTTCTATTGATGTTACGCTCGCAAATCGAAGTGAGGCATATCGTTCTTGTCCGCTTTGTCTGGTCGCTCAACGGGCTCCGCCTGTTTCGCTCGCAGCGCCTCCTTCTCTTTCCGCGCCGCTGCTTCTTCGCGCTCTTGCCGGCGGCGCTCGCGCGCGGCTTCTTCTCTTGCTTGCTGGCGTTTGTATTCCACGGCACGTTGCCGCGCGATGGCCAGCTGACGCTCTTCCTCGCGCTCGATATCGCCGAGGATCTCGCCGGCCGTGCGACCTCGGAGATTTTTTTCCGTTCCCTCTCCACGATTCGCTTGTGAATCGTTCGAGCGTTCACGGTCCGATGAATGCGTGCGCCAATCGCCGCCTTCGTCGGCAAAATCTCCAAAGCGTAATGCACCGCGTTCGTTCCGGCGATTCTTCAGCCAATGAAATGCAAAGAACGCGAGCACGATGAAGGCAAGAATGCTGAAGCCAATGTAAAGCACGCCATGTCCACCAAGCGCTAGAGACTCCTGATGCGCACGTCCTTCTTCAAGCGCCTGCATTTGCTCTGCTTGCTTTGCGTCGGCGTCTTGCCCGAGGATCGCCTCCGCCTGCCCGCCGTCCGCCGTGACGGCCTGCGTCGTTCCCTGCGCCCCGTTTCCTTGCGACGTTTGCGGATTCGCCTGCTGCGACGGCGCATTCTGTGCCTTTTGCGCACTTGCTTGCCCGTTCGCGCCAGTCGAACCGTCCGAACCATCCCCCGTGCCATCATCCGTCGTCGTTTTCGACAGCGGCCCTTCACCGCGCGCTACAGCGGCCCGCGCCTGCGCCTCAAGATCGCTCGTCTGCGTCCCGTCCGCATTCGATTCCGTGACCGTCCCCCCGCCGCCGAGCGTGACCTGCGGCACCGTCGGCGGTGTTGGCGGCGTGGGCGGCGTCGGTGCTGTGAGTGCCATCGCGCATCCTCCCTTCGTTTCTTTCTACGAAAAAAGGCTGTTGCGCAAAGCAACAGCCTTTGACATTTCAATGGCAGAGAGGGTGGGATTCGAACCCACGGTGGTTATTCGCCACACTTGATTTCGAGTCAAGCACCTTCGACCACTCGGACACCTCTCCGTGTTCTGTGTCTCAAGAACGTAAGATAGTATATCACGAGAGAGGCAACTTGTAAAGGAAAATTTATTCTTCCGTCAAATTATTCTTCTGCCATCGCGACGTCCTCTTTGCCGAGGAGCTCGCGGCCGCAGTGTTTGACGACGAGGATTGCGAGCGTCATGAGCGCGAGGGCGAGGGCGAGCTGGAGGCCGTCGATGCCGATGACGAACGTGCCGGCCGCGAGCTTCGTGACGATGCCGTAGACGCTCATGGCGAGCGCCGTCATCGTGACGCAGAACATGAAGACCATCGGCACGTAGAGCATCCAACCCTTGCGACCCGTGACCTTGAGGAACACGGCGAGCGCGATGAG
>OMWS01000078.1 GCA_900314825.1 uncultured Veillonellaceae bacterium | reverse complement strand
TCACTCAGGCCCCGTGGCCGTACGTCGTAACATATCAAACGGCGTGCGCGCACGGGCGCTGTGTGACAACGAGTGGATTGTTTTGCTCTACAAGCCGCACCTCCCTGGGCCTGCCGGCCCTGTCCCTCCTCCGAGGAGGAGGGCTGTCTCTTAACTTAATGACATTGCCTCTGGGGGAGGTGCCGAGCGAATGCGAGGCGGAGAGGGTCACGCCGTTACGAGATTCTCGATTCTATCGAAAGGATAGAGAATCAACATCAGCTGTTACCCTCTCCGACCCCTTCGGGGCCACCTCCCCCAGAGGGGGAGGCGTAGTTTGATTGCTTCACAAATCCTTGACTCCAATGGTCATCCCCGGAACGACTCCATCGGTCGGTTCGATATAGATGCGAACCTGGAACGCCGAGAGGTCGGCCTGGCCTTTTTCACGCGACTGCTTGAGGTCGGCAAAGCCCGGCGCCTGCGTCAGTAATTGAATCGTGCCCTTGACTTCCTTTTTGCCCGCGACGGTCACGCCCGTGATTTCGTCGCCTTCTGCGAGACCGGCCGCCTGTTCTTCCGAGAGGTAGATGTCATAGTAGCTGCGGTTGCTCTCGAGGAGCACGACCGGCGTGCCGGCCGCGACCATCTCGCCCTCTTTCGAGAGGACCTTGAGGATCTTGCCGTCTTCCGGTGCGCGTAGCGTCAGACGTTCCTTCTGCGTCTCGAGCTCTTCGAGCGCTACGACGAGCGCTTGGCGCTGGCTTTCGAGCGCCGCGACGTCATTGCTCATGTTTGCCGCGCTCGCGCGTTCCTGTGCGATCGTCGGCAGCGCGATGCCATCCGTCGCGCCCGTATCCTGCGCGCCAGCAAGGAGTTTATCCAAAAGTTGCTGCTGCTGCTCGACGCCGGCCGACGCGACAGAGAGCGTCATCGTCGCATCATCGAGCTGCGACTGCGCGATCGCGCCCGCCTCGACGAGCGCCGCCTTGCGGTCATAATCGAGCTGCGCATTCCGCAGTGTCGCCTGCGCGCTCGCGACGGCCGCCCGCTGCTGGTCGATCTGACGGAACGACTGCGTCTCGTCGTTGTCAGCCTTCAGGTAATTCACGGCCTGCGCTCCGGACGTCGACGCGATCTGCGCATCGAGCTGCGCGATCTGCGCCTTCGTCTTCTTGATGGCGAGATCCGTGTCCTTCGCGTCGATCTCCATGACGACGTCGCCTTTCTTCACGACATCGCCTTCCGTGACGTTCACCTTGATGAGGCGGCCGCTCACGGAATGGAATGCCATCTTCACCTGCTCCGCCGTCAAGATACCTTCCTTCTGCGATGCGCCAAGCGCCACCGCATCATTGCCGCGGTACATCAGCACCGCACCGCCAATCAGGAGCAGCGCGAGGAAAAGCAGCCCCGTCCGCTCCGCTTTCTGTCTTGCATTCATTTTGCAATCTTCCTTCCTTTTGATTCGTATACGAACTATATATGCAAAAATCCCTCAAACTGCAGCCTTCCCCTCAGGGGAAGGGGGACCGCGAAGCGGTGGATAAGCAGACACACGGCGCTTTAGCGCCGATGTGGTCGCTTATGCCTTGGCTAAGGTCCCCTGTACGTTGTATGAATTCGTACGACGTAGCTTTTCGCGGGTGCGCGCACGAAACGTTTGAGGTGCCTGCGCGCACCGGCGACATCAAATGGTCTACGAAACCAAAGACCGTACAAGCGACCCGCTCCACCGCTTCGCGGTCCCCCTCTCCCTAAGGGAGAGGCTGCTGTTATCGTTACGCTCGCAACCGTTCGATACTACATACGTTACTGTTCATTCTATTTCATTTACTCTCCCGCCAATTTCCGCAACAAGCGAATCAGCTCTTCCTGCTCCGCCTGCGTCAATTTTTCCATGAGCTTCGTGACACGCAGGTAATGGGGCGGCAGCACCTCTGCCATGAACGCGCGGCCTTTTGCTGTCAGCCGCACGCGCTTGCCGCGGCGGTCTTCCGCGTCTTCCTCGATCACCACATCGCCCGATTTTTCGAGGCGTTGCAGCATCGTGCTGATCGTCGCGCGCGCCACGCCGACACGCGACGCGAGCTGCGAGGGCGCGAGGCCCTCGGGGTGCTGATGCAGCACGATCAGCACACAAAATTTTCCTTCCGACAAATGATAGTCGCGTTGCAGCACGTCGAGGATCTGCTCCGCGACCTGCTCGCCCGCCTGCCGGATCTCGAGCATCGCCACGACCGCCGCCGGATCAATCTCCGGCACGATCCGCTTGTGCGCCTCGAGCTCCGCAAGCGTCGGCATACTCTCCCGTCGCATCCGATCGTCCTTTCCAGAATTTATTTTGTTAGCAAACTAACTATCATGCATTATACGGCGGTCATTGGCGTTTGTCAAAGGGGGCGCGAAAAAAATTTGCACGAAAAAAATACGCCCTGTGCGAGTCATCCAAGGTTCCGGATGCCCGTACAAGGCATATTTTGGGGCAATTTTTACTTCTCCGGGAAAAACACGCGCAGCACGCGTTCGTTGCTCGGCTTGCCGAGATACGAGCCGAGGACAAACAACGCGAGCGATACGGTGATGCCGATGACGATCTGGTGGAGGCCGAGGAATTTGAAATGCAGGGCCTGCGTCGCGCAGTAGGCGATCGTGCCGCCCGCCATCGAGAGGATGGCGCCCGTGCGGTTCGCGCGCTTCCAGTAAAGGCCGAGCAAGAGCATCCAGAAGAATGCCGTCTCGAGCCCGCCGAACGCGAACATATTGATGATCCAGATGAGGCTCGGCGGCGTGAGCGCGATGACGAAGACGAGGCCGCCGATGACGGCCGTCGTGACGACGGAGAGCTTGCGCAGTTTCGCGTCCTCGACCGTCTTGCCTTTCGCGTGCTTGCTGTGGAGATAAATATCCTTGACGATGGCCGACGACGCGACGATGAGCAGGCCAGAGATCGTCGAGATCGACGCGGCCAAGGGGCCGATGATGGCGAGGCCGACGAGCTCCGTCGGGATGGCCTGGGCGATCGTCAGTGGGATGATGTTGTCCACGCTACCGTAGGCGCTCTCCGGCCCATTCAGCACGCCGTGCGCGAGGATGCCCGTGAAATTCACGCCGATATTCATAAAACCGACGACGACCGTGCCGATGAGCATGGCGCGGTGGAGGCTCCGCGTGTCCTTGTAGCTGATGCCGCGCACGACGCTCTGCGGCAGGGCGATCGTGCAGATGCCGACGAGAATCCACTGCGTGAGGTAGAGCCCGACGGGCATATGGCCGGCGGACAAGGGATCAAAAATCTCGGGGTGCTCGGCGTGGAGTGATGTAATGATATTCGTGTAGCCGCCGCCCGCCTCGAGGACGTAATACAGCAGCAACACGATGCCGATCATCATCATGATGGCACAGCACGTGTCCGTCAGCGCAACGGCACGGAAACCGCCGATACTCGTATAGGCGACGACGACGAGGCCGAAAAGCAACAGCCCCATTTCGTAGCTGTAGCCCGTCGCGGCCGCAAAAAGGCGCGCGCCGCCGACGAACTGCGCCGTCATCGTGCCGCAGAAAAATAGCACGATGATGAATGCCGCGAGCGCCGCGAGGCGATCGGACTCGAAACGCTCGCGGATCAGATCGACAACCGTGACCGCATGGAATTTTCGCGACAAGAGCGCGACACGTTTGCCGAAAATCCCGAGGACCAGAAAAATCGCCGTGACCTGCACGACGGCCATATAAATCCAGCCGAAGCCAATTTTCCACGCCATGCCGGGGCCGCCGACAAACGACGAGACCGAACTGTACGTCGCGACCGTCGTCATGGCGAGCACGAAGCCGCCGAGCTTGCGGTTGCCGATAAAATATTGGGACACAAAATCCCCGCGCTCAGCACGTGACCGTACCCAGAAACCAATGGCGACCATGAGGGCCATAAAAAGCAGCAGCGGCACGAGCGCAAAAAGATTGCCACCCGTCTGTGGGACTGTCGTCATTTTTCGGCCCCTCCTTCCGCGTTGGACACAGAAATATCATCCGAATTTTCGGTACCATCTTCCTCGAGCGGCATGTCACGAAATACGCCGCGCACGAGCAATACGACGCCGACGATGGCAAAAATCCAGACGCCGACAGACCCCATGACCGCCCAGAGCGGCAGTCCAAAGATTTCCGCGTCCACGCCAGCCAAACCAAAACCGGCAAAGCACCAGAAAAGAATCAAGAGCACGAGCAAACCGCCCGTCGCCCCCGCCTCTTTCCGGACCTGCCGGTATTTTTCATACGGTGACCATATTTTCATTTTGCAGACCTCCTTTGTACAGTCGCACCGAGATTATGCGTACTGTCGAGGCCTATCATACTAAAAAATCTGCAACGTGGCAAGAAGCAAAACGACACGGCTCTTTCCTTTTTATTGATACCACGGCCGCGTTTTTTCTTCGCCGACCGTCGTGGGTTCGCTATGTCCCGATAACAGAACCGTGTCGTCCGGCAACGTAAGAATTTTGGTCTTGATGCTGTGAATCAATACGCCCTCGTCGCCACCTGGGAAATGGGTCGCACCGTAGCTGGCGCGGAAAATCGTGTCACCGACGAAAGCGACCCCTTCCCCCACATATATCGTCCCGTCTTCCGTGTGTCCTGGTGTCGGGACGAGGCGCAGGGCGAGCGCTCCATTTTCGAGCGCCACGGTCGTGCCGTCGGCGAGGTATGTCACCTCGTCCTCTGGAATGATCGTCTCCCCGGTCTCGAAAAACTTTGAGAGATTGTATGTCGGGCTCTCAAAATATTTTTGTGACCGCGTGCTCGCGCAGATGGGCGCATTTATGTTTTTCGCGACCGCGCGCGCCGCTGTCATGTGGTCAAAATGACCGTGCGTGATGAGGATTTTTTCGACCGTGACAGCTTTTTCTTGAACCGCGCGCACGATGCGCTCCGGCTCGAAACCCGGGTCAATGAGAAATCCGTGATGCGTCTCGTCGTCCGCAAAAAGATAGCAATTCGTGAGGATCGGCCCTTCGACCGGGATGGCAAAAATCATGCGCCTCGCCCTTTCTATTTTTCGTGACCTTTTTGATGTTTCTTGACAACAAAAGAACGGATTCGTCGCAAATCCGTTCTTCCGTCCTCTTGCTGTTTTCCTGCTGCAATGCTTACAGCTTGAACTGGTTCGTCGCTTTCTGCAAATCTTCCGCCATCCTTGCGAGCGTCTGCGAGGCGGCGGCGATTTCTTCTGTGGAGGCGCTTTGCTCCTCCGTGGCCGCCGAAATGGAGCGCGTGCTGTCTTCCGTCGTGTTGCTGATCTTCTGGATGCCATCGACGGCGGTGACGATGCGGTCCGCGCCGGCTTCGAGCGTCTTGACGGAGTCGGCGATGCCTTGCATCTCGTCGCTCATCGCGTGCACCTGGTCGAGGATGCTCTGGAACTGCGTGCTGACGCTCTTCACCGCTTCCGTGCCTTCCGCGACCTCGCGCGTGCCGTCTTCAATGGCGCGCACGGTGTTGTCCGTGTCGCTTTGGATGGTAGCGATGCGGCTGCGGATTTCTTCCGCAGAGTTCTGCGACTCCTCGGCGAGTTTGCGGACTTCGTCGGCGACGACGGAGAAGCCGCGGCCATGTTCGCCCGCACGCGCGGCCTCGATCGCGGCATTGAGTGCGAGGAGATTCGTCTGTTCGGCGATGGCGCTGATGGTCTCGACGATGGCGCCGATCTCCTGCGAGCTCGCGCCAAGTTTTTTCACGACTTCCGAGAACGCATTGACCGATGTTTCGATGGCTTCCATGCGTCCGATGGCGTTCTCCATGAGTTTCGAGCCTTCTTGCGCGGCAGCGGCTGTCTGCTCCGAGGTCGACTCGATGGCTTTCGTCTTGTCCGTGACGGTCGCGATGTTCGTGTAGACGCCATCGACTTCTTCCTTCGTCTGCTCGACGTTGTGTGTCTGCTGGTTCATATTTTCCGAGACGCCGCTGACCGTCTGCGCGACGTGCGTCGAGGCCTCGGCGGACTGGTGCGCATTCGCCGTGAGTTCTTCCGAGGCCGCCGCGACCTGCTCCGAGGTCTTTGCGATCTCGGAAATGAGGCTGCGGAGCTTGTCGCCCATCGTATTGAACGCGGCGGCGAGGTCGCCGGTCTCGTCCTGCGTGTCGATGACGATCGGCTCCTGCGCGAGATTGCCCTGCGCGAATTCATTCGCGTGCTCCCGGATGCGCTCGAGGCGCGTCGAGAGGCTGTCGGCGAATTTCAGCGAGGCCGCGACGGCGATGAGAATGCCGAGGATCGTGAGGATCGCATAGACGATCTTCAGGCGCGTCAGCGAGGCGAAGACGATGTCTTCCGGCACGGAGATGCCCATGATCCAGCCCGTCGTCGGGATGGTCTCATAAGCGAGGACTTTTTTGCCCTCGGGCGTGTCAAGCGAGAAATAGCCTTCGCCCTTCTGCACCATTTCGTCGAAATGCGCCGCGAGCGCCGCGTTGTCGCTGACGGGCTTCATATTCTCGTTTTCGTCCGTCGAAGCGATGATGTTGCCTTTCGGACTGATGAGCAGGCCTTTGCCCTCGCCGTGGTACTTGAGATTGCCGACGGCTTCCTCGAGCGTGCCGAGCTCGATGTCTTCGCAGATGGCTCCGGCGAATTTGCCGTTTTCCTCATACGGCATGGCGGCCGTGACGACGAGCTTGCCATTCGTCGAGTCCTTGTAGACCTCGGTGAACGAAAGTTTGCCGCCCGCCGCTTTCGCCTGCTTGTACCAGCCGCGCTCCTGCGGGTTCACCTTGCCCGTGTTGTCCTTCTTCGCCGAGACGAACGTGCCGGTCTCCGTCGCATTCACGAGGCCGACGATCTCCTTGTCGCTCACGACCATCTTGAGGAGCTCCTGCATCTGCGGGACCTCGCCCTTGTTGCCGACGCTCGGCATGATCGTGGCGGCGGCGACGGCATAGTTCGCCTTGCCATGAATCCACCCGTCGAGCCCCTGCGCCTCGGCGCTGACCGTCGCACTGAGCTCGCTCTCGACGCTCTCCGAGAGGTTCGTGTAGGCCGTGTAGTAGCCGACGCACGACATGATGGCGATAACAAAGCCGACAATGCCGGAGAGCACGAAAAATTTCTGCCGGATCTTCATAAAGGTATCCCCTTTCCCTGTGGAATCCCGAAAGATATGATTGTTTCTTTATTTCGTGCTACGAGGTGCGGATTCCTGCTTGTGCAGACCTTTCTTTCAAAAACATCTTTGAAATCCTTGTGGCTTGACTTTTCCGTCCGCTTTGATATACTCATCTTAAAGAACGTATTACTTGTATGACAAAGGAGGCACACCATGAGCACGATTTCCCTGCGGCTCAGCGATGCAGAAAACCAACTGCTCCAATCGTATGTATCCGCCAACCGCTTGAACCTTTCTTCCTTCATCCGCGATGTCGTGTTTGAAAAAATCGAGGACGACATGGGGCTTGACGAGAGCCGCATCCTCCGCGCGCGGGAACTTTTGAAGAAAGAAAAAACATATGACCACGAAGAGGTCTGGAAGGAGCTCGGCGTCTGATGTACCGCGTGAAATTTTCCGAGCACGCCCTGAAAGAATTGAAGAAGCTCGACAAGCCGACCGTCCGCGTCATCAAGAACTGGGTCGTCAAGCACCTCGTGGACACGACAGATCCGCGCGCGCACGGCAAGGCGCTCACGGGCAACCTCAAAGGCATCTGGCGCTATCGTGTCGGCGATTATCGGCTCTTTGCGGAAATCCACGACGACGAACTCATCATCTTCCTGTTCGAGATCGCGCACCGGCGGGAGATTTACAACCGGCAATAAAAGAAAAATCCGCGCACGAAAAAAGGCGCTCCCGCCAAAAGCAGGAGCGCCTTTCGTGTCCGTGAAAACGGAGAAGATTCGTATTCCTTCGATCAGAAGAAGAAGCTGACGCGGCCGAAGAGGACTTTGACATCCTGGTCCGCAGCGAGATGCTTGCCGTCGAAGTAGCTGACCGCCGTGTAGACGTTATGGAACGGCGTGTAGTCCGCACCAACTTCCCAGCCTTTGGAGCCAGCAGCATTCAAGAAGCCGCTCGTCGCCGTGTCATACGTCGGGCAGAGCGAGACATTGCTGGAGACATAACGGTAAGCCGCATAAGCACCCCACGTGCCCTGATTCACTTTGTCCGAACCCTTGTAGGTGAGCTGGATGTTGTGCGACGTGCTGTAGTTGTCTGCAGACGCGTTCTTTGCGAACGCGCCGAAGAGGTCCCAGTTGCCATCGAAATTGTAGCCGGCGCCGACCGACCAGATGTTCGCCTCATCCGTCGTGCCATTGTCCTGATACTGCGTATATCCAGACTTGAACGCGTCACTATTGAAATGATGATAAGCAACACCTCCACGGAGCTTGCCCGTCGTGCCGCTGAGGTCAATCGCCTGCATATTTGCAGCCGCATCGGTATCGCTCGTGATACCAGACCAACGACCAGCCTCGAGCGTCACTTTCAGATCTTTGCCGAACGTGACCTGTGCGCCAGAGTAGTCATCATCGAGCAGGAGGCCCTGATCAGCTTCCGACCAAAGAGCAAATCTGCCGAGCTTCGTGCCAAAGTTCTTGTAGTGACCCTGAGCATAAGCTTCCTTCAGTTTCGCCGTTGCCGTCGTATCCTTGGAGATATCCATGTCGCTATCGATCTGCGCATGGACGTCCCAATGATCATTGACTTCCGCCGTTGGCTTCAGGCGGAAACGGAGCTGATCCTTGTTTGCACGATGCTCGCCCTCTTCACGCGTGCTCCAATAGCGATAACGGAGTTCGCCGTTCCACTTGACCATATCGGCATGCTTCTCGAGGTTCGAGACGCGGACGCCGAGGCTCCCGAGCTCGTCAGCGAACTCGGCGGCGAGCTTGTCGATCATCGCTTTGTCCGTAGCGGAGACATCCGTCTTTGCCATGGCTTTTGCGACCATCTGCGCCATTTCGTAACGCGTGATGGACTTGTCGCCCTGGAACGTCGTGTCGCCATAGCCTTCGATGACGCCATCGGCAGCGAGCTGCGTGACAGCATCATAAGCCCAATGGTCGGCCGGGACATCGGAGAACGGGTTGGCAGCTGCAAACGTCGTGGAAGCAGCGCCGACGACGAGCGCCGTCGTGAGAGCGGAAACGAGAGTCTTCTTCATAAAGTACTCCTCCTACTAAAATAGATAGAAACTAGATATGTTCATCCGAAGGAGTACATCGATGTTGCAAGAGTTTCCATGTTTCCTCTGCGGGATGCGCCCTCCGCTTGAACATGGCCTCATGGTAACAGATTATTTTCAGAATGGCAAGCGTTTACCGAGAACTCTAACGGAAACAAATTGTATGCTTGTAAATTGAGAGGAAACAAACGTGCGAAATTGGAAGAACTGTTGTCCTGTTGCCGAACGCAACGAGTCCAGCAGCCTCTCCCTCAGGGAGAGGACAGGCGCGGAGCGAAGCGCAGCGCCAGGAGAGGGGCGCTTGCACAGCCTATGATTCAGTAGGCCGCTTGATGTCGCCGGTGCGCGTAGGCACCCCAAGTGGTTCGTGCGCGCACCCGCGAGGCGTTAAGTTCTACGGATTCACCAAACGTACAGGGGACCCTTTCCACCGCTTCGCGGTCCCCCTTCCCCTAAGGGGAAGGCTGCTGTGTACGATACTTTCCGCAACAGGTCAATGGAACAACGGATTTCATTCAACCCTCTGTTTTAGGGAGCTTCCCCCGCACCGCCCGCTCAAATTTCGTCCGCGGGATCAGCACATACCGCCCACAGCCGAGGCATTTCAGGCGGAAGTCCATGCCCGTGCGCACGATCTCCCATTCGTTCGTGCCGCAGGGGTGCGGCTTTTTCATTTTCACGATATCGCCGAGCTCGTAATGAGGGCGTTCTTTTCCTTCCATAGAAGCCTCACACGTTGAAGCGGAAGTTCACGACGTCGCCGTCCTGCATGACGTAGTCCTTGCCTTCGACGCGGACCTGGCCTTTTTCTCTGGCCGCCGCGACGCTGCCGGCCGCGACGAGGTCGTCGTAGTTCACGATTTCCGCGCGGATGAAGCCGCGCTCGAAGTCTGTGTGGATCTTGCCAGCCGCTTTCGGCGCCGTCGTACCTTTGACAATCGTCCAAGCGCGGCACTCGTCCGGGCCGGCCGTCAGGAACGTCTGGAGGCCAAGCAGGTCGAACGCCGCCTTGATGAGGCGGTCGAGGCCGCTCTCCGTCTCGCCGAGGTCTTCGAGGAACGCTTTCGCTTCCTCGGGATCGAGCTCGGCAATCTCGGATTCGACTTTCGCGGAGATGGCGACGACTTCCGCGCCTTCCTTCGCTGCAAACTCCTTGACCTTCTGCACGAACGGATTCTCGTCGTAGGCCGTCGCGACTTCGTCCTCCGCGACGTTTGCGACATAGAGCGTCGGCTTCAGCGTCAGGAGGTTCATCTCCTTGATCATCTCGAGGTCGTCCGCGCTGAGCTCGACCTGGCGCGCCGGCTTTCCTTCGTCGAGTGCGTCCTTGATGCGGCGCAGGATCGCGTCTTCGACTTTCGCGTCCTTGTTGCCGGACTTCGCGATCTTCGCGAGCTTCATGATGCGCTTCTCGACGATTTCAAGATCGGCGAGGCAGAGCTCCGTCTGGATGATGTCGATGTCGCGCAGCGGGTCGATGGAGCCTTCGACGTGCGTGATGTTCGTGTCCTCAAAGCAGCGCACGACATGCGCGACGGCATCGACCTGGCGGATGTGCTCGAGAAATTTGTTGCCGAGGCCCTCGCCTTTCGACGCGCCCTTCACGAGGCCGGCGATGTCGACGAAACGCACGGACGCGGGCGTCGTCTTCTTCGACTGGTACATCTCATGCAGCACGCCGAGGCGCGGGTCCGGCACGCCGACGACGCCGGCATTCGGCTCGATCGTGCAAAACGGGAAGTTCGCCGCCTCCGCGCCCGCCTTCGTGATTGCATTAAAGAGCGTGCTCTTGCCCACATTCGGCAGGCCGACGATACCGACTTCTAAGTTGCTCACGGTTGATTCCACCTTTTCGATTTTTCAAAATTCACGTTTCTTATTGTAGTAGACAGAAAAGATTTTTGCAACTAAAAACGCCGCCGGGTATGTGTCAAGATTTTCTCGAAAAAATATTCCTGTATCAAAAATTTACTACATCAGCACGCGACGACAGCGGATAACGCCTTTGCCAAGCGTCCAATC
>OMWS01000077.1 GCA_900314825.1 uncultured Veillonellaceae bacterium | reverse complement strand
GCCTTTCTTGTGTAATCCTGTAATAGTTAGCACTCTATAGGATACAGGCCTCTTATTTCTTTTGCAACCTCATCACCGAGAACTATTTTACACTAAGTTGATCGTCCGCGCCTCCGTCATTGCCGCAGGAAAGCGATGCGTGACGAACAGCACCGTCCGCCCGGCTGCCCTGCACGATGAAAACAACGGCAACGTACCACCCGGCCAACGCCACCATGTCCGCAGCCTGCCGCGTGCCGCCGAGACGTCGTTGCATCGCTCGCATCTTCTCTCATACCGAAGACTTCTTTCGTTTTTGATCGCAATCCATTTCTTCACGCCATCATGACACGCAACAATAACGATGGCATAACAAAAGCGGCAGGAACCGTGCCCTGCCGCCACGCAGCCTCAAATTCAGAAGCCGAGCTCTTCCTTGTGCGCCTGCATGCCTTTGATGACGCACTCCATGACCTCGCCCGCCTCCATGCCGAGCATCGCGAAGCCTTTCTTGATGACCTCGCGGTCGCATTTCGCCGCGAAGCGCTTGTCCTTGAATTTTTTCTTCAGCGACTTCACGGCCATGCCGTCGAGTCCCTCCGGGCGCATGAGGCCGTAGGCCTGCACGATGCCCGTGAGCTCGTCGACCGTATAGAGGCTCTTCGCGATCGGCGTCGTCGGCTCCGGCTCGTCGACGCAGAGGCCCCAGCCGTGCGAGATGATCGTCTCGATCGTCTCGTCATCGATGCCCTCGGGCTCCAAGAGCTCGCGCACGTGCTTGCAATGCTCGTCCGGATATTTTTCGTAATCGACGTCATGCAGATAGCCCACGGCTTCCCAATACTCCTTGTCCTCGCCGAAATGCTCCGCCATCGCCCCCATCGCCGCGCTGACCGCCGCCGCGTGCGTGAAGAGATGCTCTTCCGTCGTATGCTTCTTCAAAATCGTCTTCGCCTGTTCGAGCGTCAACTGTGCCATTTTTCGAACCTCCCAAGATGTATTCGCTGTTTATCCTACCGCAGCATCATTAGGACAACGTAAAATGGCATGCGCATCACAGGCACGACGGGCGATGCAGGTCGGCAACGTCCGTATCATGGTCATCGAGCAATTGCTCGAGCTCTTCGAGAGAATGCTCCTCGAGATACGCACGCTCGCGTTCCGTGATGGGGATGAGTTGCAGCCAGGTCACGACACGGCCTTCCTCCTCGAGGGGCGCATACGACTCCCAGAGCATCGGCGACAGCAAGATCACGTGCGCGAGCTCCGTGTCCCGGACATACTCCGTGACCACGTCGCGGATCACGATGCCGAACCCGCACAGCTCCGGGTGATCCATGATGGAAAACGCCGCCGTCGCCACGATATTCTCGAATGCGTCCTTCGTCTTCTCGCGGTCGTCGCCTGCCATCAAGAGCTCGACGCGCAACTCCTTGTCGTCCCCCGTCTGCAAACCGAGATCGACATCCCAGAGGCCGACGGTCGCGCAGGTGAAGTCGCGCTCCGTCTCCGCGCAGCGCATGATGTCGATGTGCTTGCTTCCATCATCGTTTCGAAATTCCGCAACACGGAACTCCTTGCTCAAAAAAGTGGTGCAATGTTTTGCAATCGTCTGGTTATCCATAGATGCCTCCTGTTTCCGACATATTTCCGAAGCGAACAACGCTTACAGCAGATACAAATCTGTCTTGTCCTCGCCCCGGTGGCTGCGGTTCGAGCTAGGAAGTTCTGGGCGATAATGGCTGGCGTCATTATATTCCTCCACGAATTGTTCGCGGGAAATCCCTCGCGCTCGTGCGTCCTGTTGATGCTTCCGAAATTCCATGCCCGGCTTATGCCCCATATCCCACGGCTTGTCTTTCGACATATAACGTCCCGTCACAGGATCGCGCACGCGGCCATGCGCGTCTTTTGCGTTGTTCCAGACCGCATCGCGCACACCAGCCCGGAACGTTGTCGGGCGCGCGTAGATGTCGTTGCGCGGCATTTCCCGCACCTCGCGGCCACGCTCCATGCGCGTCCCCATGCGTCCTGTTCCATTCGAACGCGGAAGCTCCATATGACGCTGCGGCCGTGCGCTGTCACGGTAGCCGCAAACCTCGCCGCGCTTGCTGCGGTACGCCATTGGATCTTGCGCGCCTCGGTTCAAATCCATCGATTGTCCTCTGCGTCGCATTCAGTTCACCACCCTTGGTTTCAAATATTCCACGCGGAGCTGCTCGATCGTCTCGTTCTCCGGGAAACGCTCGTGCTCCGTCCGGCAGATGCAGTACAAGATTTTTTCCAACTCCTCTTGCGAAAAATCGGCAAAGATGGGACGGATGTTGTCGGCCATGATCTCTGACAGCTCTGCCAGCGTCCGCCAGTTGTCGCCGCCCGTGCCTTGAAAGATTTGCGGATACTGATAGCACGCGGCGATGAAGTCCGCGACGGCCCACTCGTAAGATACATCGCGCTGCGCGAGATGCGTGAGCAAATCATAGCGGATGCGTCCCGCGACTGGTGCGGCCAAAAGGTCCCGCTGCAGCTGCTCGGCATCTGTTTCCGGCAAAGATGGCGCAAGCAGACCGTGGAGCACGCGGTCGATATCACGTTTTGCCGCATGCGCTGCCGTCCGCGCAGAACGTTCGGACTTGGCCGTCTGCCCCTTGAACTGCGGCAGGCGGCACAGCACGGCTTCCTGCCAGTCATTCTGATAGACCGCCGCGACGCCCGTCGGGAGCTTCGAGAGTTCCTGGATCTGCTGCTCTGTGAGCGCCATGGCAGTACCCGTGATCTGGCGGTCTGTCCCTTCGGGCAAGCGCAGGACAATCTTCGTGTTCGTGTTGCGCAGCACCGCCGTGTCGAGGAGGTTCGGCGCCTGGTCGACGATGATGAAGCCCTCGCCATACGTGCGGATTTCCGCAATCATGTTCGTGAGCATCTCGACGGACTTGCCCGCGAGATTCGAAGACTCCGCGCTCTGCTCCGTCGATGTTTTTTTCAACAGGTTGTGCGCCTCTTCGAGCACCGTGACATGCTTGAGGCCTGCATTCATGCTGTCCGCATGCACCATACGATACTCTTGGAGCTTCAGCACCATGAGCCCCATGACGAGCGCCTTCGTCTCCGTCGAGCCCACGCGGCTGAGGTCGAGGATGGCGGACTGGTCAAAGATCTTCGCGAGATCCATTTCTTTCCCGCGAAACAGCAGGCCGTTGATGCCATTCGTCAGCGATTTCAATCGCGTCGCGAGCGAGCCGATGTAGTCGCCCTTCGTCTCCTCGGAATACTCTGATGAATGGATGGTTCCCTTCAGCGCCGCATTCACATCGTCAAACGTCGGGAACAAACGGTCGTCAACGGCGTTGACGGAACGCTCCAGATCCCAGCCGACACGCGCATACGCTTCCACGATGGCATCTTTCAGGACGGCCGGCATCGCCGCATACATCGGCCAGCAGACATTGAAGATTTCCACGAGGCGGTCGACGTGCTCGAGGACGTGCACATCCGCAGGAAAAGCAAAAGGATTCAGCTGCAAGAGCGCGCCCTGCCGTGGATTCGTGCCGTAGCAAGGGACGTCCGGGAACACCTTGCGATATTCGCCTTTCGCAGGCTCGATGACGAGGAACGGAATCCGCTTGTGCTGGAGCTCCGACAGGATGTGATAGACGGCATTGCTCTTGCCCGCGCCCGTCGAGCCCGTGATGAATGTGTGCATCGTCAAACTGTCCCGGTCGAGCGCCACGGGGATCGCCGCGTCCCGTCCGAGATGGTAGATCGTGCCGAGCGAAATCGTCTCCTTGCGGCCATCGCGGCGCAGGACTTCCTGTGCGAACGGCGCATGCTTGACGACGGGCAGGCCGACGACGGAATGGCGCGGCAAGCCCATGTGGATAGCGAGCTCGTTCGTGCTGACCATCGCGGCCGGCGTCACGTCTACGAGCCGCCCGCCGTCGTACGAAAATCCTTCCTGCTGGAAGACCGGATGACGGAAATGCTTGAGGTACGGCGCGAGGAGGCGCACGTCTTCCGGCTCGTTCCACGTATGGATGGCCGAGCAGGCGATGCCGCTCTGGTTGCCCGCCGTGATGGACTGGTAGATGTTCGCCGCCGACTCCGTCTCCGCCGCGCTCTCGCCGACAAAATACGCCGCGAAATTCCACATACCGAGGCTCTCGCACGCTTCCATGCGCTTGAGTTGTTTTTCGAGGCGCGCGAGCATCGCCGCGAGCGGCATGTTTTTCACATTCAGCATCGTCCCCTGCGACGTGCCGAATGTCTGCGATAGCGTGCGGCTCATGGATGTGCCGGACGATTCGCTGACGCCGTGGGCCGTGCCCTCCGACGTTCCCTGCGCCGTGCCATGCATCGTTCCCGTGCCGCGCGTCACGGCGCGCCCCGCCGTCTTCCCTTCCGTCGTGCTGAGGCCATGCGACAGCGTTTCAGAAATGGTCTTCGCCTCCGAGCGGCTATGCGACACCCCGAAGCTCTCGCTATGCGAAGAACTTTTTCCGACGCTGCCACCCGCACCGATGCCTGGCGCTCTGGGCACGCCAACCCCGAAACCGATGGAAACATTCTTCGATGTTCCGTCGGTCGTGGACTGGTTCGTTCCTTCCATCTGCCCATAGGAATCGGCATTGCCATAGGCGGTCGCACGGCTCGTGCTCGTCGCGGACGACCGGCCGTGCGAGTCCGTCGTGCTCTCGCTCGCCATCATGCCCTCCGAAGTCTGCCGCGACGTGCCGCGGCTCTCGGTGTCCGACGTCCCGCGCATAGTGCTTTCGCTCGTCCCTTCCGCTGACGCGTTCGACTTCGATTGCGAGAACGAGAGCGTCATAGCGGCGAACGGAGAAATCTGTGTGTAGATGTCCTCGTATTCGCGCCGGAGCGCCTGGATCTGCTCGCGCCCCATGTTTTCCGCGACGAAAAAGGCATGGTAGCGCTTGCCCTGCATGCTGTCGATGAATTTTTCGAGGCCTTGCACGAATTTCTTGTCATCAAGCGTCTCCACATTCTGCTGGAAGTCCGCGATGCCCGTCGCGCTCGTGACGCTGCCGAACGACAGTTTTTTGAGCGAGGCCTCGATGTCTTCCTTGAAAAACGGCTGCACGCGGCTGCCGGGGAACAGGCCGTCGAGGCTCTGCTGCAGGATGGACGCGAGCGTGCTCGACGAATGCTCCTCGCGCTCGGCGCGGACACCGAGATAAAGCGCATTCGTCGTGCCGTCGCTCACGACCATGAGCACGAGCGTACACGGCTTGTTCGCCATGGAATGGAACAGCGTCGCGAACTTCGGCACGGAGAATTCGTTCTCCTGATAGACGAGCTCCGTGATGCGGAAAAAATAGATGTCGTCCGTCTGCTCGAGCGCAGCAAGCTCCTTTCCGTCCATCGCCACGATTGGCATCGCAGACAGACGCGTCAGATAGCCCTTGAGCACCTCATCATCGAGGATGCCCAGGCAATGACGCAGATTGTCCTGCAAGACCGCGAGCCGGTCAAAACCTCCGTCATTGGTCAATGCAGGCGCTGGTGTCTCCATAACCTGCGCGGGAGGCTGAACGGGACGCATCATCATTTCATCGGCCATCGGCGCGGGCGCAGCGTGCGGTTTCATTTCCGAATATCTCATGAGCACCACCTTTCCATCTCAACTTCACAGTGGGCGATAATAAAATTTCCTTCCCTCTTCTTCTGGCCAGTCAACACGATACCGATTCACTCCTACTTCCTGATATACCGCGCACCTGAACGGAGCAGAAAATTTTATATGAAGCTGTGATTGGATATCACATGGTTCCCTAAGCTCCACATTCGCCAAAGGGTTGCCCGCCCATTGTTCGTAAAGCATATGATGCCCTCGTTCCTGTTTCACTAAAAAACATTTGTCCTTGCTCACATAGAAGCAATTATTTTTCTTATCCGCATACACATAGCTCAACAAAATTTCCTTTGAGCCCTCACGGACTTTCAACCACGTATACTTTTCAGTAATCCAATACGATCGATTTCCAATCGTTTCGATTCGTTTCCACGAAGCAGATTTTTCCTTTTCTTTTTGGGATTCCAACAGTCCCGTACTCACTTCAATAGAAGATACAGAATGATTGCCGCAACGATGATAATCGGCACTAACATTCCCGCTGGAACCCCTTCTGCTTTTTTTGGGGAATTCACTCGCTTTCCGTTCCGCCGATATGTCAGTTGTTGCGATGATGCCTCCCTTGCCTTCATCTCCTGATTCTCTTTCTCGAGTTCTCGCTTGGCTTCCGCAATTTTCTGCTTTACTTGTGCATTTTTATCATTCTCAGGCGTAATCGGTTTGCGGAAGATTGTTTGCCCCGATTCTGTCGTCTCCCTTACGTGCGTTTCATTCGGCAAGCTCGGTGTCGCAGTCGTCGCGGTCTGCAGCTGGACAGGGAACAGCACCTTTGCCACGTCGCGCATATGCTGCAAGCGCTCCACGGAAAGGTTTTGCAGCAGATTGCCTTTCAGCGCCACCCAGTAATCCATATCCCACGTCGCCGGGTCTTCGCGGCGTGGCGTCAGTTCCTCATGCGCTTCGAAAATCCCTTGGTCGCGGCAATACTGGAAATCGTCCTCAAACTTGCGGAAGCTCGGATCGACATCCAAGCAATCCGCGAAGACGTACCGCAGACGCTTGACGTTCTTCGCATCCGCCAGCTTCTTCACGTCTTCATGCATATGTTCATACATGAAAGAAAACCTCCTCCCGTCTTCAAATTTCGATGATCTTGTCAAGTTCCGCTTTGTTTTCCTCAAGCCATGCGAGAACCTTCCGATTCTCTGCGAGCGTCACTTCCCGCGCCACCTGGTCTTTCGCCACGGCTTCGAGTTCCCGATATTTCTCGCGGATGTGCTCGTCGAGCACGTCGAACGTCTTGGAGAAGCGCTTCTTCATTTTCTGGACTTGGTCTTCTGCATGCTGGAACGCCTTCTCGATACCTTTATCCATTTTTTGATGCAAATCTGCACCGAGTTTGGTATGGATTTCAGCGACATCCATCGAGAAATGCTCGATCGTATCCGTCTGCTTCTCGAAGATATCGCGGACGACCGTCTTGTAGTCCTGTACGGTCATATAAACATCTTCATCCCGGAAATCCGTGACGGTTTTGTAAACATCTTCCTCGACCCACGTGTCTTTCCAGAACTGCCACCAAGATTTGTCCTCGTTTTTGACTTTGCGCGTTCCGATTTTTTCTTCGTGCGTGCCGGCAAAGACCTTGCGCGTCCCGATTTTTTCCTCATGCGTGCCATCGGGGACTTGTTCCTCTTCCTCGCCGACTTTGAGCCAATAGCTTTTTTCCTCAAGTTTTACGCTGCTGTTCTCATCCACCGTCTTCTTTGCAAACTGGTCGCTTTGCCAATTTCTGAGGCTGTCCTGCATCGCTTGAAGCGCGCTCTTGACGAGGTCTGCGGTATGCAGTTCCAGCCCCGAAACGCCTTCTGACGCCTGCTTGTCAAACGCCGCCAGTTTAGTCTGATATTCCCGCACAAGCGCTTCGCTCGTCTCGACGAGTTCCTTGTAGACGATGCTCTCGATGTCCGCGCTTAACTCCGCCATCTTGTCCGAACCGATTTTGGTAAATGCTTTGACAAAATCCTGCGCTTGTTCGCGGTTTCGGATGACAGGGTTCGTCTGATACGGACGGTAAAAAGCGGAAATGTCTCTGTTGATTTCCTGATGCCGCTTTTCCGTTGCCGCCCGGATGTTTTTCATCGGGTCAAAGGCCCGAAGCTTGTCTTTGAACCGCTGTGCTTCCTTGCCGTCCTCCAGATAGGCGCGGATGGTGGCAAGACGGCTGGCGCATGCCCGCGCGCTCTTTTCGCTTTCCGCCACTTGCATCTTTGCCTCGGCAAAGACCTCTTGCTCGTCGAGCACATTCTGGAACGTCTCGATGACATCCTTGACCTTCTTCGTCCGTGCATACTTTTTCACGTAAGCACGGATGGCCGACTCGATGGAGCAGATGCCGGAATGAATCAGCGCCTGTCCGATCTTGTCGTCTGCTTTTTTCGCCTGCGCGAACCATTCGTCGAGTTCCTGCTTGGCCGTCGGGGAAAGTGCGGCATATTGCTCCAAGTGAAGCGCCTCGCTGGTATTCAGCTTGGTCACCCGTGAAAAGCCTTCCAGCTGCTCGGGGTCCATCTCCATCTCCGTTTGGAAAAACGCGTCTTTTAAATCGTCAAACGTTTTTCCCTGAAACATCGTGCGCATTTCGAGGCCAGCAAGTGCCGAGCATGGGAAAACTTGCGGATGCTCGATGCCATGTCGCTCCAAATACCCGATAGCTTTTTTGACAGCTTCTCCGATGTCTTCGTTTTTCGGATTGAACGCATCCATCCGGTTGATCACGAACAGGAAGCGGTCGCGCATTTGTTTCGAGCCTTCTCGCATTTGCCTCGCCACATAGTTCAGCAGCGCATCATCGTCATTCGTCCCGAGCTGCGTGCCATTTAGCACGTAGAGGATCATGTTGTTCTTGTCGTTGTTGATGGCGTGATACGTCCGATTCTTGTGCGCTTGGTTCTGCGAATTGTTCGGTCCCGGCGTGTCGACGAGGACGAGCGCCATGTTCTTCGCATCGACGAACGGGATGTTTCCTTCGACCGCGATGCTGGACACCGCCGCGTCGCTGTTCCAGCGCTTCATCGTCTCTTCATCGAGCGCCTCTGCCGTCCCCACGACCTCGTTGGCTTCGTCATAAGCGACAGCAGAGAACGGCTCTTTGTCATTGTCACGGATGGCCGTGATGACCGCCGTACACGCTTCGTTCTTGGCCGGCATCAGCTTTTTTCCGAGGAGCGCATTGATGAGCGTGGACTTGCCCGAACTCATCGTCGCGATGACATTAACGGGAAACGTCGCTTGCTGGAGATCTTCTACGGCTTTCGCAAGCACCGGCGATTGGAACGTATCGAGAGGCGCATCATCTTTCCTCAAGTCGTCAAAGACGCCCGCAATCTGCCGCGCCATCGTCTCCTCGTCCATCGTCTTCCCCTGCGTGAAATGCAGCGTCACATCCGCAAGGATGCCTTGCTCCTGCGCCTGATGGAACGCCGCAGCAAAATCATCCCAGTCGAGCGGCAGGCCGTAGAACTCGATGTCTACGGTCCGCGTGTTCAGGACGCGGCGCAAAAGGGCGGGGAATTCCCCGATCCATTCCTGCATCCGCCGCTCCGTGCCTGCATACTTGTAGAGCTCGCTGTCCGATTTGACGGGGCAGCCATCAATCTCAATCTGGGTTTCGAGCTTGTAGGGATTGTACTTGACAAACACCTGCGCCATATGCGATTCCTCCATTCATGTACGCGATACGCGATTCATCCCATTCGTTTTATCAAATGTTCGGCAAAGGCCAGGCCGCTGTCCTGCAGTAGGTCATGCTCCGGCAGATCTCGCCAGTTACCAAAATACGCAGGGAAATGATTTCGGTAGTACGAGGCCAGCTGCAGAGAAGCGAGCTTCTTCTGGTAAACAATATATTTCATCTGATCGAGCACATCCATGCTCTCTCCTGCCATCACACATTTTTCGAAGAACGCTGCGTCTGCGGAAACTGGGCAGACGAGTGGCTGTGGAAAACCGATGCCTTCCAAGAATCTCGTCGCGTTCCCCATCGTTTTCTCGAGGCTTTCCTCTGTTTTGATTTCGTCCACCTTGTTGACGACGAACAAGATGTTCTTCCCCTTGATGTTTTGGCAGACGAACCGCGCATGCGCCGCATCATCGTCCGTCATGAGCTGCGTGAAATTCATGACATAGAGGATGACGTCCGCGCCGCCCGCAGCGAGGAACTGCGCCGTGATGTCACGATGCGCTTCATGCGTGCTGGCGTTCACGCCCGGCGAATCGTAGAGCACGACCCGCTCTCCCGCGAGGCCGCCGTGGAAGGCGAGACCGACGGAGGTGAAGTCGTTCGCGTTTTGCGGATCGTCCGCGAAGAGCTCGCGTTCCCCTGCGTCGAGCACGAGCACGCAGTCGTCCTCGTAGATATATCCATCCTCGTATGGCTTGTTCACGAGCGCATGAATCTTGCTCGTGCACGCAAGATTCTGCATCGGCAGGATCTTCCGTCCGAGGAGCGCATTGAGAAACGTCGATTTTCCCGCGCTCATGAGTCCCGTGACCAGCACGCGCAGCGGCCTGCGTTTTTGGAAGGCGAGCGTTTTTTGCGCAAGGCCGAGATACGTCTCGAGCGGCTTCGCGAGCTTCCGCGCAGATCGCGCAAAGCGCTTCTTCCCCTTGCGTGGTGAAAGGAAGCGGCTATGCACATCATCCAGGATGCGCCTCGGTTCTGCGCCGCTCTCCGCCCGCAACCGGTGGAAGAGTCTCTTCTTTCGGAGATTCGGGAAAAATGCTGGGCTGCCGCCTGTCAAGGCAAACAGGTCGAGCAGTTGGAATGCAGGAACGTACGCGGGCAGCATCGCGGCATTGTCGTCGCCTTGATACGCGGACGGATGCGCCAAGGCCGCTTCGTAAATCTGCCAGGCAGCTGCGGTCCAGCGCTGCATCTGTGGATTGCTTGCGCGGCAGAGCGCCAGCTGCTTGCGCAACGATTCCGCGTAGGCTTTCCGTTTGTCCGCATCCGCCAACAGGATCGGATTCCAACGGATCCATTGCGCCTGCGACATCCATGAATTCTCCCGCATCACAACCGCCCCTTCCTGCATCCTTCCGATGCTTCCCTGTATGCTTGCTCTATTCGACACATCTAAGCGATTTCCTGCTTTTTTCCAATCGTACCAGTCTCCGGCAGCATGAACGTCCGGTTTTCATCCGAAGGTCAACACGGTGTTGACCTTTTGCCGCCAATATCTGCTATACTATCTTCACCAAGAAAATTTTCATTGCACCAGGAGGACTCCGCATGACCAAGCTCACACTCCAGCCCGGAACGTTCACCTACAACAAAGACGACGATGACCTCGCGCGCACGGTACCCGTCGCCCACATCTTGCTCGATGGCAAAGACTTCATCAAGCAGATCCGGACGTGGACGCACGGCAAGCATCTCAGCCCGCTCGAGCCCGCCATTCTCTATGACATGCTGCATCACGAGTGGCAAGACCACAGCAACGTCTTCCTCGCCGGCTGCGACTGCGGCCAGCCCATGTGCGACCCGCTCTACGTCCACATCGAAGAGAAGAAATACACCATGACCTGGAGCCGTCTCTCCATGCTGGAAGACGGCATCAACGGCCGCACAAAACTC
>OMWS01000050.1 GCA_900314825.1 uncultured Veillonellaceae bacterium | reverse complement strand
TGGTTCCACCTGTTCCCATACCGAACACAGTAGTTAAGCATCCAGAGGCCGAAAGTACTTGCCTGGTGACGGGCTGGGAGGATAGGAAGTTGCCGGTTTACTGACCTGTCAAAAGCGCAAGCTCCGTTGGAGCTTGCGCTTTTGCTAACAGGTCGTATGCCAGAACGTCCGAAGAATCAAGCCCGCAGGGCGCAGCTGATTCGCTGACGTTCACGGCTCGACGAAGCACTCGCATTTGCGGGTGCTTTTTTCGTATCATTGGAGGTAGCGGTTTCCAGCGGCGGTATGGTATGAATTCAAAATTCTTTCGAGGTTGCCTGCGAGGCAACCTTTTTTCATGCACGGATGTCTATAATGGGGGTATCGAACAGAAGTCATGAACCATCGAGGGAGGACAAATATCATGGAAGCCTGGAAGAAAAACCTCATGCTGATCAGCGGGAGTGCGCTCACAATGCTCATCTTGTCGTTGCTCAAGGATGATGAAAAAGGGGCTGATGAACCACTTGCCGTGGATGAACGCGGCCTCATGCGCATCGTCGATGCGATGCGCGAAAAAGCAGAGCAAGCGATGGATGCTTGCCAGACGGCAGAGGAACGGGAAGCTGTCTTCGGAGAAATCGAAAAGAACATCCAGAACCTCCAGCAGAATATGCAGGAGAAAAGCGCGGACATCCTTCAGGAGCTTCACGGACGTGAACAGCCGGAGGAAACGGAGGAAGCGCCGGAAGACGCGAACGCTGCATATGATGGAACGTTTCATGCGGAGAGCACGGAAGCGCTGCACGTCCTCGAACAATCCGCGCAGGACGTCATCGACGGACTTGACGACGTGTTGGCATCGCTCAGGACACGGAAGGAAGGCGTTTGAAATGGGGATCGGTGAAAGTCTCTGCATCGTCATCGGCGGCACGCTCGGATCGCTGTTTGCCAAAGGCTTGACTCTGGTCTTGGGAAAACTCCTGGCGCCGCTCGTACCGCTGTTGATCGTTGGAGCGCTCGGGATGCTGATTTCTGGGACTGAAAAATAAAAAAAGCAGGAAATGCGGAATCGTATGTCGAATAACCAAATTATAAAATGATTGGCTGGCAAGCCGGATGGATTGCGTTGCGTGCTTCTATAGGAGGCGACAAGTATGAGTGATGAACCGGTGAAGATTACGGTCATCGGAAACTCCGGGACAGGCAAGACCTGCTATCTTTTGGGCATGTATTATGATATGTGTGCAGGCCATGCCGGTTTTTCCATTTGCGCGTCGGATGATGACCAAGACCGCGAATTGACGCGCAAGTACGAAAACATGCAGGATGCTTCGAAGGGAGCGGACCGTTTCCCGCGAGGGACCGATCAAAGCGAACGCTATGATTTCAAATTGCAATACGCGCTCAAGACCATCAAGCCCTTTTCATGGATCGATTATCCCGGCGGATATCTGAAGTTGAAGAATGATAGCGCGCCCGGGGAGTATGAAAAAGTCAAGCAGTCGATTGATGAAGCTACCTGCTTATTCATCTGCATCGATGGAGAAAATCTTTGCGGGAATAATTATCAAAAAAAGCTCGAGAATATCAAGAATCAAAGCGGGGGCATCACGCCGTTTTTCAGTAAATTCAGAGATGAAAACCGCGAGATTCCTCCTGTGGTGATGCTCATCACGAAGTATGATCTTTGCAAGGATGATACCGACAAAGAGGAAATCTGCAAACTGCTGAAAAAAGCGTTCAGCGTGTTTTTTGTAGAAGGCGAAAAGAACATCGTTGCCATCATTCCCGTTTCTTTGGGGAGCGGCATTATGGAAGACGAAGGGACCGGGTTGCTGCAACCATTGAACATGGCGTTGCCAATCTTTATGGGCATCTGGTGCTCGCTGCTAACTGATGTTTCTCGAGAGAGAGAAGAAGTCAATGGATTGCATAGGAAGATTGATGATAACAAGCAAAAAATTAAAAAAGAAAATGATCGTTGGTTTTTTATGAAGGACGAAAAAAAGATCGCGTCATTGGAAAATGCGAATGATCAGTATAGGATTACGATAGAGACGCTGAACAACGAAATATCAGTGGCGGAACGCTATAATGATATTTTGCTCGAGCAGCTGAAAAAAGTACCGGTCTTGTATTATTCGGGCAAGGATTTGCGACAAAATGATGGAACAAATATGTTCGTCGAATTGTTGAGGCGTGTGCGCTGGGAGGTGTCTTGACATGAAAGCAGCTCCCTTGATTCACAGCAGGACGTTTCGTTGTGATTATCTGTCGGATTTTGCGGTGCGGCCGGAAGATTTCTCGTCTGCTGATGTGCAGGCGGCACGAAAAAAGATTTTGATTTCTACGCGCGATGTCGATATGCTTCCCGAGTTGCGGCATCTCGTTTTTTCCCTGAATGAGCAGTATGTGGTTGCTGGCGTGTCTGGTTCTATGAAAAAGCTGGCACAGCTTGCTTCTGGCGGGGATGCGGTTGCACAGGAGGAACAGCTCTTTTCCGATGAGGCCGGGCGCGGCATTTTTGCGTTTGTTGGATTGGTTTTTCATAAGAGCGAGGGCTATGAAAAACGGCAGGTGGACGATACGACCTTGTGGGGAATGTTCCAGAAGTTCATGTCGCCCGTCTGGATGAATCGTGTGGTAGAAGCCCAGAAAGCAGCGTATGAAGACGTAGACCTCCCGATGCATACGCAAGAAGCGCCTTCCGTCAAGAGCATGGGGCAAAATATTCGCGGCATCGAGCTTTACGAAAGCGGATACGACAGCGACATTCAGCGGTTTGACGAATATTTCGCCCGTGCCTTTTCCGAAAAAAATGTTTCGTTCTGCTCGAACTTGGAAAATAAGTCGGACATCCTGGAGGGCGAATTTTCCGTTGCTTCCGCGACGAAGTCACGCATCATGCAGGTTCAGCAAAAAGTGAAGGAAGAGGATGATGCGAAAAAGCGCAGAGCGCCTACGAGCCGCCCAAACACCTTGAAGGAAGCAGACAGACCTGTCCAGGATCAAAAAAAAAAGAAATCACCATTTCGGAGTTTATGGATCGTGTGTGCCGCAGTGCTCGTAATTTTGATATTATTGATGGCGAAAAACATTATCAAATAAAAAAGGCGAATGTTTTCCACTTCCTGTTCGTGTTCGTGGAAAAAGACGTGCTTTGATTTTTGAAGAAGTAAAGAGGTGATTGGCATGGGAGAACAGGATGATGCATTTGGTGTCTTTTATGAGAGCGGCCCGAAAGAGTCGGATCCAGACATGCAGGCGATTTTCGAATACGAAAAGCACTACATGAATTTGGTCCGCGCGTACAAAAGCGAAATCGATCATATCCTCCGCTTGCAGAAAGAATATCGTGATGAGGCGCAAGCGTTTTATCATGATTCCCTGCCGGCCATTCGGGAGAAACTGTCCAAGGAACCGATTGACGACGAGATGCGGAAGCATTGGATGGAGCACTTGGAAAGCGACATCGACAAGAGTTTCGAGATGAGCCGTGTTTTCT
Organism: uncultured Veillonellaceae bacterium; assembly: GCA_900314825.1. Lineage (GTDB taxonomy): Bacteria > Bacillota > Negativicutes > Selenomonadales > Selenomonadaceae > Selenomonas_C. Next base: position 20,307 of record OMWS01000050.1, on the reverse strand, counting down.
TGGAATCTCTGACGACGGATGAAGTCGAGCATTTTCGCGAGGAACTGGATGAACTTGTGCATCGGCGCAGGAAGTGATGAAAATGAAGCAAGATGATGCGGCTTGGGCAAAAGGACGCTTCTTGTCCATCTTGCGCGAATGTCGGGAGCAGTTGGTTCATGAAACGCTGGCCAGCAGTCCCGAAGTTTATCGCGTCTTGTATGATGGCTTGTCCAGCAAGAAGGTAGAAATCTGGGAAAAGAAACACGAGCTAGAATGGTTTCAACTGCATTTGGAGAAATGCCAAAGCTGCTTGGACGAAGCATCTTGTACCGCCGCCCGGAAACGAGAATTGTGGAAGCTGTTCCTGCAACTGTATCAATCCTTTTTGCAGAAATGGGGATACCAAAAATATGATTGGTGGTTCTTGGGCAAAGAAGTCGAGGGGCTGAAAGCATTGTTGCGCACCAACAGCGCTTGGGAGCAACGGATTGATGAATTCAAACTGGACATTCGACGCCAAAAGAAAATTTTGGATTGCATGATAGAGGAGGAGTCATAAATGAACCCGATTATCACGTTTTTCCTCAAAGAGGGAAAAGATATCATCGAACAACCGTTGCAGATTCTGGATCACCATTTGGCTGCTTGCGATGCGCGCAAAGACAAGGAACATGAGCAGAAGCTTCTCCAAAAGCAGCAGGCATTCGAGGCTGAACTTGAAGCGAAAAAGCGCAAGATGAACATGGAACTGGATAAGGCTGTTTCCGATGCTGAAGATGAGAAAAATAGAAAGTTCATGGAATTGGTACGCGAATATCAGATGACGATGGCCGAATGTAGCGATTCTATTGGAAAGAGCCTTGGTATGATGAGCTTTGAACTGCAAGAAAAGGCAGAAAATCTGAAGATTGAAAAAGTGAAAGCATATCGGCAGATTCAACATGAGGCCGAATTGTCTGCTATGGAAAAATTTGAGTTGGTTACAGAAAAATTCAAAGAGGGAAGTTTTGCACGAAATAGTATGGAAAAGGCTATTGAAATGCAGATGAATGGCATCATTCAAAACTGTAATACATTTATGAAAGATATGGCAGAAGATTTCCGGAAGTTGGTGGACAACATTAATGACATCACCAAACAAGCAAACATGAATGCAAATGCATACTTGTCCCCTGCGGCTGCAAGAATTGCAGGAACGCAAATCCTGTCCGCCAATCAGCCGAATGGGTTGCTCCAGCAATAAGGTCGCAGGAAGGGCGATGCCGCGAAAAAACGGGAGTTCCGCTGGCACATTGGAATGGAGGGATGACAGGCTTGCAGGGGCAGATGGCAGGAAAGCTCGAAGCGTATCTGGAACAGCACTATGATGGGACCGCAGAGGCAGAGCGCCGCCTGGCGCTGGAGGAAGAACTTCTGGCGCAGAAACGTTCCTTTGTGGCCGATGACCGCAATCTCGGCAAGCTCTTGATGGAGCATTTGCGGAAGGAGCTCTTTTCTGCGGCGCACAAGACGTTTTCGGAAGCGCTCCTGCAGCTGATGGAAGAACGCGGCGCGAAGCCGTCGGAAATCTATCAGAAGGCCGGCATCACGCGCGCACATTTCGCGAAAATCAAGGCGAACAAGGAATACCAGCCGAAGAAGGAAACAGTCTTGGCTTTTGCGCTGGCGCTGCATCTTTCCTTGGAGGAAACGAATGAGCTTCTGGAAAAGGCTGGCTACACGCTTTCCCGCTCGCGCTTGCGGGATGTCGTTGTCGAGTTTTTTCTGAAGGAACACATCTATGATGTGGATGAGGTCAATATCGCTTTGCAGGAGCGGGGGCAAAAACCATTAAGCGGCGGCAGGGAGTGATCCCCGCCGCCGCTTGGCAATTTGTTCGTTATCCCGCAAGCGTCCAACCATCGACCGGATTCATTTTAGCGCTACGAAATCTGGCGTTTATACTTTGTTTTCATTTCCCCAGTTCTTTTTGACAACAGCGTTCTATACTACACCCATCGGAAGGAACAAAATCTTTTGCAAGGGAATGCGAGATTTGGGGAGCGATCACCATGAAGATTCAATTTTCTCGCAAGAAAGCAACGCGTGCGATCCTTGCTTGGTCGCTGGCGCTTGCGCTGGCGGCGCCGGTGCCGATGAGCGCGGTTGCGTTCGCAGCGACAGCGCAAACGCAGACGACCGACACGGAGACGACGCAGGCGGATGGCACGCAGGCGCAGCCGCCGCAGGGCGGGCCGCCGCAGGGCGGACCGGACGGACAGCCGCCGATGGGACCGCCGCCGGATGGACAGATGATGCCGCAGGGAGGCCCGAATGGGCAGCAAGACGGTTCGCAAGGCCAGCCGCCGCAGGGCGGGCCGGGACAGCCGTCGACGAAGTCCGCGTCGGAATTCGATGCGACGAAGATTGTGGACGCGGAGACAGAGACGATCGACAGAGGCACGTTCGAAGCGACGGAGACGGATGCGAATGCGGTGCTTGTGCGAAATGGCGGTACGTTGACACTCACGGGCGCGGAGCTTTCGAAGACGGGCGATTCTTCGAGTGCGGATGCGTCAAATTTTTCGGGGCAGAACGCGGTGTTCCTCGCGGCGGACAGCACGGCGCTGCTCGAAAATGTGACGCTGACGTCGGATGCGGATGGCGCGAATGCGGTCTTTGCGACGGGCGCGAACGCGAAGGTCACGGCGAAGAATCTCACGATCCACACGAAGAACAACTCGTCGCGCGGCCTCGATGCGACGTATGACGGCACGATTGTCGCGCAGGATGTCGACATCATGACGGAGGGCGCGCACTGCGCAGCGCTCGCGACCGATCGCGGCGAGGGTACGGTGACGGTCACGGGGGGCGAAGATTGCAACGTCCGGCCAAGGCAGCCCGAACGTCTATTCCACGGGCGCGATTACCTTGAAGAACGCGACGGGCGTCTCGACGGGCAGCGAGATCGCCGTCGTCGAGGGCAAGAACTCCATCGTGCTGGAAAACGTCGATCTCACGGGCTCGAAAGACCAAGGCATCATGCTCTATCAGAGCTTCTCGGGTGATGCGGGCGTCGGCGAGGCGAGCTTCCGCGCAAAGGATTCCACGCTCCGCAATGATTCGGACGGCCCGATGTTCTTCGTGACGAATACGCAGGCGGTGGCGAGCCTGCAAAATGTCGCGCTCGTGCAGTCGGGCGACGTGCTCGTGAAGGTCGCGGCTGGCCGTTGGGGGAAGGCCGGAGCGAATGGCGGCGACTTCACGATGACGGCGAAAGACCAGACGCTCACGGGCCAGGTTTTGGCGGACAGCATTTCCTCCGTCGCGCTGGACCTTGGCGAGGGCGCGGTCTACGAGGGCGCGTTCAATGCGGACAACACGGCGCAGCGTGCGGCGATCACGCTCGCGCAAACGGCGCATTGGAGCCTGACGGCGGACGCGTACGTTTCTTCCATCAGCGATGAAGCGACGGGCTACGCGAATATCGCGTCGAACGGCCACAATATTTATTATGACCAGGACGCAGCGACCGCGCTCGGCGGGCGGACGTACAGCCTGCCCGGCGGCGGCAAGCTCCTGCCGCGCAACTGACAAGAGCCCCTTCTTTCCCTATCCTTTCCTTCTTCGAGGCGCAGATGCGCCTCATTTTTTTGTCTCGAAATGATAGAAAAATAACTTTATCGAAAATAATTTTGAAATACATCTTGCAAAATGATAGAAGCTATGCTATGATGTCCTCAAGAAATGAAACAAACACATCATTTTGAACGAGGTGCTTTGAAAATGAACGAACATCATGGCGTGACGGAAGCGTGGATCGGCGTTGATGTCGGCACGACGGGCGTGCGGGCGATCGCGTATGCGCTCGACGGCAAAAAGCTCGCGTCGTCCGAGGCGTTTTACCCGCTCTTGACGCCGCATACGGATTGGGCCGAGGAAAATCCGCTCGAGATCTACGAATCCGTGCTTAAGGTCGTGAAGGAGACGGCGGCGACGCTGCGCTACCGCAATGGCGTGGCGGCCGGCATCGCGCTCTCGACGGTCATGCACAGCTTCGCGCCGCTCGATGCCCAGCATCGCCCGATGACGAACATGATCACGTGGGCGGACAGCCGCAGCGCCGATGTCGTTCGCACCATGAAGCAGGACGCGACGCGCTGCCAGCGTTTTTATGAAAAGACCGGCTGCCCCATCCACGCCTGCTATCCGCTGGCAAAGCTCCTCTGGTTGCGCGAGCATCTGCCGGAGCGCTTTGAGCAAATGAAATTCGTCGGCTCGCTCAAGGATTACCTCTTCGAGCAGCTGACGGGCGTCTTCGCCATCGATCACTCCGCCGCGAGCACGAGCGGGCTCTACAATGAGCACGAAATGAACTGGGATGCGGAAATCCTCGCGTACGTCGGCATCACGCGCGAGATGCTGCCGCCGATCGTCTCCGCGACGCATGCGGAAAAGCTCACGGCGGCGGCCGCCGAGGCGACGGGCCTGCCGGCCGGCCTCCCCGTCGTCATCGGTGCGACGGACGGCGTGCTCGTGAATGTCGGCATCGGCGCCGTGGCGCCCGGCCAGCTCAGCGCGACGATCGGCACGAGCGGGGCGCTCCGCATGCTGACGGATCATCCGGTGACGGATCCGAAAGGGCGCACGTGGTGTTACAACCTCGTCGATGACATCTGGGTCGCGGGCGGCGCGATCAACAACGGCGGCATGATCCTGCGCTGGGTGCGCGACCGCATCTGCCACTACACGAAAGCGCATCTCGAGAACCTCGACGTCGACGGCTATGACCTCATGACGATGAAAGCCGCACACGTCCCGGCCGGCGCGGGCGGGCTCCTCATGTTGCCGTGCTTCACGGGCGAGCGCTCGCCGTATTGGAACTCGGAGCTCCGGGGCATGATTTTCGGCCTGACGCTGAACCACAGCCGCTCGCATATCATCCGCGCGGCGATGGAAGGCATCTGCTACAGCATGAATGCCGTCATGAAAGCATTGGAAAGCTTCGGCGATGTCAAAGACATCCGCGTCAGCGGCAGTTTCACGAAATCGACGCTGTGGCTGCAGATCCTCTCCGACGTGCTCGGCCGCGAGCTCACGCTGCCCGACAACAGCGAGGGCGCGGCGTTCGGCGCGGCGGTGCTCGGCTTCATCGCGAGCGGCAAGCTCTCGAGCATCCGCGACACGGCAGCGCTCGTCCAGCCGAAGCAGCGTTACGCGCCGATCGAGGAAAACGCGGCAATCTACCGCGAACTCTTCGCGACGTTCGAAGAGCTTTATTGGACGAACCAGAAAGCGTTCGCCACGATCACGAAATTCCAGCAGGAACATCTCGTCACGAAACTCTGATGTTCCCGACAATATAGGAGGACAAGTACATGGAACGCATGGACATCGGCATGGTCGGCATGGCCGTCATGGGCAGCAATCTCGCACTCAACATGGCAGATCACGGTTTTCAGGTCGCCTGCTACAACTACACGCCGGACCTCACGGAAAAATTTGTCACGGAGCATCCGCACAAGAACGCGCATCCATTCTACGATCTCAAAGCATTCGTCGCCGCGCTCAAAAAGCCGCGCAAGATCATGATGATGATCATGGCGGGGAAGCCCGTCGATTCGATGATCGAGCAGCTCATTCCTTTGCTCGAGGCGGGCGATATCATCATCGATGGCGGCAATTCGTTCTTTGGCGACACGATGCGCCGCTATGAGCTCTGCAAATCGCATGGGCTGAACTTCTTCGGCACGGGCATCTCGGGCGGCGAGACGGGCGCGCGCCGCGGGCCGTGCATCATGCCGGGCGGCGACAAGGACGCGTACGCCTCCGTCCAGCCGATTTTTGAAGCTATTGCGGCGAAAGCGGACGGCGCGCCGTGCTGCACGTACATCGGCGAGAGCGGCGCCGGCCATTTCGTCAAGATGGTGCACAATGGCATCGAGTACGCCGATATGCAGCTCATCGCCGAGTCGTATCTGCTGCTGAAATATGCGGGCGGATTTACAAATCAGCAAATCTCGGATATTTTCCGCAAATGGAACGAGGGCGAGCTCAAGAGCTACCTCGTCGGCATCACGGCGGACGTGCTGGCCGAGGCCGACGATCTCGAGGACGGCGACCTCATCGACAAGATCGTCGACAGCGCCGGCCAGAAGGGCACGGGCCGCTGGACGAGCATCGAAGCGATGAAAGAGGGCGTGAATACGTCCATCATGACGGCGGCTTGCAATGCGCGCGTCATGTCGAATCAGACGGCGTTGCGCGCTCGTATGCAGCAGGCGCTCCCCGCTGCGGCCATCCAGCATGAAAGCGGGCAGGCGTTCATCGACGCGGTCGAGGCGAGCCTCTATACGGGCAAGATCGCGGCGTACGCGCAGGGTTTTGCGCTGTACCGCGCCGCGTCGAAGCATTACGGCTGGGCGCTCGATTATCGTGCCATCGCCGCCATTTTCCGCGGCGGATGCATCATCCAGGCGGCATTCCTCGAAAAAATCATGGAAGCGTATGAGAAGACGCCCGACCTCGAAAACCTCATGGAAGACGACTTTTTCCTCGCGCGCATCCAGAAAAACCTGCCGGCGCTCAGGCGCACGGTCGCGTTCGGCATCACGTGCGGCCTGCCGATCCCGGCGCTTGCAAATGCCGCGAGCTACATCGACGCGACGCGCAGCCCGCTCCTCGGCGCGAACCTCATCCAGGGGCTCCGCGACGACTTCGGCGCGCACACGTACGCGCGCATCGACCATGACGGCGCGTTCCATCACAACTGGCCGCAGAATTAATCTTCGCATTGTCATGTTCCCAAGGAGTTGACAAATCATGCCGCTATTTATCCTCGCCGCAGGCATCCTGCTGCTGTTTTTCCTCATCGTGAAAGTGAAGCTCAACAGCTTCCTCTCGCTCTTGCTCGTCGCCGGCATCCTCGCGTTCTGCGAGGGCTTGCCGATCAATAATATCGTCCCGACGATCGAGAAAGGCCTCGGCGCGACGCTCGGCGGCCTCGCCATCGTCGTCTCGTTCGGCGCCATGCTCGGCAAGCTGCTCGAAGAGAGCGGCGGCGCCCAGCGCATCGCCACGACGCTGATCCGCGTCTTCGGCAAGAAGAACGTCAAGTGGGCCGTCAGCCTCACGGGCTTCATCGTCGGCATCGCGCTGTTCTATGAAATCGGCTTCGTGCTGCTGATCCCGCTCGTCTTCACGGTCGCGGCGGCGGCCGGCGTGCCGCTCCTCGAAGTTGGCATCCCGATGGCGGCCGCGCTCTCCGTCACGCATGGCTTCCTGCCGCCGCATCCGGCGCCGACGGCGATCTCCGTCATCTATCACGCCGACATCGGCACGACGCTGCTCTATGGCGCGCTCATCGCCATCCCGACGGCCATCGTCGCCGGCCCGCTCTTCTGCACGACGGCAAAGCACATCCAGCCGCACCCGCCCGAGGGCATGATGAGCAAAAAGACCTTCTCCGATGACGAAATGCCGAGCTTTGGCACGTCCGTCGCGACGGCGCTCGTCCCCGTCGTGCTCATGGCGGCCTCGGCCATCGCGAAGCTCGTGCTCGCGCCGGACACGGCGGCCTACCACATCCTCACGTTCTTCGGTGCGCCGGACATGGCGCTGACGGTCTCCGTCGCCATCGCGTTCTACACGTTTGGCGTGGCGCGCGGCCGCAGCCTCGCCGATGTCATGAAGACCGTCGAGACGGCGGTGAAGACAATCGCCATGATCCTCCTCATCGTCGGCGCGGGCGGCGCGCTGAAGCAAGTCCTCATCGACAGCGGCGTCGGCACGTACATCGCGACGCTCGTCGAAGGCTCCGACCTCTCGCCGCTCGTCCTCGCCTGGCTCGTCGCTGCCGTCATCCGCACGGCCTGTGGCAGCGCGACCGTCGCGGCCATGACGTCCGCCGGCATCGCCGCCCCGATCATCGCCGTCACGGGCGCAAACGCCGAGCTCATGGTCCTCGCGACCGGCGCGGGCAGCCTGATCTTCAGCCCGCCGAACGATCCGGGCTTCTGGCTCTTCAAAGAATTCTTCGGCATCACCGTCAAAGAAACCGTCCGCACCTGGTGCGCGCTCGAAACGATCATCGCCGTCATGGGTCTCATCGGCGTGCTCGCGCTGAATGCCGTCGTCGGTTAAATCATTCGTTCTACGGATCCCCCTCTGGGGGAGCTGTCGAGCGTTAGCGAGACTGAGAGGGTAACGTAGTAGCGGGATTCTGAATCCTTACGATAGGATGGAGAATCTCATACGACGTTACCCTCTCCGCCCCTTCGGGGCACCTCCCCCAGAGGGGGAGGCGTGGAAACAAAACCCGTTTGCATCCTTTCAAAGAAATGATAGAATAGGAACAAACGGAGGTCTTACGCCATGACAGACACGACGCAACAATTCCCCATGCTCCGCAGCGCTTACGGCGGCATGACGAAAGCGGAAAAGCGCATTGCCGACTATCTTTTTGCTCACCCCGACGAGCTCGTGGACATCACGATCGCCGAGCTGGCGCAGAAGGCGCAGAGCTCCGAGATCACGGTCTCGCGCTTTTGCAAGAAGCTCGGCTTCAGCGGCTTGCAGAGCCTGAAGATCGCGCTCGCCGGCGCGCGGAACGAGACGGCGAATCATTTTCTCGACATCCAGCCGGGCGATGGCTACGACGATATCACAGCGAAAGTCTTCCAGAGCATCATCGACGGCCTCACGGACACGCGGCGGCTGCTCGATCCCGCCGCATGCGACGCGGCCGTGCAGGCGCTCGCGGGCGCGCATCGCATCGCCGTCTATGGCTTCGGCAATTCCGCGACGGTCTGCCGCGATATCGAGACGCGCCTCCTGCGCTTCGGCCTCGTCGTGCAGGCCTACAGCGACGGCCACCAGCAGATCACGTCGGCGGCGCTGCTCGGCCCGGGCGATGTCGTGCTCGCCGTCTCGCACACGGGCGCGACGCGCGACTTGCTCGCAAGCGTGGCGATGGCGAAGCGAAATGGCGCGACGATCATCGCTCTGACGAGCCATGCGGCCTCTGAGCTCGCGCGCGCCGCCGACATCGTCCTCGTCGGCATGGGCCGTGAAGTCCGCTACTGCTCCGAGGCCGCCGCCTCGCGCCTCATCCACATGGCCATCGTCGACGTGCTCTACACCGGCCTCGCGCTGCGCCTGCCCGAACGCTACCAGACGAACCTCGAGCGCATGCGGGCTGCGATTGCTGAAAAAAGGTTGTAATTTTTTTCGAAAGTTATTGACAAACTTCGACCGACTTGCTAGTATATAGACATGGAATTGATACCACATAAGCAGAGAGCCGAATCGGAAGGAGCGCAGCGACGCGCCGATTCGTGCGAATCGCTTATGCAAAATCGCGCAGCGATTTTACATTTCGCTATCATTCAGGGGATTCATTCAGAGAGATACGTTTATCAGGGAAAACGGAGGTACGAGAAATGAAAGACATTCGTCTGGACAGCCCGCTCGACGGCGAGCTCGTTGCGCTCAGCGAAGTCAACGATCCGGTCTTCGGCTCGGGAGCCATGGGTCGCGGCGCCGCGATCAAGAATCCGAAAGGCAAGGTCTACGCGCCGTTCGATGGCGAGATCACGGTGTTCTTCGAGACGAAGCACGCCATCGGCATGAAATCCGACGACGGCGTCGAAGTACTCATCCACGTCGGCATGGACACGGTCAAGCTGAATGGCGAGCACTTCACGGCAAAAGCCGCGCAGGGCGACAAGGTCAAAAAAGGCCAGCTGCTCCTCGAGTTCGACCCCGAAGGCATCAAAGCCGCGGGCTATGAGACGACGACGCCGTTCGTCGTGACGAATGCGGCGGACTTCGGCGACATCACGGTCGCGCTCGGCGAGAAGACGGTCGTCGCGAAAGCGGCGGGCGAAGCGAAAGCCGAGGCTCCGGCAGCCGCGCCAGCGGAAGATCACGAGTTCGACAACCTCCCGAAAGAGCAGCGCGTCGCGAAGCTCATCTGGAAGTACGTCGGCGGCAAGGACAATGTCCGCAATGCCGAGCATTGCGCGACGCGCCTGCGCCTCATCATCAACGACAAGTCGAAGCTCAATGAGAAAGCCATCGAGAACATCGACGGCGTCAAAGGCCAGTTCTTTGCAGCCGCGCAGTACCAGATCATCCTCGGCACGGGCTTTGTGGACAAGGTCTACGACGAATTCATCAAGGGCACGAACTTCTCCGGCGTGAGCAACAAGGAAGAAGCATACGCGCAGATGACGCCAATCCAGAAGATGTCCCGCACGCTCGGCGACGTCTTCGTCCCGATCATCCCGGTCCTCGTCGCCACCGGTCTTTTCATGGGCCTGCGCGGCGCCTGCCAGGCGCTCGGCGTCGAGTTCAGCAAAAACGTCCTCACGATGAGCCAGGTCCTCACGGATACGGCCTTCATCTTCCTGCCGTCGCTCGTCTGCTGGTCCACGATGAAGCGCTTCGGCGGCACGCCGGTCATCGGCATCGTCCTCGGCCTCATGCTCGTCGCTCCGCAGCTGCCGAATGCTTGGGCGGCCATCCCGGGCGGCGCGCAGCAGCCGATGATGATGGATGTCCTCGGTTTCTCCGTCCCAGTCGTCGGCTACCAGGGCTCGGTCCTGCCGGCCCTCGTCCTCGGCATCTTCGGCGCGAAGCTCCAGAAATGGCTGAAGAAATTCGTGCCGGACATCATCGACCTCATCGTCACGCCGTTCCTCACGCTCTTCATCGGCATGATCGTCGGCCTCCTCGTGCTCGGCCCCATCATGCACGGCATTGAGTCCGCGGTCTTTGGCGCCGTCCAGGCGTTCCTCGAGCTCCCGTTCGGCATCGGCGGCCTCATCGTCGGCGGCCTGCAGCAGGTCATCGTCGTCTTCGGTGTCCATCACATCTTCAACGCGCTCGAAGTCCAGCTCCTCGCCACGACGGGCGTCGATCCGTTCAACGCGATCATCACGGGCGCCATCATCGCCCAGGGCGGTGCAGCGGCAGCCGTTGCGGCGCGCACGAAGAACAAGAAAAAACGCGCACTCTACGTTTCCTCGATCGTTCCTGCGTTCCTCGGCATCACGGAGCCGGTCATCTTCGGTATCAACCTCCGTCTCATGAAACCGTTCCTCTATGCTCTCGTCGGCGGCGCTTGCGCCGGCTGCCTCGCCAGCTTCATGCACCTCGCGGGCACGGGCATGGGCATCACGGTCCTGCCGGGCACGCTCCTCTACATCAACAACCTCGGCTCGTACATCCTCGTCAACCTCGTCGGCTTCGCCGTCGCGTTCGGTTTGACGTTCACGCTGTTCAAGCCGGAAGAGGACGAAGAGTAAAAATAAGAAACTTATAAAAGCATATGTATATACGCCTCCCCCTCTGGGGGAGGTGCCCCGAAGGGGCGGAGAGGGTAGCGCTGTTACGACATTCTCTTATCTATCGAAAGAATCGAGAATCTCAAACGCCGCTACCCTCTCAGTCTCGCTATCGCTCGACAGCTCCCCCAGAGGGGGAGCCGTTGGAAGGAGGAGGAACATCCTTATGGAAGACAATCACATCGGCGCGGAGTTCGACCGTACTGCCATCGACCAGAAGGTCCGCGAGGCGCTGCCTTTCACGCATCGCTATCACAACCGCTTCCACCTCGAGATGCCGTTCGGCCTCATCAACGATCCGAATGGCCTCGTGGAAAAGGATGGCGTCACGCACATCTTCTACCAGTGGAATCCGCTCGGCGTCGAGCACAAGCACAAATCGTGGGCGCATACGACGACGCGCGATTTCGTCCACTACACCGTGCCGGAGCTCGCCATGTGGCCGAGCGACGCGCATGACAAGGACGGCTGCTACTCCGGCTGCGGCCTCGTCGAAAACGGTGACGTCCGCGTGCTCTACACGTGCAACGCAAAAGACGAAAACGGCGTGCGCACGCCGGCGCAGCGTTTCGGGACGCTCCGGAAAGACGGCACGGTGCGCAAGGACGAGATCATCATCCCGACGAACGCCGAGGGCTACACGGGCCACTTCCGCGACCCGTACGTCTTTTACCGCCACGGCGAGCGCTACCTCGTGCTCGGCGCGCAACGCGAAAACGAGACGGGCACGGTGCTCGTCTATCATGAAAATGCAGACAGCAAAACGTGGGAGCCGTGCGGCGAAATCTCGACGAAGTACAAGGACTTCGGCTATATGTGGGAATGCCCGAACCTCCTGCGCTTCGGTAATTACGACGTGCTGATGTTCTGCCCGCAGGGCCTCGAGGCGCGCGAGTACAAGTATCAGAGCCGCTACCAGTGCGGCTACCTCGCCGGCCATCTCTCGCTCGAGAGCATGGAGCTCATGCACGGCCGTTTCCAGGAGCTTGACAAAGGCTTTGACTTCTACGCGCCGCAGGTCTACAACAATCAGGGCCGTCACATCCTCTTCGGCTGGATCGGCATGCCGGACGAGGACGCGTACCCGACGAAAGAACATGGCTGGGTGCACAGCCTCACGATGCCGCGCGTGCTGACGCTGCGGCAGGGCAAGATCTTCTCGCAACCCGCGAAAGAACTGCGCGCGCTCCGCATCGCGGAATCCGCCGTCGACCTCGACGCGACGGAGACGCAAAGCGTCCGCGCCAGCCTCGCCGAAGGCGCCGAGGCGCTCATCGACATCACGTTCGGCAAAGCGCAGTCCGTGACGTACACGCTCGCCTACGGCCTCGAAAGCGTCACGATCCACTACGACCGCCCGTCGCAGACCGTCACGATTGATAGGAGCGGTATGAAGCGCGGTGGAAAAGGCACGCGCATGTTCAAGCTCTTCACGGACCAGAATCTTTCTTTGCAGCTCTTCGTCGACAAGACCGTCGTCGAAGCGTTCTTCGAACACGGCGAAGAAGTCGCGACTTTCAACGTGTTCCCCGAAAAGCACATCCTCCCCGAACTCGTCATCGAAAGCGACGCGCCGATGGAAAACGTCACGGGACGCGTGTGGGAGCTCGATGCGTACCAGTATCGGTAAATCAATGATTTGAAAGACAAAAAATCCTGCACAGGGAATTTTCCCTTGCAGGATTTTTTGATGCAGCATTCACACCAGCCGTCCGGCGAAGTGGTCCATCTCGTGCTGGATGGCTTGGGCCGTGATGCCGGAGACTGTACCGCGCTGCTTTTTGAAGTGCTCGTCGCGATAGCGCACCGTGACGGATGCGTAGCGCTCCACCTCGCGCACGCCCGCAAGCGACAGGCAGCCTTCTTCCGTGTGGTACGATTTCGCGGAGTGCTTGACGATTTCGGGATTCATCATCACGAGGATTTTCGCATCGTCCATCACGGCGAGGATGCAGACGCTCGCGCCGATCATGTTCGCCGCGAGGCCGATGCAATGATCGGCGTGCGCCATGAGCGTGTCCGCGAGGTCGCGGGCGAGCGGGAGGTCGGATTTCGTCGCGGGGCGCGAGGGGAGGGAGAGGAAGATCGGGTCGTGGAGGATGGGCTTGGAGGAATGTTCTTTGCTCACGATAAATCACTTCTTTCTTTGCGGATATGTTTGTTTTTCCCGAAAGTAGATTGCGGAGAAGCTGCCATCTTTTCAAGGTGGTTATGGCGTCAATTAATCCACAGCGTTAGTTTTCGATATCGACCTCGTCCTTCGAACGCGAGGAATCCTTGATCGCGTAGAAACTGCAACTGTTGACGCATCTTGTCCTTGATGTGATGATTGCTCGGATGTTTTGTTTGAAGATGGTCGGCAAAATCATAGATGTCGGCGAGTGTGAAGTGTTCAGATGGGATTGCTTCAATGCAACGCAGCATATCCATGAGCCAGCCGCGCGAGGCGAGACTTTTACGTTCCATGGATGCGGTTTGTGCGAATTGTTTCTGTGGGAAACGCGAGGGGATGGGGATACTTTCTTTTACGAGCACGATTTTTCCCAAACGTGGAATGGATTCCCAGAGGATGTTGCAACCAATCCAGCCTGCACGACGAGCTTTTACTGATAATGGTTTGCGTTTTTCAATAATATCTGGTGTAAAAAAATAGTTGGGGATCAGCCAGAGATTTTCAACCATATACTTATCCACACGGTATTCCATGACGAGAAGGTCTGGATTCGTTTTGGAATGCAATCTTTCCATCATCGTGTTATAGGCGCCATCTGCGATGAAGCGACCATATTTCCCTGCATGACTTTTTAATTCGATCTGGTCATGGCAATGCGGGCAATAAAAATCTGCGACAGGTTGATTGTTTGGAAAATGTGCGAGCGATGGATGCCCGCAGCGAATACAATAGAGATTGCGTGCGACCCAGTCTTCCGTCATCACGCGCGCTTGTTGTGAACGACTGCGATACGATGTAGCAATGTTTTCGTCAAATAAAAGGTTCATAAGAGGGACCTCTTTTCTTAGAAGAAAAGATATCGGTGCGTGAATTATCCCGTTGCGCTCATCCTATCACAAATGTCAGCTGCAAGCGGTCTTTGGAACGCGTCCATACCTCTTTCTGTTGGTTTTTGAAATCATTCTACCACAAACGTGCACAAGATCCCAGAAATGATTCCTGTGGGGCGTTCTGGTATTTTGTGCATGATTTCTTGAATTTATGCGCGTGAATGTGTATAATTCAGAGAAGGAGGTGCAGGCATGACGACTGCGGAATTGATACGTCTTTTGAAGAAGCATGGCTGCAAACTTGTAGGGCACAACAAGAAGCATGATATGTATTGGAGTCCGCTGACGGGCAACACGTTTATGGTCGGCCGTCATGCGAAGGAAGAAGTGCGCGAGGGCACGGTGCGAGCTATCTTGAAAGCTGCTGGCATCAAGTGAGAGTGAAGGAGGCCATCACCATGAAATACATTTACCCTGCCGTCTTCACGCCGGAAGCGGACGGTGGTTATCTCGTCGATTTCCCCGACATCCCGAATTGCTTCACGGACGGGGATGATCTCGCGGATGCGTTTGAAAATGCGGAGGACGCGTTGGCGCTGAAGCTTTGGTATATGGAAGAACACGGCGAGACGATCGCGCCGCCGTCCGTCCCGGCAAGCCTCGAGGTCGCGGATGGAGCGAGCGTCGCGCTCGTCAAAGCGGACACGATTGCCGTCCGCAAATTGAACGACACGCGCGCCGTCCGCAAGAATATCACGCTCCCTGGCTGGCTGGACGCGGTCGCGAAAGAGCATCACATCAATTTTTCTCAGCTCTTGCAGAATGCGATCCGCAGGGAATGCGGTATCGAAGCATAAGTTTTTCCACAGAAAACAGGCGCCTCGCAAGTTTTTGTCTTGCGAGGCGCCTGTTTTTATGCATATCATCCTGTGCGTTCGTTGTTCGCGCCGGTCAGTGGCGCTCGGCTTTCAGTTTGGCGTAGTGTTCGCGCAGCGTCATGCGCGGTTGGATATTGTTCGCGAGCGCTTTTTCATAGGTGTGCATCCAGGCTTCCTTTTCGTCGTATGCGTCCAAGATTTGTAAGATGATGAAGAGAAGGATTTCGGGGGCGCGATCATAACGATTGTATGACTTGAGGATTTGATAGCAGATGGCGACGCCATCTTCGGTTTCATTCAGTGCGGTTTTCAGGCACAGAAGGAGTTTTGCACAACAAGAACATGTCGCAGCAACGGGCTGCTTTTGCGTTGTGATTGCGTTCATCGTCCCTCATCCGGCTCGCACCGGCGCTCTCCGTCTTTATCCGGATCTTCGAGCGAGGCGTCGTAGCGTTTCCAGGCGGCGCGGCCGTGTTCTTTGACGTGGTAGAGCGCGGTGTCGGCCTTGTGGAAGACGGTGTCGTAGCTTTCTTCCGTGCTCTTGGGGACAGCGACGCCGATCGAGACCGTGATGAGCGGGCGGTCGGGGTGCTTCTGCGCTTCTTCGTTCGTCGTGCGCAGGCGCTCGTCGACGAGCGTCGCGGCGCGGCCGACGGCTTCGGCGATGCGCGGGATGGCGACGTCCGTGCCGTTTTTCAAAAAAATGACGAATTCGTCGCCGCCGAAGCGGCCGATGAGGTCGCGGCTCCTTACGATCGAGCGCAGGCTCTCGGCGAAGGCGATGAGGATCTCGTCGCCGAACGAGTGGCCGCAGAGGTCGTTTGCGGCCTTGAAGTGGTCGAGGTCGCACATGAAGAGCGCGTGGCAGTGGCCCGGTGCGGGCGGCTCGAGCAGGGAGTGCTCGATCATCTCGCGCGCGGCGGCCTTGTTGTAGAGGCCGGTCAAGGGGTCGGTCTGCGACTGGTACTTGTAGTTTTCGAGCGCGGCGCGGGCGGCGGCCTCCTGGCGGCGGCGCTCGATGAGCTCGCGCAGGAAGAAGCCGATGGCAAAGAGCAGCACGATCGTGCCGAGCAAAAGGCCGGTCTGCAGCGGGTAGAACGCGAGGAAATACGTCAGCGAGAAGTGCGGCGGCGTGCGCGTCTCATGCTTCAGGAGGATCTCTTCGCACGCTTGCGGGTCGAGGCGCAGCATCGCCTTGTTGAGGATCGCCTGGAGGAGGCGCGGCTCGTGGCGGCCGATGGCGAGGCTCGTGCCGATGGTGATCTTGTTGAGGGACGGCACGAGCACGAGGTTCGGGTACAGCATGAGGTTGCGCGTCGCCTGCATGGAGATGATCGAGCTCACGGCGAGGTCCGCCTGGCCGTTCGAGACGGCGGCGAGCGCGTGCTGTTCGTCCACCATCGGCACGACGCGCCAGCCTGGGAATTTTTGCTGCACGGCCTCGGCAAAGCCCGTCTGCAGCACGGGCAGCGCGATGGTGCCGACCTTTGGCACGTCGGCGTCGCTGCGGCCGACGAGGACGTATTCCTCGGCATAGAGCGGATCTGTGAAATAAAAATCGGCCGTGCGCGAATTGCGCGTGTAGATGTCGGGCATGATGTCCGCCGTGTAATGGCGGAGCATCGCCCGGGCCTCGCTGACGTTGCTCGCCGTGACGAATGTGACGCGGAGGCCTGTCTCCTCGCACAGCCGCTCGATGAGCTCGCGGCCTGCCGCGATGGACGGATCGTCCTGCGGCAGCACGACGCGCAGCTCGGGGAGGCTGTCGATCATGACTTGCTCGGTCGGTGTGAAGTGCGTGATGAGGCGGCGCGTCGTCTCGCCGAAAGCGTGCTGGTAGGCGCCGTGGTGGCGCGGATTCTGCGCGTCGATCGCCTCGTTCGCCTCGTTGATGGTCTCGAGCAACGCCTCATTTTCATGGCGGGCGGCGATGCTCATCGGCACCGCGTCAAAGGCCAGCGCCAGCGTCTCGCCGAGCGACGTCGAGGTCGCCGTGTCGAGCAGCAGATCGGCGTCGCCGCGCGCGAAGGCCGCGCGCGCTTCCGCGTCCGACGCGTACGGCACGAGCGTCATCTCGATGCCGTTTTCGCGGCAGAAGCGGCCAAAGGGCGGCAAGAGATCCTTGCGCCCCTCGTCGATGGCGACGCGCGCGCCCTGGAGCATCGGCACCTCGGCACCATTGATGCCCGTACCATAGCGCGGGTCGTCCGGGCGGCGGTAAAAGCCGACGACATCCCGCAGCGCAAGCGGCTTCGTCGCGGCGAATTGCTCTGCGTTGACGATGTGCGGTTCGACCGGCAGCAGCAGTTCAAACTTGCCGGACGCGAGCGCTTCGCCCGAATCATCGGACGACACCGGGACGACATAAAAATCCCAGCCCGTATACTTCGAAAGTTCGCCGAGGTAATCTTTCTGCTGCTCGATGAGCGCATCGGAGGTCGCTTTGTCGAGCGCCGGGCGCACGATGCCGACGCGCACGACGCTCGACGGCCCCGACGCCTTCGGCGCATCCGCGGCAGGCGTCATGGACATGGCGGCGGGCGGCGCGACCAGATACTGCGGGAGCGTCCCCGCAGGCGCCGGCACGAGCGCGTCGAGCGCGCGCGGGTTCGCGAGGTGGATGAGGAAAAGAATGGCAACGAACGCGAGAAGTGCGTTTCGCAGATGCCCCCTTTGGGGGAGGTGCCGAGCGAATGCGAGGCGGATAAGCAGACGCACGGCGCTTTAGCGCCGATGCGGTCGCTTATGCAGCTTGCTGCGGAGGGTAGCGCATGAACAAATTCTGTATTCCCTATCGAGAGGAATGAGAATCTACTTACGTCGCTACCCTCTCCGACCCCTTCGGGGCCACCTCCCCCAGAGGGGGAGGCGTGGAGTGCGGTCTTTTTCTCTCTATTCGACCTCTCCCGACAAAATTCCTTGTGCATAAGCAAGAAAAGTATCACGCATTCTTGACAAGATGCAAAAAAGAAACTATAGTATGAATTGACGGAAAACAATAAAAACAAAATAAAAATACGTAGAATTTCCGTGCGATTGCCAACGCAATCCACATTTCACACACAAAAATCCATCTTACAAGTACAGGAGGCAAATCATCATGGCAAACCGCATCATCCTCAACGAAACATCGTACTTCGGCGCGGGCGCGATCGCCGAGATCGTCCCCGAAGTCCAGGGCCGCGGCGCGAAAAAAGTGCTCGTCGTCACGGACAAGGACCTCATGAAGTTCCACGTCGCGACGAAGGTCACGGAGCTTCTCGACAAGGCCGGCGTCGCGTACGAAGTCTACGACAAGATCAAACCGAACCCGACGATCGAAAACGTCCAGGAAGGCGTCGCGGCGTGCAAGGCGGCCGGCGCGGATATCCTCGTCGCCATCGGCGGCGGCTCGGCCATCGACACGAGCAAGGCCATCGCCATCATCATGACGAACCCCGAGTTCGCTGACGTCCGCAGTCTCGAAGGCGCGTCGCCGACGAAGCACAAGGCGCTGCCGATCATCGCCGTCTCGACGACGAGCGGCACGGCCGCCGAAGTCACGATCAACTACGTCATCACGGACGTCGAGCGCCATCGCAAATTCGTCTGCGCCGACCCGCATGACATCCCGGTCGTCGCCATCGTCGACGCCGACATGGTCGCCTCGATGCCGCCGAAACTCTGCGCGTCGACCGGCATGGACGCGCTCGTCCACGCCATCGAGGGCTACATCACGAAAGGCGCATGGGAGCTCACGGACATGATGCATCTCAAAGCCATCGAGATCATCAGCAAGCATCTGCGCAACTCGGTGAAGGGCGACCACGAAGCGCGCGGCGAGATGGCGCTCGGCCAGTACATCGCCGGCATGGGCTTCTCGAACGTCGGCCTCGGCATCGACCACTCCATGGCGCACCCGCTGTCCGCCGTCTATGACATCCCGCACGGCATGGCCTGCGCGATCCTCCTCGCGCCCGTGCTGAAATTCAACGCGCCCGCGACGGGCGACCGCTACCGCGAGATTGCGCGCGCGATGGGCGTGAAAGATGTTGACGCGCTCTCGACGGAAGACGCGCGCACGGCAGCCGTCGATGCGGTGCAGAAGCTCGCGGACGACGTCGGCATCCCGCGTAAGCTCTCCGAGCTCGGCGTCAAGGAAGAGGACATCCCGTTCCTCGCGAAATCCGCCATGGCCGACGCCTGCACGCCGGGCAATCCGCGCGACGTCACGCAGGAAGAGATCGAAGGCATCTACAAATCCATTTATTGATGGAAACGCACAAAAAAATACGAGTTATCCACAAAGTTATCCACTTTTGAGTGAAATCTGTGGATAAAACAGCAAGGCTGTGCACAGCGACGGCAAAAAAGCACCGGAGTTATGCACAGCCTTTTGTGTATATTACTACATAAATCGCATGATGCTTGGAGACATCAATGCAACGCAAGAAGCGCTTCTTGGACTGGTAACTCGGAGGCGCTTCTTTGTCGTTCTCATGGATTTTATAGGAATATGCGTGAGAAAAAATAAATTTTCAAAAATCCGCACGAAACAGAAGAATTTCGTGCGGATTCCAGTCGTTTTGAGTATAATAGAGGCAAGAAATTCACACGCGAGGCCGTCGAAGTACAGGCGCGTATGAGAAAGGAAAAATTCATGCTAACCCGCCACATGTGCATGCGGCTTATGGTGAATATAAAGCGCTCATCGATATTCGGCGGCAGTGTGCTATGAAAGGGCATTTGCCAGGCAAACAATTGAAACTCGTGCTGGCATGGTGTGTCATGCATGAGGAAGAATTGATGGAGAATTGGCGTTTGGTGCGGGCGGGACAGAAGCCGCATCGCATTGCACCGTTGTGAAAGGGGTGAGTTTTATGGAAACGGGATATATCCCTGAAGTCGTGCAAGTTGTCCCAGGAGAGGGCTATACCGTTTTTGCTTATTTCGATGACGGGAGCATCCATCTCTACGACGTGGCGCCACTTGTGAAAGACGGGACGGTTTTTGCGCCGCTCAAGGATCTGGAGTTTTTCCGGCTCAATCATTTTTCCTGTGGGATTCGCGTAGCGTCATTGGTCAATGTCGGCTCATGTCGATGAGTTTCAAAAAGAAATATTCGTCGTCGTGATAAC
>OMWS01000115.1 GCA_900314825.1 uncultured Veillonellaceae bacterium | reverse complement strand
CTCCTTGGAGGAGGGACAGGGCCGGCAGGCCCAGGGAGGAGCGGCCTGTAGTTTATTACAATCAGCAGGTCGTCACACAGCGCCCGTGCGCGCACGTCCCCGGATATGTTACGACGTACGGCCACGGGGCCTGAGTTTTGGCGTACGTATTGTAATGGCCTACAGGCCGCTCCCTCCTGGCGCTGCGCTCCGCTCCGCGCCTGTCCTCCCTCCAAGGAGGGAGGCTGGGGTACGAATCTCTTAACTTCATGACATTGCCTTAGTATCCCATGATCTGGAACACAAGGTACAGCACGATGAGGAACAGGATCGTCGCCGTGTACATCATGCGGATGGATTCCATGATCTGCGGCGGCGCGAGCGGGCGGAGCGGGTCGCCCATGTAGGCGCGGAAGGTCAGCTTGCCGAAGTACGTATTGTACCCGCCGAGGCGGATGTGGAGCGCGCCGGCCATCGGCGCCTCGCAGCAGCCGCCGTTCGGGCTCGGATGCTTTTTCGCGTCGCGGCGGAGCATCCGGAGGGCATTTCGCACGTCGAAGCCGAGGAAGCCCGCGCTCGCGAGGAACAAGAGGCCCGTGATGCGCGCCGGGAGGTAGCCGAGCACGTCGTCGAGGCGCGCGGCGGCGCGGCCGAAGTAGAGATACTTGTCGTTCTTGTAGCCGATCATCGAGTCCATCGTGTTCGCGGCGCGATAGAAGACCGCGAGCGGCACGCCGCCGATGGCGAAGAAAAAGAGCGGCGCGATGATGCCGTCATTCGTGTTCTCCGCGATGGTCTCGACCGTCGCGCGCGTGATCTCGCCAGGGTCGAGGTTCTTCGTCTCGCGCCCGACGATCCAGCCGACCTTCTCCCGCGCGCCCGCGAGGTCGTCCTTCATGAGCAGGCCATAAATGCCCTTGCCCGCTTTCGCGAGGCTCTTCGGCGAAATCGTGAACGAGAGCAGCAGCCCCTCTACGAGCTCGCCCGCCCATGGGAACGGCAGATGGTACGACGCCATGACGATGGCGGCCGCGGCCTCGTAGGAGACGAGCAGCACGATCAAAACGAGCAGCGCGCCGGAGAAAAACTTCCGCCCGTCGCTGTCCTGCACGCGGTAGAAGAAACGTTCCAATAACGCAATCAGCTTGCCAATCAGGACGACAGGATGCAGGCGGCTGTTCGGGTCGCCGAGGATGCAGTCGAACAAAAAAGCCACAATGCCAACGTTCATAGGTTCGCCTCTTATTGGATGTTCTCACGGAAAATGGCTGTTTCATTTACTGAAGCGGTTTCATAGATTGCCGACCGTAACGATTACAGCAGGCTCTCCCTTTGGGAAAAGCAGACTCTTAGCGCTTTAGCGCTTAGAGGTCGCTTTATCCTTTAGGTAGAGCTGGCGCGCGTAGCGCGACTGAGAGGGTACAAGGGTGCGATCTGTTCCAAATGAAAGACATCTTCCAAAGCATCACGTTTTAACGCAACCGACTCGATGCTTTGAAAGGCATCTTCTTTTTGTTTTGCCATCGCACCCTAGTACCCTCTCCACCGCTTCGCGGTCCCCCTCTCCCAAGGGGAGAGGCTGCTGTGATTGCAACGCTCGGCAACAGATTCCTGTGGAATTGGTCTAGTAACTTTGCAACAATTCCGTAGTTCGGACACTTTCATGCGTTTTCATGATTCTTCAACAACACGTCCATCGTATCGACCGGCCCGTCGTCGTGCCATTCGTTGCACTCCTCTGCCGCCGCGCGCATGATGGCGCAGAGTTTTTTCATGTCGAGCGCGTTTTTCACGGTCTCGGCGAGGCGGTCGTAGGCCTTTTCTTTTTCACGGCGGCGGTTGCGCTGGATCGGGAGTTCTTGTAATCCTTTTTTATGGCGCAGGACATTGAGGAACTGGCGGCGGAAGCCGTCGTGGTCGAACACGCCGTGCAGGTACGTGCCGAAGACCTGGCCGTCGTCCCGGAGTGCCCCGTCCCAGCGGTTCACGCGCTCCGCGCCCTGCCACGTGAGGTGGAAGGGATGGCGAATGGGCGCGGTGAATTCCGTGCGGCCCATGTGGATCTCGTAGCCTGGCAGGCCTTTCGCGCAGAGCGCGCCATCGAGGAATTCGAGCCCCGGGCAGTCCGCCGTGACCTGTACGGTGCGCTTCTCCGCTTCGAACGTCGTGACCATCGGCAGGTAGCCGAGGCCGTGCACCGCGTCGTTCTGCGACTCCGTGTGCTCGGGGTCGCGGATCTCCTCCCCCAGCATCTGATAGCCGCCGCAGATGCCGATGAGCGGCGTGCCGCCCGCGACGGCTTCGGCGATCGCGCCTTCGATGCCATGCTTTCGGAGGTGCAGCAGGTCTTCCGTCGTGTTTTTCGAGCCGGGCAAAAGGATGGCGTCGGCCTGGGCCGCGCGCAGCTCGGCGACGGTCTTGACGTAGACGACCGTGACGTCCGGCTCGTCCGCGAGCGCTTCGAAGTCCGTGAAGTTCGAGATCTTCGGCGTCTCGACGACGGCGAGCGTGAGGTCGCTCGGCGCGTCGGTTTTCTGCCCGGCCTCTTTTTCTTCGAGTGAGACGGAGTCCTCGTCGTCGATGCCCATCTCGTCGATGTGCGGCACGATGCCGAGCACGGGCTTGCCCGTTTTTTTCTCGAGGAAATCCACGGCCGGCTGCAGCAGCGTCACGTCGCCGCGGAACTTGTTGATGACGAGGCCGCGCACGAGGCCGCGCTCTTCGGGCGTCAAGAGTTCCAACGTCCCGACGAGCGCCGCCAGCGAGCCGCCGCGGTCGATGTCGGCGATGAGCAGCACGGGCGCGTGCAAGTAGCGCGCGACGCGCATGTTCACGATGTCGTCGGCTTTGAGATTGATCTCGGCCGGGCTGCCCGCGCCCTCGATGACGATCGTGTCGTAGCGCGTGGCGAGACGGTCAAGCGCCGCCGTCACATTTCCCCAGAGCTCGACAGACTTGCCCTTGTGATATTCCTTCGCCGAGAGGTTGCCGATGGGCCTCCCGTCGACGACGACCTGCGAGCAGGCGTTGCCCGTCGGCTTCAAGAGCACCGGGTTCATGTCCACGGTCGGCGCGAGCCCCGCCGCCTCGGCCTGCGCGACCTGCGCGCGCCCCATCTCGAGGCCGTCCCGCGTCACGAAAGAATTCAGCGCCATGTTCTGCGCCTTGAACGGCGCGACGCGCCGCCCCCACTGATGGAAAATCCGGCACAGCGCCGTCGCGAGGATGCTCTTCCCCACATGCGAGCTCGTGCCCATGAGCATCACCGTTTGGGGGCGCGTTAATTTTGTTTCATTCATAAAGGTGTAACTCCTGATTGCGAAATCATCGAGGACAGCAGCCTTCCCCTCTGGGGAAGGGGGACCGCGTCAGCGGTGGAAAGGGTACTTTGGTGCGATTTGCAACAAATACCATCCACGTAACATAGCAGTACGAATTCATCTGATATGCTGCTATGCCGATACGATTTTGTTGTTCAGCAATCGCACCCTAGTACCCGCTCCGCCTCGCATGCGCTCGGCACCTCTCCCAGAGGGAGAGGCAGCTGTATTCGTGACATTCGGTAACATATGAAATCCATCTAGTTAATGGAATCATTTACGTCGAAGATGATCGCATGTTTTCTTCTAACTTCTTGATATCGACCGGAATCCCGGAAACCGTCAGATACACCGCGTCCGCCGCGGCCGCGACCTCTTGGTTCGCGAGCCCGGCGATGTCGCGGTAGAGGCGCGCGAGCTTGTTCTCCGGCACGATGCCCGCGCCGACTTCGTTCGTCACGAAGACGCACGTCACGCCAGAGCTTTGGACGGCCTCCACGAGCTTCGCGATGGCCTGCTCAGCGAGCGCGTAGACGTGCGCTTCGTCCGCGAGCTCGTCTTCTTTGAGCGCGCAGACGAGGTTGCTGAGGTAGACCGTCAGGCAGTCAAAGAGAATCGTGTCATGCGCCGCAGCCGCCGCGCGGATCGCACCCTCGGCGCCGAACGGCGCTTCGTACGTCGTCCACGCCGGGGGGCGGCGCTTCTTGTGCAGCGCGACGCGGTACCGCATCTCGTCGTCAAAGATCTGCGCCGTCGCGATGTAGGCGATCTGGTGCCCGTGCGCGGCGACAAATTTTTCCGCGAACGCCGACTTCCCGCTCCGCGCCCCGCCGGTCACGAGGATGATATGGGAATCTTTCTGCGACATAACGACCTCCTATGCAGTTACTTTCTATGGCCGAACGTAACAATTTCAGCAGCCTCTCCCCCAGGGAAAAGCAGACACTTAGCGCTTTAGCGCTGAGTGGTCGCTTTCTCCCTCAGGTAGAGGGGGACCGCGTCAGCGGTGGATAAGCAGACACACGGCGCTTTAGCGCCGATGTGGTCGCTTATGCCGCTTGCGGCGGAGGGTCCCCTGTAGGTCAGGCGAGTCAGCACGTCATAACTTCACGCGGGTGCGCGCACATGCTTCGACAAAATGTTTCGCCGCCTCCGGACAGCCGGCGAAATGCAGATGCAGGTAGCTGCCGAGCGCGTTCTTGTAGCGCTGCCCCGCCGCGTAGGCCATACCATTGCGCAGCTTCGTGAATGTGAATGGCCGCGCCGGTTCGTTTCCTTCTTCCTCTTGGGAAAAATGAAACTCGTGTCCTTTGAGTTCCGTTCCCGACGTTCCCAAAATCGTGTCCTCGTTCAACCGCGCCGTCACGTAACCGACCATCTGCAGCTTTTTTGTCATCACGGCCGAACCAGAAAACACGCCGCACATCGCATGGTGTTTGCCGTCGAAATCGACAAGCTTTTCCATGAGATACATATAACCGCCGCATTCCGCGTAGATCGGCAGGCCGCGCGCGGCGGCTGCGCGGATCGCGGCTCGCATCGATTGGTTCGCCGCGAGCTTTTCCGCGAACATCTCCGGGAAGCCGCCGCCGAAGAGCGCGCCGCTGACATCTTCAGGAAGTGCAGCATCTTCGAGCGGCGAAAATGGCACGAGCGTCGCGCCGAGGCGCTCGAGGACGGCGAGGCTCGTCGGATAGTAGAAGGAAAAGGCCGCGTCGCGGGCGACGGCGATGCGGAGCTTTTTCCCGCTCGTATCCGTGAAGGCGCACGTCCCCAAAGCCTCCCCCCTTGGGGGAGGTGCCGAGCGCATACGAGGCGGATAAGCAGACGCACGGCGCTTAGCGCCGATGCGGTCGCTTATGCCGCTTGCGGCGGAGGGTAGCGCAGTATCATGATTCTGAATCCTTTCGATAGGATTGAGAATCTCCCCAGCCGCTACCCTCTCCGACCCCTGCGGGGCCACCTCCCCCAGAGGGGGAGGCGTAAGTTGCGGGAGCGCCCTTGCTGTCTTCGCAAGCGCAACAATTCCCTCGACATCGACTTGTCCGAGGGCGGCCTCGCCCATCTTTTTCACGACGCCGGCCGCTTCGGTTTCCGTCGTCGGCGTGAGGCCGAGGTGGCGTTCGGACAAATGCAGGGAATCGTCGCGGTGCACGGCGCCATAGACGGGCATCTGGATGCCTTCCATCGCGGAACGGATCATAGCTTCATGCGTGGAAGAGCCGAGGCGGTTCAGGAGCACGCCGGCAATCTCGACGTCCTTGTCGTAGGCGCGGAAGCCGAGCGCGATGGCGGCCGCGCTTGCGCCCATGGATTTGCAGTCGATGGCGAGCAGCACGGGCGCGTCGAGAAGTTTTGCGACCTCCGCCGTCGAGCTCACGCCTTTGCGGCCGCCGTCGTAGAGCCCCATGACGCCTTCGATGACGGCGAGGTCGGCATCCCCCATGCTTTCCGCGAAGAGCGCTGGCAGCCGCTCCTCGCCCACGAGCCACGTGTCGAGATTGTGCGCCGGCCGCCCGCTTGCCAGCTGGTGGAAGCCCGGATCGATGTAGTCGGGGCCGACCTTGTACGACTGCACGCGAAGCCCGCGCGCCTTGAGCGCCGCCAAGAGTCCCGTCACGAGCGTCGTCTTCCCGCTGCCGCTCTGCGTGCCGGCGATGACCACTCGAGGAATGTTGTCTCTCAATTCACAATCCCAGCTTTCTGTTGCGACAGTTACAATTACAGCAGCCTCTCCCTCTGGGAGCCATGTCATGAAGTTAAGAGACAGCCCTCCTCCTTGGAGGAGGGACAGGGCCGGCAGGCCCAGGGAGGTGGGGCTTGTAGTTTGTGACTATTCGCAGGCCATCACACAG
>OMWS01000076.1 GCA_900314825.1 uncultured Veillonellaceae bacterium | reverse complement strand
GATGCATTTCCATATCTTAGAGGAAGTCTTCTTTTTTGACAACATGAATTATGCTGAGGAACTATTCAGTTCCCACAGGTTTTGTGATTGAGCCAAAAAGCAAACAAATTTTCCTTTTTTGATTTTTTCCTTGCATTGGCAGGAGATTTCTGCTATAAAAAGAATATGTTAATGTGGTGAATTGTGGGGGAAAGTGTCACGTGGTGACCGTCGGGTGGTGATGGCAGGATGTTCATGGGCGAGTATACGCATGCGATCGACGCGAAAGGCCGTGTGATCCTGCCAGCGGATTTCCGCGCCGAGCTCGGCGTGTCGTTCGTCATCACGAAAGGGCTCGACCGCTGCTTGTTCCTCTACGCGCAGGCCGAGTGGGATGCGCTTGCGGAGAAGCTTCGGAAGCTTCCGCTTGTGAAGCCCGAGGCGCGGGCGCTCGCACGATTTTTCTTCGCGAGCGCGCGGACGCTCGAGTGCGACAAGCAAGGGCGTTTCCTCGTGCCGGCGAACCTCAGGAATTACGCAGGCATTGCGCTGCGGCAGGATGTCGTGCTGACAGGTACGGACAGCCGCATCGAAGTCTGGAGCCGCGAGCAATGGGAAGCGTACACGGACGAGGTCGAGCCCGACGTCACGGCGATTGCTGCGACTTTAACAGATTTAGGTATTTAATTGCGCCGCAAGGCGCATCGGTAAAAGGCGCGAAGCGCCAACTACTATTTCAATCAGAAGGAGGCGAGCGTGTGGAATTTCATCATATCAGCGTGATGCCCGAGGAAGTCATCGACGGCCTCGCGGTCCGGCCGGATGGCGTCTACGTGGACTGCACGCTTGGCGGCGCGGGGCATGCGTCCCGCATCGCGTCCCTCCTTTCCGCGCGCGGCCGCCTCATCGGCATCGACCAGGATGCGGAAGCCATCGCGGTGGCGCGGGAGCGCCTTGCGGGCTTTGCGTGCCGTGTCGATATCGTGCATGACAATTTCCGTCACCTCGAAACAATCCTCGCGGGCCTCGGAGTCACAGCCGTGGATGGCGTGCTCTTCGATCTCGGCGTGTCGTCGCATCAGCTGGACACGGCGGAGCGCGGATTCTCCTATATGCAGGACGCGCCGCTCGACATGCGCATGGACGAAAGCGCGACGCTTACGGCGTACAACGTTGTGAACGAGTACAGCGAGGATGACCTCGACCGCATCTTCCATGATTATGGCGAAGAGCGCTGGGCGCGCCGCATCGCGAAATTCATCGTGGAGGCGCGCAAGGAGAAGCCCATCGAGACGACGGGCGAACTCGTCGATATCGTTTGCAAGGCCATCCCGAAAGCCGTGCGCCGGGCCGAAAACGGCCATCCAGCGAAGCGCATTTTCCAGGCCATCCGCATCGAGGTCAATGATGAGCTTGGCATCTTGGAGACGGCGTTCCGCGCGGCGGCAGCGCATCTCGCACCGGGCGGGCGGCTTGTGATCCTCACATTCCATTCGCTCGAAGACCGCATCGCGAAGAACACGCTCAAGGAACTCGCGTGCGGCTGCATCTGCCCACCGGAGCTCCCCGTTTGCGTCTGTCACCACCATCCCGAGGTGAAGCTGCTCGTCAAGGGCCGCAAGGCGGGCAAAAGCGAGCTTGCAGGCAATTCCCGTGCGAAGAGCGCGAAGCTTCGCGTCGCAGAGAAGCTTCCCCCTTTTCTTGAGGAAGGGGGTGCTGCTTGATGCCAGCAAGTGCCCACAAGTATTACGAAGAATACGAAGAACCGGCAGCGCGGGCTCCGCGCCCGAAACGACCGCCGCGCCCGCGTGTGATGCTGAATCAGAAGTGGCGGTCACGCCTGACGTGGAGCATCCTGATCGTCGCGGTGCTCGCGCTCGCACTGACGATGCGCGCCGGTCTCAGCGCGAACCGCGGCTATGCACTCGTCAAGACGCAGCAGCAGGCTGCGCAGATCGAGCAGGAGAACGAGCGCCTCAAGATCGACATCGCGAAGCTGAAGTCGCCGAAGCGCATCAAGGACATCGCGACGAGCCGCCTCGGCATGGAAGTGCCGCAGAACGTCTATTTCACGCACAAGGCGAAAACACAACAAAATCATTGAGAAGAACGAAGCGGTTGCCCCCGATTGCAGCCGCTTTTTTCGTACAAAAAGATTTCTTGCATTTTTTGCAATAACAAGGCATTTTCCCCCTACAAAAATGGAGCACTTCGATATATAATGAGGGACGGTTCATTTAGTATCAGCTATTAACAATTCGGGAGGACCAACATAAATGAAGAAACTCAGCCAGCTTGCCGCGCTCGTCACGGGTGCCGAGCTCATTGGTGTTGATAAAGAGATCACGAGCATCCAGCATGATTCGCGCAAAGTGGAGCAGGGCACGCTGTTCGTCGCGATTCCGGGCGTGCATGTCGATGGCCACAAATTCATCCCGCAGGCCGTGAAACGGGGCGCTGTTGCAGTTCTCACGACGCGCAAGGACGCGGACGTGCCCGAGGGCGTGACGCTTTTCGTCGTGCCGGAGCTCCAGAGCGCGCTCGACACGATCGTGCCGTTCTTCCACGATTACCCGGCGCGCGCGATGCGCGTCATCGGCATCACGGGCACGAATGGCAAGACGACGACGAGCTACCTGACGCGCGCCATCCTGCGCCATGCCGGCAAAAAAGTCGGCCTCATCGGCACGATCCAGATCATGATCGAGGACGAGGTGCTGCCAATCCACAACACGACACCGGATGTCGTCGAGCTCCAGAACACGCTCGCGATCATGCGCGACAAGGGCATGGACGACGTCGTCATGGAAGTCTCGTCGCACGCGCTCGACCAGAATCGCGTCGCGGGCATCGAGTTTGACACGGCGGTTTTCACGAACCTCACGCAAGATCATCTCGACTACCACAAGACAATGGAAAACTACAAGCTTGCGAAGGCGAAGCTTTTTGAGCATGTCAGCGAGGCGGGTACGAAGCAGGGCAAGACGGCCGTCGTCAACATCGACGACGCGGCGGGCCAGACGATGCTCGACCATGCAACGTGCGACCACCTGACGTATGGAATCCATGCCGAAAACGCCGCACTGCGCGCGACGGATATCGACGTGCGGGCGGACGGTGCGCATTTCACGCTGAATCATGCGTCGTTCGGCACGATGCCGCTCGCGCTTCACATCACGGGCATTTTCAATGTCTACAATGTCATGAGCGCCGTCGGCGCGGCGCTTGCCGAGCACATCGCGCCGGAGCACATCCGCGCCGTGCTCGAGAGCTTCACGGCGGTGCCGGGGCGCTTCGAGCTCGTCAAGGCGGGGCAGGACTTCTCCGTCATCGTCGACTACGCGCATACGCCGGATGGCGTCGAGAACGTGCTGAAGACGGCACGCGAGATCGCAAAGCGCCAGATCATCGCTGTCTTTGGCTGCGGCGGTGACCGCGACCGCACGAAGCGCCCGATCATGGGCCGCCTCGCGGCCGAGCTCGCCGATGTCGTCATCGCGACGAGCGACAACCCGCGCTCCGAGGACCCGAATTTCATCCTCAGTGAAGTCGAAGCGGGCGTCAAAGAGAAGATCGGGGACAAGCATCACGAATGCATTCCCGACCGCCACGAGGCGATTTTCCGCGCCGTCGAGCTCGCGCAGACGGACGACATCGTCGTCATCCTCGGAAAAGGCCACGAAGATTATCAGATTTTGAAGGATAAAACAATTCATTTCGACGACCGCGAGCAGGCGCGCATGGCGATTGCGCAGAAGCTTGGAAAGGAGAACGCCTAAATGCCAGCATTCAGTGTCCGTGACTTCCTCATTGCTACGAAGGCAAAAGCGGCGCATGCCGAGCCGGAAATCACGGAGTTCTCCGATATCGTGACCGATACGCGCAAAATTACAGACGGCGTGCTCTTTATCGCGCTGAAGGGCGAGCGCTTCAATGGCGAAGACTTTGCCGTTGAAGCTGTGAAAAAAGGCGCAAAAGGCGTCGTCGTCAGCGAGGCGTGCGAAGCGGAAAAATATCAAGATATCACGGGCGCGGACGTATTCACGGTGAAAGACACGCTCCACGCCTACCAGCAGCTCGCGCACGCGTGGCGCGAAAAATTTGACATCCCCGTCGTCGCCATCACGGGTTCGAATGGCAAGACGACAACGAAAGATTTGACGGCCGCGGTCCTTTCCGCCCGCGGGCCGGTGCTGAAGACGCAGGCGAATTTCAACAATGAGATCGGCCTGCCGATGACACTTTTGGGATTAACGGAAGAACATACAGCAGCGGTCGTCGAGATCGGCATGCGCGGCTTCCATCAGATCGAGGCCATGGCGCCGATCGCCGCGCCGGAGATCGGCATCGTGACGAACGTCGGCGAGACGCATATGGAGCTCCTTGGCTCCCTCGAGAATATCGCGAAGGCGAAGAGCGAACTCGTCGAGGCGATTCCAGCGGGCGGCACGGTCATCCTCAACGCGGACAACGAATACGTCGCGCGCATGCGTTCGAAAGCGAAGAAGGGCGTGCGCGTGCTGACGTTCGGCCTCGATCATCCGGCAAACGTCAAGGGCGGCGATGTCCGCACGGACGGACAGACGACGACCTTTGATGTGACGTACGCGGGCGAGACGCACGCGTACACGGTCGCGATGGTTGGCCGTCACAACGTCGAAAACGCACTCGCTGCCATCGCCTGCGGCTTTGCCATGGACGAGACGCCCGCACAGATCGCGGACGGTCTCACGCACCTCGAGGCGACGAAAATGCGTTTTGAAGTCGAGGATGTCAAAGGATACCACGTCATCAACGACGCGTACAACGCGAGCCCGATGTCCATGAAAGCGGCGATCGAGACGCTTTCGGAGCTCACGAAAGGCCGCAAGGTTGCCGTGCTCGGCGATATGCTGGAGCTCGGGGACATCTCCGTCGATGCGCATCGCGCCGTCGGCCGCGAAGTCGCGGAGCACGGCTTTACCGCGCTCGTTACGCGGGGCACGATGGGCGAGGAAATCGCAGCAGGCGCGGAAGCGGCCGGCATGAAAGCCGTCTATCGCGCGGCCTCACACGAAGAAGCGGCAGACATCCTCCATCGCATTTTAGAGCCCCGCGATGCCGTCCTTTTCAAGGGCTCGCGCGGTATGAAGATGGAAGAGATCATCAAGCTCCTGTAATTCGTGAAAGAAACAAAATACATTCATCAATAAGGTGGAATCCATGCTACAGCAAGTCATCATCGCGGCGGCCGTCGCCGCGGGCTTTGTGCTCATGACGGGACCGTTCTTCATTCCCGAGCTGCACAAGCTGAAATTCGGCCAGAGCATCCGCGAGGAAGGGCCGAAGAGCCATCAGGCGAAGAGCGGCACGCCGACGATGGGCGGCATCATGATCATCCTCGGGATCACGATCGCGACGCTCATCGCCGCGCCGTGGTCGACGGAAATCATGCTTGCGCTCTTCATCATGCTCGGCCATTTCGTGCTCGGCTTCCTCGATGACTACATCAAAGTCGTCAAGAAGCGCAACCTTGGGCTCAAGGCGCGGCAGAAGCTCGCAGGACAGATCCTCATCGCCGCCATAACGATGTATATCGGCACGCAGGTGCTCGGCATCGACACGGGCATCTGGATTCCGGGCGTGAATGTGAATGTCGATCTCGGCTGGCTCTACTATCCGCTCGTGCTGTTCGTGCTCGTCGGCACGTCGAATGCCGTGAACCTCACGGACGGCCTCGATGGCCTCGCTTCGGGTGAGATGGCGATTGCCGCGAGCGCGTTTGCCGTCGTCTCCGCGCTCACGGGGCACAGTGACCTCGCGCTGTTCTGCGTCGCCATCGCGGGTGCCTGCCTCGGCTTCCTGCGCTTCAATGCGCACCCGGCAAAAGTTTTCATGGGCGACACGGGCAGCCTCGCCCTCGGCGGCGCGCTCGCGGCCGTCGGCATCCTCACGCACACGGAACTCCTGCTCGTCGTCATCGGTTTCGTCTTCGTCTGCGAAGCGCTCTCCGTCATCATCCAGGTCATCTCGTTTCAGACGACAGGCAAGCGCGTGTTCCGCATGAGCCCGATCCACCATCATTTCGAGCTCGGCGGCTGGTCCGAGTGGAAAGTCGTCACGGTTTTCTGGCTCGTCGGTTTGGTGGCAAGCGTGGCAGGGCTGTCGCTCATGCCTTGAAGTTATTACGAGGGGGCGAATGGCCCTCTACCTACGCCTCCCCCTCAACCGCAAGCGGTATAAGCGACCTCTAAGCGCTAAAGCGCTAAGAGTCTGCTTATGGGGGAGGTGCCGAGCGAATGCGAGGCGGAGAGGGTCACGCAGTCACAAGATTCACGATTCTATCGAAAGGATAGAGAATCAACGTACGCCGCTACCCTCCTTTGGAGAATTGAAAGGATACGATACTTATGCCATTCACGGCAAAACACATGCTCGTCATCGGCGCGGGCGTCAGCGGGTTCGCGGCGGCGGAGATCGGCCGGAAATACGGCGCGGCCGTCACGCTCTCGGACGCGAAAGCGGAGGCCGATTTGCATTTTGATTTCGAGCCGATGCGAAAGCTTGGCGTCGAGCTCGTCTTCGGCCCGCAGGACGAGAGCTTGCTTGAAGGCAAAGACCTCGTCGTCGTCGCGCCGGCCGTGCCCGTGCGCATCCCGCTCGTGCAGGCGGCGTACCAGAAAGGCATCCGCGTCGCGAGTGAGGTCGAGCTCGCGCAGGATATCGCGCAGTCGCCGTTTTTCGCCGTGACGGGCACGAACGGCAAGACGACGACGACAACGCTCCTCGGCCGTTTGCTCGAAACGAAATACGGCAAGGAAAAGACGGGTGTCGGCGGCAACATCGGCATCGCCTTGTCGCTCGTGGCGGATAAGATCGGCGCGGGCGGCGCGATCGCGGCGGAGATTTCGAGCTTCCAGATGGAGGCGAGCGCTCAGTTCCATCCGCACGTGTCCGCCGTGCTGAACGTCACGCCCGACCACATCATCCGCCACGGTTCGATGGATGTCTATCAGGCCATGAAAGAGCGGATTTTCATGCAGGAAACGGCGGGCGATTTCGTTGTCTTGAATTATGACGACGAGCGCGTGCGCGGCATGAAGGAGCGTGTGCCGGAAGGCGTTCGCGTCTGCTACTTCAGTCGCACGCAGGACCTTGACGAAGGTATGATTCTCAAAAACGATACTTTGACCCTGCGTTGGGGCGGCAAAGAGGTTCCGTTCGTTCCAGTGGATGAACTCGGCATCAAAGGCCCGCACAACGTGGAAAATGCGATGGCGGCGATTGCCGTTGCGTACTTCGCTGGCTGCAGCGCAGAAGCGATGAAACCCGTGCTCAAATCGTTCGTCGGCGTCGAGCATCGCATCGAATATTTTGCGAAGGTCGATGGCGTCAAATACTACAATGATTCCAAGGCCACGAATACGGACTCGGCCATCAAGGCGCTCGAGACGTTTGAGCACATCATCCTGATTGCGGGCGGCGATGACAAGAAGACCGATCTCACGGCGTTCATGGCGAAGGTCAAAGAGCGCTGCGATGCGCTGATCCTCATCGGCGATGCAGCTATGCGTTTCCGCGAGGCCGCGGCGGATGCCGGCTTCCCCGAAGATCAGATTTACGCGGCGGGCTACTCCATGCCGCGCGCCGTGCAGATCGCCCATGCGCTCGCGCTCGTCGGCCAGACGGTGCTGCTGTCACCGGCCTGCGCCAGCTTTGACATGTACCCGGACATGGCGCATCGCGGCCGCGACTTCAAACGGCTCGTCTGCGCGCTGCCAGGCAACGTGGAACTCCCAGAGGACCTCGTGGAAAAAGACGGAGGCCATGCATGAACATCATCGTATCGGGCGGCGGCACGGGCGGCCATATCTATCCGGCCATCACGCTGATCCGCACGCTCCGGAAGAAGGTGCCGGACGCCCGTTTCCTCTACGTCGGCACGAAGCGCGGCCTCGAATCCGACATCGTGCCGAAAGAAGGCCTGCCGTTCGAGACCATCGACTTGCAGGGCTTCGAGCGCCATTTCACCGTCGATAATTTTCGCCGTGCCGCGAAAGCCATGCTCGGCGTCGCGAAAGCGCGCCACGTCGTGAAGCATTTTCACCCCGACGCCGCCATCGGCACGGGCGGCTACGTCTGCGGGCCGATTTTGCTCGCTGCGAGCCTGGCAGGCGTTCCTACTTTGATTCAAGAACAAAACGTCGTGCCGGGCATCACGAACAAGATTCTTTCCCATTTCGTGACGAGAATTGCAGCGGGCACGGAAGATGCCGTGCAGCATTTTCCCAAGGAGAAGACCGTCTTCACAGGCAACCCGATCCGCCGCGAAGTTTTGACGGCGCAAAAGGAAGACGGCCTGCGCGAATACGGCTTCTCGGCAGACAAGCCCGTCGTGCTCGTCTCGGGCGGCAGCCGCGGCGCGCGCAGCCTGAACTGCGCCATGGTCGGCGTGCTCAAGGAAGCGCAGAAGCACCCGGAAGTCCAGTTTCTCCACGCGACGGGCAAAGGCGAATACGACGCGCAGATGCAGCGTCTCGCCGATGCGGGCGTTGACCTCGCTTCCGCGCCGCACATCCAAGTGAAACCGTACCTTTACAATATGCCGCAGGCCATGGCCATGGCGGATCTCGCGATTTTCCGCGCGGGCGCGACCGGCCTCGCCGAGCTCACGGCGCGCGGCATCCCCGCCATCCTCGTGCCGTATCCGTACGCGGCGGAGAACCATCAAGAACACAACGCACGCGCCTGCGAGACGGCCGGCGCGGCGCGCATGATCCTCGACCGCGAGCTCACGAGCGAGCGGCTCGGCAGCGTCTTGATGGAACTTTTCAGCGAGCCGGGCAAGCTCCAGGCCATGGCGGCCGCGAGCAAGGCGATGGGCCGTCCCGAAGCAGCGGACACGATTGCCGATATGGTCATTGACATGCAGAAGAAATGAGGCATCCATTGTGAAAAAATCTTTGAAAGAACTCCAGGGCATCGAGCATGTCCATTTCGTCGGCATCGGCGGCGCCGGCATGAGCCCGCTTGCCAAATGCCTCTGCGAACTCGGCTATGATGTCACGGGCTCGGATCGCGACGACTCTGATGTCATCGAAGTCCTGAAAAAACTCGGCGCGCGCATCTCGCTCGGCGGTCAGAAGGCTGAAAACGTGCGCGGTGCGGACGCCATCGTCGTCTCGACGGCCATCCCGTATGATAATCCGGAAGTCCTCGCGGCGCGCGACCTCGGCATCACGAAGCTCCATCGCTCGGACATCAATGCGGCGCTCGTCAATGAGTACAAGGGTATCGCCGTCGCCGGCTCGCACGGCAAGACGACGACCACGTCCATGCTCGGCGTCACGCTCGACGCGGCCGGCGTCTCGCCAACGATCGTCGTCGGCGGCGAAGTGCCGGATCTCGGTACGAACGCGAAAGTCGGTACCGGCGACTACCTCGTGTCCGAAGCGGACGAGAGCGATGGCACGTTCCTGAAACTCCATCCGTACATCGCCGTCGTCACGAACGTCGAAGACGACCACATGGATCACTACGGCACGATGGAGAACATCATCAAGGCCTTCACGCAGTTCATCGAGAATACGAAGGAGCAGGACGGCTATGCTGTGCTCTGCTTCGAGAACAAAAATCTGCGTGACATTGCGAAAAAAATTGATCGCAAATATTATTCGTACGCCATCGACGAACCGGCCGACTACCAGGCAAAGAACATCGGCGCGGCAGGCAAGGGCATCCAGTTCGACGTCTATCACGGGGACGAACAGCTCGGCCACGTCACGCTGAACATCCCGGGCCGCCACAATGTGCTCGATGCGATGGCCTGCATCGTTACGGGGCTGTCCATCGGCGTGCCGTTTGAAAAAATGGCGGCCGGCCTCGCCGCGTTCCACGGCGCGAAGCGCCGCTTCCAGACGAAAGGCCATGAGCAGGGCGTCTGGGTCGTCGATGACTACGCGCACCATCCGACGGAAATCGCCGCAACGCTCAAAGCCGCGAAAGAAACGCAGCCGAAGCGCCTGATCTGCGCGTTCCAGCCGCACCGCTACTCGCGCACGCAGCTCCTCCATGAGGAATTTGGCAAAGCCTTCGTCGATGCCGACATCCTCGTGCTGACGGACGTCTACGCCGCCGGCGAAGCACCGATCGAAGGCATCAGCGGCGAGACGATCAAAGAGGAAGTCGAGCGTCAGACGGGTGCCAAGGTCATTTACATCAAAGACCGCAAGGACGTTGCCACCAAGCTCAAAGAACTCGCACAAGACGGCGACCTCGTCATGACCATGGGCGCCGGCGATATCTACAAGACGAGCGAAGAACTTGTGAGTATGTTGAAGAACAATCATTAAGTTAAGAGGTGGGACTCCACGAACAATAGCAGCCTCTCCCTCAGGGAGAGGGGGACCGCGAAGCGGTGGAGAGGGTCCCCTGTACGTCAAAAGAATTCGTACGTTGTAACGTTTCGCGGGTGCGCGCACGTTATTGAAGGAACAAGTGAGGAATAATTTCATGAAAAACGATAAAATCGTCGTCATCATGGGCGGCACCTCCACGGAGGCCGAAATCTCCCGCCAGACGGGCACGGCCATCCTGAACGCATTGAAGTCCAAAGGTTATCACGCAGTCCCGATGGAACTCCATCCGCAGACCTTCGCGGAAGAAATCCGCAAAGCCGATCCCGCCATCGTCTTCAATGCGCTGCATGGCAAATTCGGCGAAGACGGCCTGATCCAGGGCACGCTCGACATGCTCGGCATCCCGTACACGGGCTCGGGCGTGCTCGCGGCTGCCATCACGATGGACAAAGCCGCATCGAAACGCGTTTTCGTCGCCGAAGGCATTTCGACGCCGCGCTCGCATACGTATCATGCCTTTGAAATGAAGCGCGACCTCGCTGCCGAAATTGAACGCGACTTCGGCCTGCCCGTCGTCGTCAAAGCCGCGTCGCAGGGCTCGTCCATCGGCGTCTACATCGTCGAGAAGAGTGAAGACCTCAAGAAAGCCCTTGAAGATGCGTTCGCCTACAACGATGAGGTCCTTGTCGAGCAGTTTATAAAGGGACGCGAGCTCACCGTCGCTGTCTGGGGCAACGAAGAAGAAAAGCAGGCGTTCCCGATCATCGAGATCACGACGGAATCCGGCCGTTACGACTACGACAGCAAATACACGAAAGGCGCGTCGCATCATATCATCCCGATGCCTGTCTCTGCAGAGAAGACGAAAGAGATCCAGGCACTCGCCGTCAAGACGTTCACGGCCTGCGGCTGCAAGGGTGTCGCGCGCGTCGACATGATGATGGACAAAGACGAAACGCCGTACGTCATCGAAGTGAACTCCGTCCCGGGCATGACCGAGCTTTCCCTCGTCCCCGATGCCGGCCGCGCCATGGGCATCGAGTTCCCAGAACTGTGCGAGCACATTCTCGAAATGGCGGGATACAAGAAGAAATAAAAGCCTCCCCCAAGGGGGAGGCTGCTGAAAAAGTTCCTCTGACAGGTCGATTCCTTCCGCAACTTCCTGTATAATGGAAGTACCAATTTGCAGGAGGACCGACCGCCATGCTGAA
>OMWS01000074.1 GCA_900314825.1 uncultured Veillonellaceae bacterium | reverse complement strand
GTCGACGTACTTTTTCCGTACTTGTTTCTGACGCGCTTGGATTTCACGAGCCTGAGGTAAGGCTTGCCGGTATTCATGAATTTCTCGATAAACATGAGAGATGCACCTCGCATAAATATGTTTACATATACCTACAATTAAGTATAGCACAAAAGTGGCGAAAAAGCAAGCAGATTCCTAGCTTTTTCGCCACTTAAAACGGGATTTTTTTCAAAACTCGGGTTATAACATGTCTTGCCGTTATTGCAAGTCCTTGTTATAATGTTTTTGCTGCGGAACGTCCTCTTGTGCGCAGTAGGAGGAGGCGTCTGCAATGGAGTACGTTTTTCTCAACTTCATGGTGTCTGTCGCAGCAGGTGTAGTCAGCCATTACATCTGCAAGCGGCTTGACCGGCACTGACGCAGCAAAAGCACAAAAGACTCGGAGTCGCAAACCGAGCGGGGTTGTTGATATGCAGCAACCCCTTCTTTTTTGTCATTTATGGAGGGCAAAACACATGGCAGCACATCTTTCTGCCGTCCTCACGATCGCCGGCAGTGATTCGAGCGGCGGCGCGGGGATTCAGGCGGATCTCAAGACATTTTTGGCGAATGGCGTCTATGGCATGAGCGCGGTGACGGCGCTCACCGCACAGAACACGACGGGTGTCACGGCCATCCAGGAGGCGACGCCGGAGTTCCTCGCGGCGGAGCTCGACGCGGTGTTCACGGACATCCCTCCGCGCGCCGTGAAGGTCGGCATGGTCGCGTCAGCAGCGCTCATCGAGGTGATTGCGGCGAAACTCCAAGGGTATCATGCGCCGCATGTCGTCGTCGATCCCGTCATGGTCGCGACGAGCGGTGCGGCGCTGATCGCCGGAGATGCGATGGAGGCGCTGAAGACGAAGCTCCTGCCGCTTGCAGAGGTCATCACGCCAAATCTCCCCGAGCTCACGCGGCTCACGAAGGTTGGCATCTTGAACATGGAGACGATGGAGCAGGCGGCGCGGCAGGCGGCGGAAGCGTTCGGCGTCGCCGTGCTTGCGAAAGGCGGCCATTTTAAAGACGGCGCGGCCATCGATCTCCTTGCGTTCCCGGACGGCCGGCTGGAATCTTACGCCGCGCCGAGAAGCAGTAATCCGAACACGCACGGCACGGGCTGCACGCTCTCGTCGGCGATCGCTGCGAACCTCGCGAAGGGGAAACCCTTGGCCGAAGCCGTCGGCGATGCGAAAGCGTATCTCACGGGCGCGATCCAGGCAGACATCGACCTTGGCGCCGGGCGCGGGCCGCTCGATCATGGATGGAATCTTTCCGGTTCGTTCTTTGCGTGAGTGTGTTTTTGCGGTATAATGAAAAGGTATTTCGTTCATCGTAGAGAAAGAAGAGACAGATTCCATATGAATTATCAGAGACTCCTTGCCGTTCCCGTCGCTACGCTTGCGGCCGCCTTGTTTTTCGTTGCGCCTGCGGAGGCCACGCCGCGCGTCATCACGCCCGCGACGGACGAAGAGACGCCGGAGACGCTCGCGCAAGATCTCCGCATCGCCGAGGCGCAGAAGACCGACCTCTCGAGGAAGAAGAAAGGCGTGAAGGTGATCGAAGTGGATCCGAATGCCAAGGACACGGCGGAGGCCGCAGCGCCGTCCGCTCCCGCGCAGACACTCAAGAAAGTGCGGCTGACGTGGCCCGTCACGCCGAGCGCCGTGCGCTACCAGGTCGTGCTCT
Source organism: uncultured Veillonellaceae bacterium (assembly GCA_900314825.1). Classification (GTDB taxonomy): domain Bacteria; phylum Bacillota; class Negativicutes; order Selenomonadales; family Selenomonadaceae; genus Selenomonas_C. Next base: position 10,216 of record OMWS01000074.1, on the reverse strand, counting down.
TGAAAGGGCCGGAGGACACGGCGGAGAACGTCGTCTGGTCGACAGACCAGTGCTACACGAATGGCATCGAGCTCGATCTCTTGCCATTTGGAGCGGCGGCAGAGAGCTATTATTGGAAAAGCTGCCCGCTCGACTACAGCGGTAATGCGCTCGCTCCGTCGACCGTGCCTGCGCCCCTCACGACAGGCGAGGCGAATCCGACGGCGCCGCTTCCGACGACGGAATTTGAAAAAATGGACTACGCGCCGCTCTACCCCGTGTTTTCCTGGGTGCCGACGGCGGGCGCGAAATCCCATGTCGTCGAGGTCTACCGCGAGAAGCCCACGGGCATGACGCTCATCCGCACGCTCCAGGGCGGCGAGTATGACTACTACGAAGAAGGCGGTTACACGATGCCGGGGCGCTACGCGTGGCGCGTGCGGGCTGTCGATGCGAGCGGCTGGCCGATTTCTGACTGGTCGCCGTTTTCCGCGTTCGACGTGACGGCGCCGACGCCCGTCGCGGCGCTCGGTGACAGCATCACGCATGGCGGCGGGGCGATGTCGACGCCGCCGGGGTATCTCCTCTATGATTGGGAGTCGTACTCCGTCGTGCCAATCAAGAACCTCGGTTTCAGCGGCAACACGACGGAGGCCATGCTCGAGCGCTTCGAGACGGACGTGCTGCCATTTAATCCCCGCGTGCTCGTCATCATGGGCGGCGTGAATGACTACCGCGGCACGACGATGGGCTCGGAGACGGTCGAGCATCTCGCAGCGATCCGCGACAAGTGCGATGCGTACGGCATCATCCCGGTCTTCGCGACGGTCACGCCGATCCATCCGGGGCTCATCGAGCGCTACGGCCAGATCGAGACGCCGCCCTCGGACTGGCAGGTGCACCGCGCCTACATCAATCACTGGGTGATGGAGCAGAAGTACTGCATCGACGTCGGCCGCCTCGTCGAGGATGCGATGGGCTGGATGGCGACGAAATACACGACGGACGGCTTGCATCCCGACTACCAGGGCAAGCGCATGATCGGCGAAGCCATCGGCAAGTACCTCTCGGCGCATTTCCCGTGGATCACGAAAGACCTCGACAAGAAGCCGATCGTGCTGCCGGAGACGGCAAACCAATAAAATTTAGAAAGCGAGCGAGCGCCATGCAAGACGAAGGCCTCATCTACACGAATGAAAACTGCATCGGCTGCAACAAGTGCGTCGGCGTCTGCTCGTCCATGGGCGCGTGCATTTCGCAGCGCGAGGGCGGGCGGCGGCGCATCGCTGTCGATCCTTTGCGTTGCACGGCGTGCGGCGCGTGCTTCACGGTCTGCGCGCATGACGCGCGCAGCTACACGGACGACACGCATCGCTTTTTCCGCGACCTCGCGGCGGGCGTGCCCATCTCCGTGCTCCTCTCGCCGACGATCGAGGCCGAGCTCCCCGCGTCGTACCGCCGCATCCTCGGTGCGCTGCGCATCCTCGGCGTGCGTCATCTGTTGCCCGTCGCTTTCGGTGCGGACATCTACACGTGGGCGGCGCTGCGGTATCTCAAAGAGCATCCCGGCATGGGGCTCATCTCGTCGCGCTGCCCCGTCATCGTCTCGTACATCGAGCACTCGCACCCCGAGCTCCTGCCGCACTTGCTGCCCATCCAGAGCCCGATGATGTGCATGGCGCACTATGCGCGGCGCCGTCTCTACATCACGGACCGCCTCGCCTACGTCGGCACGTGCATCGGCAAAGCGCTCGAGCAATATCATGATGGCCATTTCGAAGTCGTCACGTACAACATCACGCTGCAGTCGCTCATGAAATATCTGCGCGCGCACGGCCTCGGCGACGCGACGAGTGAAGAAGACATCGACTACGGCCTCGGCATCGCTTACCCGACGCCGCACGGCCTCGCGACGAACCTCCGGTGGTTCCTCGGCGACGACATGTACGTGCGCAGCGTCTCAGGCAAGCGCTATGCGTACCGCTGGCTCGAGCGCAATGCCGACGGCCTCCTGCGCGGCGCATTGCCGTTTTCCCTCATCGATATCACGAACTGCCAGGACGGCTGCCTCGAAGGCACGGCGAACGACCCGGGCTGCAACGACCATGACCAGGCGTACTACGCGATGCTGTCGCGCATGCGCGAGCGCGAGACGCGCGACGAGGCAGGCCCGTGGAGCAAACGCATTTTGCCGGGCGAGCGGCTGGAGCTCTTCAATGAGCGCTTTGCCGGCCTGCATCCCGAAGACTACCATCGCACGTACAAAGACCGCTCGGCGCAGTGCCAGGACTGGACGCCGTCGCAGGAAGAAGCGGATGCCATCTACGACAGCCTGCACAAATACGACGAAGCCTCACGCCATATCGACTGCGCGGCCTGCGGCTACGACACGTGCGAAAGCATGGTGCGCGCGATCTACAATGGCTTCAACGATGTGCACAGCTGCATCCACTACGAGCAAGCCGAGGCGCACCGCCTCGAAAAGCTCAGCCTCTACGACGAAATGACGTGCGTCCGCAGCCACAATGCGTACCTCCTCGCAAGCGAATACGGCAGCGGCCTTGCGCCCGCCGGCACGATCTTCCTCATGGCCGACGTGAACGGCCTCAAGCGTGCGAACGACACGCTCGGCCACGCCGAAGGCGACCGCCTCCTCAAGACCGCCGCACGCGAGCTTGCCGCCGCGCTCGGCAAAGACCACGTCTACCGCATCGGCGGCGACGAATTCGCCGCGTTCACGACGGAGCTCCCGGAGGACGCGGCAGAGGCGTTCGCCAAAGACATCCAGCAGAAGCTCGAAGCCGAAAACGTCTCCGTCGCCTTCGGCCTCGCCCGCCCCGCGAGCGGCAAGACAAGCTACAAAGACCTCCAAGCCGAAGCCGACCGCGCCATGTACAAAGACAAGATCGCGTGCTATGCGCGGATGGGGTGGAAGCCGCGGGAATGAACCGCTTTTGAAAAACGACGAGCCCCGACAGCGATATGGCTGCCGGAGCTCGTTCTTTTTGTTTCAGATCAGCCGCCCGGCGAAGTGATCCATTTCGTGCTGGATCGCTTCGGCAGTGAGGCCGGAGAATTTTCTGCGCTGCTTGCGGAACTGCTCGTCACGATAGTGCACGTCGATGGACGCGTAGCGCGTCACTTCGCGCACGCCCGCGAGCGACAGGCAGCCTTCTTCCGTGCGGTACGATTTCGCGGAGTGTTTGACGATTTCAGGATTCATCATCACGCGCACGCGCCCGCCGTCCATCACGGCGAGGACGCAGACGCTTGCGCCAATCATATTCGCCGCGAGTCCGGCACAATGGTCGGCGTGCGCCGCAAGCGTGTCGGCGAGGTCGCGGGCGAGCGGGATGTCATCTTTCGTCGCGGGGCGCGAGGGGAGGGAGAGGAAAATGGGATCGTGGAGGATGGGCTTTGTCATGGGCGGTCACCTGCTGCTTTTCAAGGAAGAATCAAATCAATTCATTGTACCATAAAATCTATGGAAGCAGGGGAAACATCGGTGTATTTCATGTCGGCCGGGAGGTGATGCGTCTTGGACGTCCTGACGAAAGCCCAGCGCCACTATGCGATGTCGTGCATCCGTTCGCGGGACACGCGGCCGGAGGTTCGCCTCCGAAAAGCGCTCTGGCATCTCGGGCTGCGATACCGGAAAAATTGGAAACGGCTGCCTGGCTCGCCCGACATCGCACTGACGCGGCAGAAAATCGCTATCTTCGTCGATGGCGACTTCTGGCACGCGCGCGGTCATCAGGAGCATCCGGGCGAGCAGGTCGCGTCGAACAAGGAGTACTGGACGCGCCACCTCGCGCGCAACGTCGAGCACGACCGCGACGTGAACGACGCGCTGACGGAGCTCGGCTGGCTCGTGCTGCGCTTCTGGTCGAGCGACATCGAGAAGCACCTCGATCGTTGCGTTGCGGAGGTCTGCGAATATTGCGGAAGGACGCAAAATGCCCAGTATTGAACGGCTGCCGGGCATTTTGCGTGTGTGACGACTCACGCACGTTTCCCTGTGAAGTGATGGGAAGGAATCTGTTTTTCGTGAAAACTTTCCGCTGGTCATGGGACGCAAGCAGGATTTTGTTGAGATTGGGAGAACTTATTTACGGGAATAGAGATAGGCGTGTTTTCAGGCAAAGGAAGTGCGATGATGAGAGATGAAGAAATCCCTTTTGCCTATGGAACGGAAATGCGGGAGTATTTTGCGCGGTATCTGACAGAGGTGGAAGGCAAGGCTGCTTCAACGGCAGGGCATTACCAGGCTGCATTGAACACGATTTCCCGCTTTATGCGAGAACGCCACCTTGTCCAGCGCGATATCTATGAAATCGGGAGCATCGAACAACTGCATGCTCTTTGGGAAATCGTCATACAGGATGCATCCTTCCAGCAATTAAATGCGCGCGGGAATAGAATGTATAGCGCGGGCTATCATCAATATGATGAGTTTGTACAGGGTCATGGCTTTTGCGAGCTGGCGGAACGCCTGTCCGAACTGGATGTGCCGATGGCTGTGGTGAAACCTGCTCGTATGGAGTACAAGGTATGGCAGAGGTCGGGGATCTTGCGTGCACAGACAATTGCGGCCGCTGGATATCGCTGCGAACTGCATCCAGAACATCGCACGTTCATCGCGGAGCGAACGAAGAAGCCTTATATGGAAGCGCATCACATCATTCCCATGAGCCAGCAAGATTCGTTCGGACACAGCCTTGACGTATATGCGAATGTCATCTGCCTGTGCCCTATCTGCCACCGCCTGTTGCATCATGGCCTCGTGGCGGAGAGGCGTGACATTATCGATCAAATTTATGAAGCGCGCAAAGAACGATTCGTCCATAGCGGTCTTGGGATGGGAAAAGAGGATTTCGAGCGGGTGGCATTAGGAAAGTGTGGCGGTTGAAATTAGCAGAGTCGCATTTCAGTTGTCGTTCCCTACGCATAACTTTGAACGCGATAAAAACAAATGATGCATTGACCGAGCTCGGCTGGCTCGTGCTGCGCTTCTGGTCGAGCGACATCGGAAGGTACTTGGACCACTGCGTCCCGGAGGTCTGCGAGTATTGCGGGAGGATGCAAAATGCCCGGCAGTGAACGGCTGCTGGGCATTTTTGTATGCGTGTGACGGTTTCAGTACGTTTCCATACGCAAAAAGTCGATGATGTTCTTGTGCAAGATTCCGTTTCTGCTGAAGTCGACGGGGTCCATGGAGACGACGTATTTCGGGTAGTTGTCGCGGATGGTTTTGTAGGCGCCGAATTCGCGTGCGATCGTTTCCTCGGAGGCGAGGAGATAGGTGACTTGCACGTAGATGCGTTCTTTTGCGCGGTCGCAGACGAAGTCGATTTCCTGCGCGCCGGCTTTGCCGACCGTGACGCGGTAGCCGCGCCGTAAGAGTTCCATGCAGACGATGTTTTCAAGCGTCTGGTCAATGTTTTGCGCGCTGCCGTGGATGGCCGTGCGCAGGCCGTGGTCAGCGAGGTAATATTTTTCGTTGACGGTCAGGATTTTTTTGCCAGCAAGATCCTGGCGCGGGATGCGGTAGAGGAGGAACGACTCCGTGCAGGCGGCGAGGTAGTTCATGATCGTCTCGGGCGCGACGGAGCGGTGCTCGCTCTTGAGATATTTTGCGATGCTCATCGCGCTGAACGTGTGGCCGATGCTTTCGGCAGCGTAGCGCACGACGCGCGCGAGGAGGTCGATGTTGCGCACCGTGTGGCGTTCGACGATGTCCTTGAGCACGACGCTGCGGTAGATGTCCTGGAGGTATTGGAGCGCGGCGCTTTCGTCGTCGAGATGCGTGAGGAACGGCATGCCGCCGAGCGCGAGATACGAGCGCCAGCACGCCTCGCTGGATTTCTCTGGATACGCTGCGCAGTATTCGGCAAAGGAAAATGGGTAGACGGGGAACGCGACGTAGCGGCCGGCGAGCAACGTCGCGAGCTCGCCGGAAAGCAGGTGCGCGTTCGAGCCCGTGAGGTAGATGTCGGCATGGTGGCTCACGCGCAGCGAGTTCACGACGCGCTCCCAGTCGTCCACTTCTTGGATCTCGTCGAAAAAGAGGCACACGCCGCCCGTCCGCCCGTCAAGCTTTGCAAGGATGTCGGCGTAGAGCGCCTCGGCATGGTAGAGCGGCAGGTTGCGCAGGTCCTCGAAGTTGTAATACAGCATAGCGGCGGGATCGGCGCCGTCCGCGCGCAGCGCCTCCATCACTTGCTGCAAAAGCACGGACTTCCCACTGCGCCGCAGGCCGGTCAAGACTTTCACGATGTCCTTGTGAAAAAACGGCCGCAAGCGGCCGATGTAACGTTTGCGCTCAATCATGCGATCACCTCTGTGCAAATATCATTTCTCTTATTTTATACAGGACGAAACTGTAAAATCAAGTGAAAAATAAAATTTGTTCAGTTATAACTGAACGAATTGCGAAAATCTCAGATTCATCGATGTTCGGCAATGCATTTCAAAAACGCCACCCCATATTTTTCGAGCTTCTTTTGTCCGACGCCGGAGACTTCGAGGAATTCTTCTTCCGTGCGCGGCAGGAGGGCGGCCATGTCGCGGAGCGTCTTGTCGGAGAAGATCATGAACGGTGCGATACGGTTCTTTTGCGCGAGGGATTTCCTGAGGGCGCGGAGGTGTTCGAACATTGTTTGGTTCGGGGAGGCCGGGGCGGCCTCTTTTTTTTCGGGCAAAATGTGCTGGATGACGGTGGCTTTGCCGCGCAGCACGTCGTAGGCGGCGGGGCGGAGGCGGAGGATCGGGTACTCGCCGCTGTCGAGCGCGAGGTAGTCCGTCGCGACGAAGCGCTGGATCATGAGCTTGATGTCTTGGAGCGTTTTGTTTTGGAAGAGGCCGTACGTCGAGAGCGTGTCGAGGTGCAGGTCTTTGACGCGTTGGTCGCTTGAGCCCTTGAGCACTTGCGCGACGAGCGTGATGCCGTAGCGCTCGCGCATGCGGTAGACGCACGAGAAAACTTTTTGCGCGTCGATCGTGACGTCGACGTCCGTCGCGCCGGCGTTGCAGTTGCTGCAGTTGTCGCACGTCGCGTCTTCCGTTTGGCTGCCGAAGTAATGGAGGATGAACGAGCGCAGGCACTCGGGCGTGTGGCAGTAGTCGACCATGCGCTGGAGTTTCGCGGTCTCGATGCGTTTGCGCGCTTCGTCCTCGGTCGAGACGTCGATGAGGAAGCGCTGCGTGCGCACGTCGCCGGGCGCGTAGAGCAGGATGCATTCGCCCGGTTCGCCGTCGCGGCCCGCACGTCCGGCTTCTTGGTAGTACGACTCGAGGTTCTTCGGCATGTTCGCGTGGAGCACGTAGCGCACGTTGCTCTTGTCGATGCCCATGCCGAAGGCGTTCGTCGCGACGATGACTTGGAGATTGTCGTAAAGGAAGTCGTCTTGCGCTTTCGCGCGCTCCGCGTCGCTGAGGCCGGCGTGGTAGCGGCCGACGGCGATGTGCGCTTTCGTCAGCACATTGTAGAGCGTATCGACTTGCTTGCGCGTCGCGGCGTAGATGATGCCGGCTTCGTCCTTGTGGCGCTTGATATAGTTTTTGATGAACTTGCGCTTGTCCTCGCCGCGCCGCACTTCGAAGTAGAGGTTCGGCCGGTCAAAGCCCGTGACGTGGATGGCGGGTTCCTGGAGATTCAGAAGGCGCACGATATCGTCGCGCACCTCGGGCGTGGCCGTCGCCGTGAAGGCCGAGACGAGCGGGCGGCGCGGCAGGCTGGCGATGAAGGGCGCGATATTTTGATAGCTCGGGCGGAAGTCGTGGCCCCACTGCGACAGGCAGTGCGCTTCGTCGACGGCGACCATCGCGACGGGCACACGTTCCCAAAGGCCGCGGAATGCGTCGGAGTCGAGCCGCTCGGGCGCGACGTAGACGAGCTTGACGTCACCCGCCGCGATCGCGTGCATGCGGTTGCTCCATTCGCCCGACGAAAGCGTGCTGTTGATGAACGTCGCGGGCACGCCGGCATCGCGCAGCGCATCCACTTGATCTTTCATCAAAGAAATGAGCGGCGAGATGACGAGCGTGACGCCGGGCAGCAGAAGCGCCGGCACTTGGAAGCAGATGGATTTTCCCGCGCCCGTCGGCATGATCGCGACCGTGTCGCGGCCGGAGAGCACGGAGCGCACGACGGGTTCTTGCGCGGGACGGAACGTTTTGTAGCCGAAATACTCTTTGAGGACGGCGAGTGCGCGGGCGAAAGCGTCGGAATCGGTAGGCATGATGAAAGTCTCCTTGAGGGACATCAATTTTTTCTAAACTAATGGTTGCGTAAGAAGCGCCTAAAGGGCGTTCAACAGCCTTATTTTATCATAAAACCGATTTCTATCAAAATTCGGAAGAAAAGACACCTCAAACTACGCCTCCCACCTTGGGGGAGGTGCCGAGCGGATGCGAGGCGGAGAGGGTGACGTAGTATCGAGATTCTCAAACCGTTCGAAAAGGCTGAGAATAAAGTCACGGCGTTACCCTCTCCGACCCCTTCGGGGCCACCTCCCCCAGAGGGGGAGGCGTAGAAAGAGGCATCCTCATAAGGGAGGACACCATATGAAACAACCGTTTGGCAAACGCTTGGTGTTGCTTGCTGTTGCCATCAGCCTCGCGCTCACGGCCGCGCCGGCCGAGGCGCGCGATCTTTCGCTCGCCGATGCGATCGCCGAGGCGCTCGCGGCGAATACGGGGCTCAGAGTGACGGCGCAGGGCGAGAAGACGGCCGAGGCGGAGCTCCGGGAGGCGAAAGGCCAGAACCATTGGAGCGCATCGACGTCGGCATCGGCATCGACGAATAAGCAGAAAGACGAGGACCGGAACTCGAGCGGCAGCGTCGGCTTGACGTTCAATTACCCGCTTTACACGGGTGGCAAAAACGAGGCGAACATCCGTTCGAGCGCGTACGGCATCGATATCGCCGGCCTCACGACGGAGCGCGCGCGCGAAACGCTGAAGTACGATGTCATCAAGGCGTATTTCGATGCGCTCGAGTCGCGCCATACGATTGATGTGAACCAAGACAGCGTGAACTACTACGACGCGAACCTCACGAACGTGCAGCAGCTCTATTCGGCAGGTTCGAAAGCGCGCATCGACGTGCTGCGCGCTTCCGTCGAGCTTTCCGATGCGCGGCAGACGCTCATCAAGTCGCAGAACGCGTATCAGGTGAACCTCGCGACGCTCCGTAACCTCATGAACATCGACCGCACGGAGCCTTTGAATCTCACGGATGATTTCGTCTATGATACGTTCGACATCGATCTCGCGTCGTGTGTCGATTACGCGACGCGGAATCGCAAGGACATCCTCGCTGACCAGTATACGCTGCAGCAAAAGGAAGAAGCCGTGAAGGTCGCGGAAGCGGGCTGGAAGCCGACCGTGAATTTCTCCGCCGGGCCGACGCTGTCGCAGACGTTCGAGCCGTCGAGCCACAGCGATGGCAGCTACGATCTCAAAGCAGGCGTCTCGGCGAACTGGGATGTGTTCGACAGCGGCGTGACGCGCGCGCAGGTGGACCGGGCAAAGGCGGACCGCGACACGGCGCAGCTGAATCTCCAGAGAGCGCAGGAAGATGCCGACCTCTCCGTGCGCACGGCGTACTACAACATGCGCGAGGCCGAGCATCGCCTCGACTCGACGCAGGATGCCGTCTCAGAGGCGGAGCAGGATGCCTATATCGCACGCGAAAAATACCGCGCGGGCGAAGGCATCATGCTCGACGTCATCGACGCGCAGCGCGCCCTCTCGACCGCGCGGCTGAACCACATCAGTGCGCAATATGACTACGCACGCTACAAGGCGCAGGTCGTCGATGAAATGGGCGTCGGTCTCACGGATGCCGAACGCACGGCGGCGGCGAAAATGGCGGGATTGCCGATGGCGCCACAAGGAACGACGCAGACCATCGTCGAGCCGGAAGGCGCGACGCCGGATGCGGAGACGAAAGATACTGCGACGCACGCGGAGGCAACACAGGATACAGACGATGTTGACACAACCGTAGACACAATTTCGGACAACGACGATGAATCAGCGAGTGATGTGGCAAACGAGCTTGCTGGCAATGACGGTTGAATAACTTCATGATGTTCTATTGCTGAACGTAACGCATACAGCAGCCTCTCCCAGAGGCAATGTCATTAAGTTAAGCGCGAAAGGCTCACAACCCCCAGCCTCCCTCCTTGGAGGGAGGACAGACGCGGAGCGGAGCGAAGCGTCAGGAGGGAGC
>OMWS01000072.1 GCA_900314825.1 uncultured Veillonellaceae bacterium | reverse complement strand
GAAAATCCTCGCGCATAACGACCGCACGGTCTTCATGGAGGACTACACGCTCGACCTGCGCAAAGGCCACGAGGCCATCCTCGGCGCGCACATGCTCGAAGTCGATCCGACGATCGCGAGCGACCAGCCGAAGGTCGAAGTGCATCCCCTCGACATCGGCGGCAAGGACGACCCTGCGCGCCTCGTCTTCACGGGCGCGGACGGCGAAGGCGTCGACGTGACGATCGCTGACTTCCGCACGGGCTTCCGCATGATCAGCTATCCCGTCACCTGCCGCAAAGCTGAAGCCGAGACGCCGCACCTCCCGGTCGCCAAGCAGCTCTGGACGCCGAAATGCGGCCTGAAGCAGGGCGCGACGGAATGGCTCAAAGCCGGCGGCGGCCACCACACCGTGCTGTCTTTCACCATCACGGAAGAGCAGATCCACGACCTCGCGGAAATGCTCGGGTGCGAATTGGTGGAGATCCTCTGACGTTTGTTCTGTTGCCGACCGTTTGCGAGAGTGCAGCCTCTCCCTCAGGGAGAGGACAGGCGCGGAACGAAGTGCAGCGCCAGGAGAGGGTCGCTTGCACGGCCTTTGAATCCGTAGACCGCTTGATGTCGCCGGTGCGCGCAGGCACCTGTAACTTTTCGTGCGCGCACCCGCGACGAGTTCAGCCGTACGAATTCATACAACGTACAGGGGACCCTCTCCACCGCTGACGCGGTCCCCCTCTACCTAAAGGATAAAGCGACCTCTAAGCGCTAAAGCGCTAAGAGTCTGCTTTTCCCAGAGGGAGAGGCTGCTGGAGTTGTTACGTCCAGCAATAGGTCGTAACACCTCTATAGCGCTTACAAATTTTCTTTCTGCGCAATTGCATTCGTTTGTCAACAATTTCTTCTCAAACAAAATTTCTGTGCGCGAGCACAAAAATTTTCAAACCCCATTGACAAACGAAACCGCAACGTGTATCCTAAGAACCGTAAAGAAAATCTCGCAAGCGCGAGTTTTCAAAATCTTTTCGGCAAGTCTTTTTCCTCAGAACTGTGCACGAACACAGTTTGACCGTTGCGCTTTCAGCGAGGTGAAAAGAAACGGGCGCAGCAATCACACACGCAAGACCAAAAATTTTTCACAGGGGAAATTTGGAAAGTCCATGCGAAGGAAAGATCAGCGTCATGACTTTCCACGGAAAAAGGAGACGAAAAAAGTGAAAAAAATCCTTGCATTGGTATTGGCCGTCATGATGATGGTCGTGGCCGCCGGCTGCGGCGGGGGAGACCAAGCGGCATCCTCCGGGTCCGGTTCGGGCGCAGCGAGCTCGGGCGGCAAGCAGATCACGATGGGCTTCTCGCAGATCGGAGCGGAGTCCGAGTGGAGAACCGCCAATACGGAATCCATCAAGCAGGCCGCGCAGGATGCCGGCGTCAACCTCCAGTTCTCCGACGCGCAGCAGAAGCAGGAGAACCAGATCAAAGCCATCCGCTCGTTCATCGCGCAGGGCGTTGACATCATCGCCTTCGTGCCGATCGTCGAGACCGGTTGGGACACGGTCCTCAAAGAAGCAAAAGATGCGAACATCCCGGTCATCGTCGTGGACCGCGATGTGAAGCTCGCCGATGACAGCCTCTATGTCGCGAAGATCGGCACGGATTCCCTCACCGAAGGCAAGAACGTCTTCAAATGGATCGATGAGTACATGACGAAAGAGAACAAGAAGCCGCGCGATGGCGGCAGCCAGTACAACGTCGTCATCCTCGAAGGCACGGTCGGTTCGTCCGTCGCCATCCGCCGCAACGAAGGCTTCAAAGATGCGATGGCCGCTTCGCCGAATGCTGGCAAGTACAACATCCTCGCTTCCCAGACGGGCGAGTTCACGCGCCAGAAGGGCCAGGAAGTCATGGAGTCCTTCCTCAAATCCTATGGCGACAAGATCGATGTCCTCTATGCGCACAACGATGACATGGCGCTCGGCGCCATCCAGGCCATCGAGGCTGCCGGCATGAAACCGGGCAAAGACATCACGATCATCTCGGTCGATGGCGTCAAAGGCATCTTCCAGGCCATGATCGAAGGCAAATCGAACTGCACGGTCGAGTGCAACCCGCTCCAGGGCCCGCTGCTCATGGAGACGGCAAAGAAGATCCTCAATGGCGAAAAGGTTGAGAAGCTCGTCTACGTCGACGAGGGCATCTTCCCGGCCGACGTCGCAGAGAAGACGCTGCCGGAGCGTAAATATTAATTTATTCGCGTTCCCGGTATGACCTAGTCCTTCCTATCACCACATCTTCATAACCCTCAGAAAGTGGCCGCGCCCCGCAGGTCAAACGTGCGGACGCGGCCATTTTTATGCCCCGCGACCTACGCCTCCCCCTTTGGGGGAGGTGCCGAGCGAATGCGAGGCGGAGAGGGTAGCGCATGGACAAATTCTGTATTCCTATCGGTAGGAATGAGAATGTAGGTACGTCGTTACCCTCTCCGACCCCTTCGGGGCCACCTCCCCCAGAGGGGGAGGCTTTAGAAATTATCATTTACGTATAGATACTCCGAAAGGAGGAGCATTTATGGCACAAGCCTTGCTCGAAATGCGCCACATCGACAAGCGCTTCCCGGGCGTGCGCGCGCTGTCGAATGTCGACTTCACGCTGCACGCCGGCGAAATCCATTCGCTCATGGGGGAGAACGGCGCAGGCAAGTCCACGCTCGTCAAAGTCCTGACGGGCGTCTATCAGAAAGACGGCGGCACGATCACGATGAATGGCAAAGAGATCGCGCCGAAGACGCCGAAAGAGGCGCAGGAATGCGGCATCTCGACCGTGTACCAGGAAGTCAATCTTTGCCCGAACCTCACCGTCGCCGAAAACATCTTCATCGGCCGCGAGCCCATGAAGCACGGCATGATCGACTGGAATACGATGAACACGCGTGCGGAGGAGCTCCTCTCGAAGCTCGACGTGCACATCGACGTCACGCAGACGCTCGACCATTTCGCCGTCGCGTTGCAGCAGATGATCGCCATCGCGCGCGCCGTCGATGTCGATGCGAAGATCCTGATCCTCGACGAGCCGACATCGTCGCTCGACGAGCAGGAGACGGAGCACCTCTTCAAGATCATCCGGCAGCTCCAAAAGCAGGGGCTCGGCATCATCTTCATTTCGCATTTCCTCGAACAAATCTATGAAATCTGCGACCACGTGACCGTCCTGCGGAACGGCGAGCTCGTCGGCGCGTACGAACTCAAAGACCTGCCGCGCATCGAGCTCATCGCGAAGATGGTCGGCAAAAGCGTCGGCGCGGTCCAGGAAATGGACAAGAGCGCGGAAAAGAGCACGCCGTCCGACGAAGTCTTCCTCGACGGCCAAGGCCTCGGCGCCGTCGGCTTCCTCGACAGCGTGGACGTGAAGATCCACAAGGGCGAAGTCATCGGCCTCGCCGGCCTCCTCGGCTCCGGCCGCACGGAGACGGCGGAAATGCTCTTCGGCCTGCATCAGATCGATAAAGGCAGCCTCACCGTGAATGGCAAGCCCATCCGTTTCCCCGCGCCGATGGCGGCCATGGAGCAGAAGATCGCCTTTTGCCCCGAGGACCGCAAAGTCGCGGGCATCATCGGCGACCTGACGGTGCGCGAGAACATCATCCTCGCCATGCAGGCGAAACAGGGAATCCTCCGGCACATCCCGTATGCGGAGCAGGTGAAAATCGCGGACGATTGCATCCAGCTCCTCAAGATCAAGGTGTCCTCCCGCGACCAGCTCGTCAAGAACCTCTCGGGCGGCAACCAGCAGAAGGTCATCATCGCCCGCTGGCTCGCGACGCAGCCCGACCTCCTGATCCTCGACGAGCCGACGCGCGGCATCGACGTCGGCACGAAGTCCGAAATCCAGAAAATGGCCGTCGCGCTCGCGAAGAAGCGCGGCATGGCCGTCATCTTCATCTCGTCGGAAATGGACGAAATGGTGCGCACGTGCACGAAGCTCGTCGTGCTCCGTGACCGCCGCCGCGTCGCCGAGCTCACGGGCGACCGCATCAGCTCCGACGAAGTTATGAAAGCCATTGCGGGAGGTGCAGCATAATGGAAGCTTTGAAACGTTTCACAAACAGCTCGCTCTTCCTGCCCGTCGTGGCGCTCGCCGTGCTGCTCCTGTTCAACGCGTTCTTCACGGACGGCTTCCTCCAGATTTCCATGACGGAGGACGGCCATCTCTACGGACGCCTCGTCGATATTCTGAACCGTTCGTGCTCGCTCGTCATCCTCGCGCTCGGCATGACGTTCGTCATCGCGACGAGCGGCATCGATATCTCCGTCGGCGCCGTCATCGCCATCTCGGCCGCCGTCGTCTGCACGCTCCTCGGCGGGCGCGGCGATGGCGTCGCGGAGACGCCGATGGCGCTCGCGATGCTCGCAGCCGTCGCCGTCGGCGTGCTGTGCGGCATGTGGAATGGTTTATTGGTAGCAAAATTCAAGATCCAGGCCGTCGTCGCCACGCTGATCCTCATGACGGCCGGCCGTGGCGTCGCGCAGCTCCTGACGGAAGGCCAGATCATCACGGTCTACTACAAGCCGTTTGCCTACATTTCGGGCTTTTTGCCTGGAATGCCGCTGCAGACGAACATCTTCATCGCGCTCGCGATGGTGCTGCTCGTCGCGTTCCTCATGAAAAAGACGAGCATCGGCCTCTTCGTCCAGTCCGTCGGCATCAATCCCACGGCGGCGAAATACGCCGGCATCAACGTCACGCTCGTGCTGTTCCTCGTCTACGCATTCTCCGGCTTCTGCGCCGGCGTCTCCGGCCTCATTGAGAGCTCGCTCATCCGCGCCGCGGACGCGAACAACGCCGGCCTGAACATGGAGATGGACGCGATCCTCGCCGTCGCGCTCGGCGGCACGCTGCTCTCGGGCGGCAAGTTCTACATCGGCGGCTCCGTCATCGGCGCCATCACGATCCAGACGCTCACGACGACGATGTACGCGCTCGGCGTTTCGTCCGACCAGCTGCCGGTCGTGAAAGCCATCGCCGTCATCATCATCTGCCTGATCCAGTCGAAGCGGGCACAGGAAATGTTCAACCGCTGGAAAGAACGCCATAGCAAGCCGGCCGTTGCATCGACTGGCGGAAAGGAGGCATGAGCGGTATGAAAAAGACACTTGGAAAGCTCATCGCCTCGCCGTATTTCTCCTTTGCCGTGACGCTGCTGCTGTTCATCATCCTCTACGGCGCCGGCATCGCCATGTACAAAGGCTTCATGCGGCCGCAGGTATTCTTCAACCTCTTCATCGACAACGCGGCGCTCATCATCGTCGCCGTCGGCATCACGTTCACGCTCATCATCGCCGGCATCGACCTCTCCGTCGGCGCCGTGCTCGCGCTCGTCTGCATGGTGCTCGCGTGGCTGCTGGCGAATACGACGATCCCCGTCTTCGTCTGCGTCGCCATTGTGCTCGTCATGGGCACGGCGTTTGGCGCGCTGCAAGGCTACATCATCACGAAATTTGACCTCCAGCCGTTCATCATCACGCTCGCCGGCATGTTCTTCTGCCGCGGCATGACGGCCGTCATCTCGCAGGACACGATCCAGATCACGAATCCGACGTGGGTGGCGATTGCGAGCTACCGCATCCCGCTCGGCGCGGGCTTCCTCTCCGTCGGCGCCGTCGTCGCGCTGCTCACGATCGTCGTCGCCGCCATCGTGCTCGGCTTCACGCGCTTCGGGCGCGCCGTCTACGCCGTCGGCGGCAGCGAGTCCTCTGCCGCGCTCATGGGCCTCCCCGTCTTCCGCACGAAAGTGATGGTCTACACGATCTCCGGCTTCTGCTCGGCGCTCGGCGGCCTCGCCTACAGCCTCATCATGCTCACAGGCTACAACCTCCACGGCCTCGGCATGGAGATGGACGCCATCGCCTCGTCCGTCATCGGCGGCACGCTCCTTACAGGCGGTGTCGGCTTCATCCCCGGCGCTCTCGTCGGCGTCCTGATCCAAGGCGTCATCCTCACGTTCATCAGCTTCCAGGGCACGCTCTCGGCCTGGTGGACCAAGATCGTCGTCGGCGCCCTCCTCTGCGTCTTCATCATCATGCAGGCCTTCATCACCGAGTTCAAGGCGAAACTGTCGTCGAAGAGCTCGATGGAAAACAAAGGGTAGGCGACAGCCTCCTAAAAAGTTCGCAGGTCGTACCTTCGTGGTGCGGCCTGCTTTTTACTTGCGATTATGAACGTTGCACGATAAAATGAAGGGAAGAAAGAGACGGAGGGCAAGGCTAGTGGCGGACAAAGAAATCCAGTTTTTATTGTATCAAGCGGAAGAAGAAAAAATTTCCATTCAGGCAGTGGTCAAAGATGAGAACATCTGGCTGACGCAGAAAGCCATGGCGGAACTGTTCGGTTGCACCGTCAGCAACATTTCGGTGCATTTGCGGAATGTGTATGATGAAGGAGAACTGTTGACAGAGTCAACTATTGAAGAAATTTCAATAGTTGCCACGGAAGGACAAAGGTCTGTCAAAAGAAAACAAATTTTCTATAACCTCGACGCCATCATCTCCGTTGGCTACCGTGTGAATTCGAAGCGCGCGACGCAGTTTCGTATTTGGGCCACGAAAGTTTTGAAGGAATACATGCTGAAAGGATTTGTCCTCGATGACGACCGCTTGAAGCAGGGCAAGACGGCGTTTGGCAAGGATTATTTCCGCGAGCTCTTGGAACGCGTGCGCTCCATCCGCGCGAGCGAGCGGCGCATCTGGCAGCAGATCACGGATATTTTTGCGGAGTGCAGCATTGATTATGACCGGCGCTCGGACGAGGCGCGGCGCTTTTATGCGATGGTGCAGAATAAATTCCACTACGCGATCGCGGGCGAGACGGCGGCGGAAATCATTTACCATCGTGCGGATCACGAAAAGGAACACATGGGGCTGACGACGTGGAAGAATTCGCCGGACGGGCGCATCTTGAAATCCGATGTCACAGTCGCGAAAAATTATTTGGACGAAGCACAGATCCGCAAGCTCGAACGAGCTGTGACGGGGTATTTCGACTATATCGAGGACCTCATCGAAGAGGAGCACGCGTTCACGATGGCACAATTCGCCGAAAGCGTCAACGCTTTCCTCGAGTTCCGTCGTTATCAAATCCTGGACGGCAACGGTAGCATTTCGAAACGCGAGGCGGATGCCAAGGCAGTCGAGGAGTACAACGAGTTCAACAAGCATCAACGGATTGACTCGGACTTCGACAAGGAAGTACGGAAGATGCTTGCACATGGTCGTGGAGGTACGCTAAAATAAAGAAAGCGAGTTTTTGCTCCGCGCTTTTTGGAAAATGCGATAAAATAGCATCATAGGGTTTCATGATGGGAGAAGATGATCAGGATATGAAAAAGGAATCAAGCGGAATTCATTCGGGGGGGGCATAAGTCCTTCTGAAAAATACGCTTTTGCTATGGAGGGCATCGGAGTCCTTCACCAGAAAATGCTCGACATCTGTCAGCGCGATGCGCAGGCGAACAAGATTGACACGGGGGAAATTGTCCGCGAACTTGAGCCGCTTTTCCAAGAATATGGATATCGCGAGCATGAGGAGGGCGAGCCCATGAAAATCCTCCTCCTCACGGATGCCGGTGTAGGCGATTTCATCAATTGTTCGCCCGCCATTCGGGAAGTCCGCCGTACGTATCCGCAGGCATATATTACATTGGTAGTTTATGCACGAAGCCGCGACATGGCAATCGCTTGCCCGTATGTCGATCAGCTGCTCGTCAATGCGCGTCGGTGCAGCTGGTTCAATCCCATCGAGCTGCTTTCCTGGGACATTTCCTTCGCAAAGAAACTTTTACCGATGCACTATGATGTTTGCTTTAATTTCGCAAATTATGGGAGCTCGTTCTTGCTGTCGTATCTTTGCGGAGCCGCACATCGTTTCGGTTATGCTCCTGAAAACTTTACCTGCGCAGGCCCTTTTCCTTATTCTGTTGTAGCCGTGTTCTTGAACCATCGCGTTCCATATGAAAAACGCGGAACGCATTCCGTGTTCTATTATTTGTCACTCATGGAAAAAATTATAGGCCGCGAAGCGAAAGACGCACATCCTGAAGTCTGGTTTCTTGCGAACGAAAAGGAACATTGGCAAAAACGTCTCGGGGAGATTGCTCCCCGCGCAAATTGGATGGCGGTCGTCCCGGGAGGGACGGATGAGCGACGCCATTGGCCGGTGGAAAATTATCAGGAATTGCTCGGCAGAATTTTGGAGGTCGAGCACGGGCAGGAAATCCGCTTCTTGATTCTTGGCGGGCCGGCAGATCAAAAAGACGGAGCGTGGCTGGTGGAACACTTGCCGGAACATGCGGCATGGAATTTGGCAGGAACTGTGAATTACAGGGAATCCGTTGCGGCGCTGAGCTGCTGCTCCTGCTATATCGGCAATGACACTGGGACGCTTCACGCCGCTGCCGCCCTCCATCTTCCTGTTTTGACGCCGAATTGTTATCCGGCAGACCTGCCGATGCGAAGCACGTCCGTCCCGGCCACGTATTATCCTTATGGGGTTCCGGCCGTCATGGTTTTGCCCGGGCATGCTTTGGAGGAATGCAGGGCATCGGAAGATGCATGGGGATGCGCACAAGATCATAAGACGCATTGCATCCGACAGATTTCTCCCGCCTTGATGCTGCAGGGCTATCGTCTTTTGAAGGAAAAAATGAATGCGGGCGAGCGCGATACGACGTTCCTTTATGAGGCGGAAGGCGCCATCGCAAGCGGAAAGAGTATCGTCGTGCAATCGCTTTCCAGTCTCGTATTTTCCGAATGAAAAAGCAAAACAGCAGGCGCACACCACTCGCGTGGTGTGCGCCTGCTTCGTTTATGACAGTATGTTGCGCGGTCTTCACGGCCGCAAGTTCATGGCGCGGAAGGCTCTTGTGCGGACGCGCTCGACGATGTTGCGCGGGCGCAGGATGCTTTGGACGGCTTTGCGGAGCTTCGCGTATTCGTTCAGCGCGTCGTTCACGCGGTACGTGCGCAGGAACGTCGTGAGGCCAATCTCACCCAGCGTCTTTCCCGCGCCGTCCTTCGCGAGCCAGACGACTTCGTTCTTCGCGCCACCGTCGGCCTCCGCGCTCTCGGGGAAGGCGTCCATCGCGTCTTCGAGGTCGAGGTCGGCGAGGAGCTTGTCCGTGTGCTCGACGAGCAGCACGTACGTCGAGAGGTTTGCGCGCCAGCTCGCGGGCTTCCGGCGGATCACTTTTTCCACGCCGTCCTGCGCCAGTTTCATCCGTTGTTCCCGTTCCATAGATATGCGCCTCCATCATTGTTTGTTTGCTGAATATAACGCCGTCTGGGATCTTGTTGCAACGTTACATCTATTATATCGTACGAGTGGATTTTGAGAAACAAAAAAGCCTTGCTATTTCTAGCAAGACTTGCGTTGTCTTATGGTGGGGTTAACAAGATTCGAACTTGTGACCTCCTCGATGTCAACGAGACACTCTAACCAACTGAGCTATAACCCCATATGTTTTTCGCGCTTCATTGCGCCATGTCTTAACGACAAGATTTATTATAGCGGGCGGCCTACGGTTTGTCAACAACTTTTTTCGAAAAAAGAGAATTTTTTTGTTCACCGTAAAATCTCGACGATCTGCGGCTGCTGCGCGGCCGCTCTGCGGTCGAACCAGCGCACGACGAGGCCGCCGGCTGCGAGGCCGATCGCTGCGCCGACGAGGCCGCCGAGCGTGCCGCTTGCGACGACGCCGCCGCCATCGAGCCAGGCGCCGAGGACGCCGCACGCGAGCGCGAGCACGAGCGGCACGGCGAAGACGATGAGCGAGCCGAGCACGACGGAGTGCTCCGGCAGCGTGAAGCGCACGTGGTCGCCGGGCTGCGCGCCGATGCCATTACGCGCCTCAACGACCGCCTGCCGCGCCGCACCGCACGCGCCGCAGCTCACGCACTCCGCGTGCCGGCCGATGCGGATCTCCGCGATGCCGTCGTGCACCGTCAGCACGAAGCCTTCTTCATATCCTTTTTCCATCGTTTCCATCTCCCGTATTTCCTTGATAGGAAAAGATTCGACGCGCACGCGAAAAATCCTGTTGCCGCTTCTTGACAATTGTTCATGGAATTGATACCATGAGCGCAAGAACTTTATTGGAAACGGAGCGTTCGAGCAGCATGAGCGAGCATAAAGTCACCATCCAGGAAATCGCGGACATGGCGGGCGTGTCGAAGAGCACGGTGTCGCGCTATCTGAACCAGGGCTACATCAGCGAAGAGAAGGCCGCGCGCATCCGCGAGGTCATCCGCGCGACGGGATACAAGGCGAATTTCTTCGCGAAGCGGCTAAAGATGAAGGAGAGCAAGCTCGTCGGTGTCGTGCTGCCGCGTATGGATTCCGTGACGGTCGGAAAACTTTTGACGGGCATTGGCCGCATCTTCGAGCCGCGCGGCTATCAGGGGCTCTTGCTTTCGAGCCAGCTTTCCGTGGACAAAGAGCTCGCGAACATCCGGAATCTCGCGCAGCAGGGCGTCGATGGCATCATCGTCGATTCCGTCGGCATCACGGAGCGCCACGTGCAGCTCGCGCGCTCGCTCGACGTGCCGATCGTCTTCACAGGCCAGCAGCATGCGGATGTGCATTGGCTGAAGCTCGACGATTACGCGGCCGGCCGCCTCATGGGCGCGTATCTGCGGCAGATGGGGCATGCGCACGCCGTGTTCCTCGGCGTCAGCGAGCGCGACAAGGCCGTCGGTGGCGACCGCAAGCGCGGCTTCCTCGATGCGTTCCAGGAAGGGCGCACGGGGGAAGCGCTCGTCGATTTCGTCGAGACGGGCTTTGATTTCCTCTCGGCGTACGGCTGCGGCCCCGCGCTCGAGCAGCATATGGCCGGAGGCGCGACGGTCGTCGTCTGCGCGACGGACAACATCGCCCTCGGCGTGCTGCGTTATTTCCACGAGCTCCGCGTGCGCGTGCCGGAGGACGTTTCCGTCACGGGCTTCGGCGGCTACGACGTCAGCGCCGTCGTCTACCCCGCGCTCACGACGGTCCAGTTCGACTACGACCTCGTCGGCATGAAGACAGCGCAGTATCTGCTGGACGTCCTCAGCGGCACCGACGAGCCCGTCGGCGAGCTGCCGCTGCATCTCATCGAGCGGGAGAGCGTGCGGCGGCTCGGGAGCGACGAAGCAGCGCCGGTCGAGAGCTTTCATGCGCTGGCGTAAGCTCCGAAAGAGATGGTTGCTTTTACAAAAATGCCTCTATCTGTTGCGAATGTAACATTTACAGCAGCCTTCCCCTCAGGGGAAGGGGGACCGCGAAGCGGTGGAAAGGGTACAAGGGTGCGATAGCGAAGCAAATAAATTGTATTAACATAGCATAATGTCCCCAGAAGTCGTACTGCTATGTTACAAACACAGCATTGTTACAGCTCGCACCCAAGTACCCTCTCCACCGCTGGCGCGGTCCCCCTCTCCCAAAGGGAGAGGCTGCTTGACTCGTTACGTTTTGCAACGGGTACAACAAACTTATATCATCTTGTGTTCTTTCAAGAACGCCCAGATCCCGTCTTCCTCGTTGCTTTTCGTGACGTGGGAGGCGGCTTTTTTGATGGCTTCGGGCGCATTGCCCATGGCGACGGAGGTGCCGGCGAATTGGAGCATCTCGAGGTCGTTGTAGTTGTCGCCGAAGGCGAGGGCGTCTTTGGCAGTCAGGCCGTAGTGGTCGAGCATGGCGCGGAGGCCGCTTTCTTTTGAGACGCCGGCCTGCATGATCTCGACGAGCGTGTCGGAGGAGCGCACGACGTGGAGCATGGGGAAGCGCTCGGCGAGGTCATGCTCGGCGCGCTTGCAGGGCTCGGGCGCGCCCATGAGGAGGAGCTTGCTCGGCAGCGTATTGATCGAGAGCAGCATGTCGAAATTGCCGATTTCGGCCGTCGCGTGCGTGATGTGCTCTTCGTACTGCACGCGCGGGTCGTCCTTGTCGCGTACGTACCAGCGGCGGCCGGCGTAATAATTCACGGCCATCACGGGGAATTTTTCGTCGATGGCGGAGAGCACCATGGAGGCCGCGCCCGCGTCGATGCGCTCATCGAGGATCGTCTCGCCCGCGTCCGTCAATGCGAGGCCGCCGCTGTAGCTGATGACGGGAATCTTCACGCCGATGCCGTCCGTGATCGGATAGATGGCCTCCGGCATGCGCGCCGAGACGAGGACGAACGGGATGCCCTGCGCGAGCACGGCATGCACGGCCTCGGCCGTGCGGTGCGAGACGGTCATGTGGTCGTCTCGCAGAAATGTCCCATCGATATCGGAAAATATGATTTTCGGGGTCTTCATACGGATAGCTCCTTCCTGTTGCGAGCGTAACAGGATCAGCAGCCTCTCCCCTTCCCCTGATGCAATGTCATTAAGTTAAGTGCGAAAGGCTCACAACCCCCAGCCTCCCTCCTTGGAGGGAGGACAGACGCGGAGCGAAGCGCAGCGTCAGGAGGGAGCGGCCTGTAGGTCGTACCAATA
>OMWS01000070.1:13699-28675 GCA_900314825.1 uncultured Veillonellaceae bacterium | reverse complement strand
AAGTGAACGTCATGGCGTAAGTATATTTTATTCGAGAAGAAAGTGGCCTCAGCCCTTGATATATAAGGGCTGAAGCCACTTTGATTTTCAAAACTCGGGACGAAACTCCTTCCTTTGTATCTGAAATAAGGATAAAATTTTCTGTGCCGCGCCTCTGGGGACGCAATGGTTTTTTCATGACGTGGCGAAAAAAATCGTGCTATACTATGTGGAAGCAACGATGAAAGGAGAACGCCTCATGACATCCGGCGCGCCTGAAAAAGCATTCCACCTCTCTGACATCATGGATCTCTACGACTTCGCCGACAACGCCGTCGTCGCCCTGACGTGCCTGCCGCCGGAAATTGACCGCGACGGCAAGCTGCTTTCCATCGAGTTCGGCGAGCGCGAATATAATGAAGACGAGCTGCGCGCAAAGCGGAGTCCCGACAGCTTCCCGTTCGACATCCATGAAGGCACGTGGCAAGGGAAGCCCGCGAGCTTCTACATCTTCACATACACGCCCGTCGAGCTCCGCGACCAGCTCCTGCGCGCGCATCAGGCGCTCATCTGCGACACGATCCGCGCGCTCGTCAAAAAAGACCGCGCCACGCTCGGCGCGGACGTCAACGACGAAGCCCTGCTTTCCATCTTCGCCCTGCGCTGGTACGACAAGCTCACGCTCATGAATGAGAGGGACGCGTGGGAGGCGGAACAGCAGAGGCCGAAAGAGCATGTATGAAGCGCGAGGAAAATAAAGCAGAAATCGTTTACAAAAACTTGTTGACATCCGCGCCGGAATGGTCTACAATAGCAAACAGGAACAAAGAGAGAGAAAGCAAGTCATCACACGCGCTTGCTTTTCTTTCAAAGCAAATCGGAAAACGTTTACGAGTTTCGAATCGGATGCAAGTCCGATGGAAACGGGAAGCAGGAGGAATTTTTCATGGCACAGGTCGATCAGAAGGTTTCGGCGTATCTCGATGAGATGAAGAAAGTTTTCGAGGAGAAGTTCGGAAAAAAGGCGGAGCGGTCGTATTTTTCTCCGGGCCGTGTGAATCTCATCGGCGAGCACACGGATTACAATGGCGGGCATGTGTTCCCGTGCGCGATCTCGCTCGGCACGTACGCTGTCGTTGCTGACCGTGCGGATATGACGACGCGCGTTTACTCCGTGAACCTCGCGGACGCGGGCGTGATCGAGTTCCCGATGACGGGCCTCGCCTATGACAAGGCGAAGAACTGGGCGAATTATTTCATGGGCGTCGTCGATGTCTTCGAGAAGGCCGGCCATAAGGCGGGTCACGGCTTCGACATCGTCATCCATGGCACGCTGCCGGGCGGCGCGGGTCTGTCGTCTTCGGCGTCACTCGAAGTGCTCATGTCCGTCATCCTCAACGAGGCGTTCGGCTTCGGTCTCGATATGCTCGAGATGGTGAAGCTCTCGCAGAAGGCCGAGAACCAGTTCGTCGGCGTGAATTGCGGCATCATGGACCAGTTCGCCGTCGGCATGGGCAAACAGGATTGCGCGATGCTGCTCGATTGCAACACGCTCCAGTATCGCTACAGCAAGATCGCGCTCGCGGACGCCAGCATCGTCATCACGAACACGAACAAGCCGCACAGCCTCGCGTCGAGCGCGTACAATGTCCGTCGCGCGCAGTGCGAGCACGCGCTGAACGAGCTCAAAGAAGTGAAGCCGGAGCTCAATGCCCTCGGCGAGCTCACGAACGAAACGTTCAATCAGATCGCCGGCGCGATCAGCGAGCCTTTAGAGCGCCAGCGCGCACGCCATGCCGTCTATGAAAACAACCGCACGCTCGACGCCGTCGACGCGCTCGAAAAGAATGATGTTGAGAAGTTCGGCAAGCTCATGAACGAATCGCATTTCTCGCTGCGCGACGACTACGATGTCACGGGCAAGGAGCTCGACACGCTCGCCGAGATCGCGTGGCAGATTCCGGGCGTCATCGGCTCGCGCATGACGGGCGCCGGCTTCGGCGGCAGCACGGTCAGCCTCGTGAAGAACGACGCGATTGAAACCTTCAAGAAAACGGTCGCCGAGGGCTACACGAAGAAAATCGGCTACGCACCGAGCTTCTACGTCGCCAGCATCTCGGAAGGAACTCACCGTATCGGCTAACCCAGCACTTACGCCTCCCCCTATGGGGGAGGTGCCGAGCGAATGCGAGGCGGAGAGGGTAGCGCATGGACAAGTTCTGTATTCTTATCAAAAGAAATAAGAATACCGTTACTGCGTTACCCTCTCCGACCCCTGCGGGGCCACCTCCCCCAGAGGGGGAGGCATGGTGTACTGATTTACCGAAAAATTACTAGAAAACGTCAACATTTCATGGTAAGATAGAAACTATCCAGAAAGGACTTGACCATCATGTCGATTCTCGTTTGCGGCGGTGCCGGCTATATCGGCTCTCATGCAGTTCATCAGCTCGTGGCGAAGGGCGAGGACGTCGTCATCGTCGACAACCTCCAGACTGGCCATCGGAGCGCCTTGAACCCGAAAGCGAAGTTCTACGAGGGCGATATCCGCGATGCGGCCGTGCTCGACAAGATTTTCACGGAGAACAAGATCGAGGCTGTCATCCATTTCGCGGCGAATTCGCTCGTCGGCGAAAGCATGGAAAAGCCGTTGAAGTATTTCAACAACAACGTCTATGGCATGCAGGTCCTGCTGGAAGCCATGGTGCGCCACGGTGTCGACAAGATCGTCTTTTCCTCGACGGCGGCCGTCTACGGCGAGCCGAAGCGCATCCCCATCATGGAGGATGACGAGACGAACCCGACGAATACGTACGGCGAGACGAAGCGCACGATGGAAAAAATGATGAAATGGGTCAGCCGCGCCGACGGCATCCGCTACGTGTCGCTGCGTTATTTCAACGCGGCAGGCGCGCTCGATGACGGTTCGATCGGCGAGGATCACCATCCCGAGACCCACCTCATCCCGCTGATCCTCCAGGTGCCGCTCGGCAAACGCGACCACATCACCGTCTTCGGCGACGATTATCCGACGCCGGACGGCACGTGCCTGCGCGACTACATCCACGTCATCGACCTCGCGGACGCGCACGTCCTCGCGCTCGAATACCTGCGCAAGGGCGGCGAGAGCAACATCTTCAACCTCGGCAACGGCCAGGGCTTCTCGGTCAAGGAAATGATCGAGGCCGCGAAAAAAGCGACGGGCAAGGATATCAAAGTCGAGATGGGCGCCCGCCGCGCCGGCGACCCCGCGCAGCTCATCGCCTCGAGCGAGAAAGCGAAGAAGATCCTCGGCTGGAAGCCGCGCTACACGAACGTCGAGCAGGTCATCGGCACGGCGTGGACGTGGCACCAGAAGCATCCGGACGGATACCAGGACTGAGCCTTTTTGACAGAAAGGAAGAACTTTCATGTCCGAAATCAATCATAACATCAACCGCCTGATTCATTTTGCTATGCAGCGCGACCTCATGAAGGAGGAAGACCGCTACTATGCGGCGAACCGCCTCATCGACGTGCTCAAAGTCGACGAATTCACGCCGGAAGACGACATCGAAGAGCAGCTGCTGACCGCGACGCCGATCCTCGAGGAGATGCTCGACTACGCGGCCCGCGAGGGGCTCATCGAAGACACGACGGAGCAGCGCGATCTTTTTGATACGCGCATCATGGACTGCGTCATGCCGCGCCCGTCGGAAGTAAACCGCCGCTGGCAGAGTGACTACGCGCGCAATCCGAAAGCCGCGACGGATCAGTTCTACAAGATGTCCATCGCGTCGAACTACATCCGCAAGGATCGCATCGACAAGAACATCATCTGGCAGACGCCGACGGAGTACGGCGACCTCGATGTGACGATCAACCTGTCGAAGCCGGAAAAAGACCCGCGTGACATCGCGAAAGCGCGCGAGCAGAAATCCACGTCGTATCCGAAGTGCCTGCTCTGCCGCGAAAATGAAGGCTACGCTGGCCACATCGGCCATCCGGCGCGCGAGACGCACCGCCTGATCCCCATCCGCCTCTCCGGCCACCGCTGGTTCTTGCAGTACAGCCCCTATACGTACTACAATGAGCATTGCATCGTGTTGAACCGCAAGCACGTGCCGATGAAAGTCACGCGCCGCAGTTTCGAAAACCTCCTCGACTTCGTGACGATCCTGCCGCATTACTTCCTCGGCTCGAATGCAGACCTACCGATCGTCGGCGGCTCGATCCTCTCGCATGACCACTACCAGGGCGGCCGCTACACGTTCGCCATGGCGAAAGCAAAAGTCGAGAAGTCGTACGCCGTGCCAGGCTTCCCCGACATCCAGGTCGGCCGCGTGAAGTGGCCGATGTCGACGATCCGCCTCTCTGGCGTCGACCGCGACCAGCTCGTCGACCTCGCTGTGAAGATCCTTGATGCATGGCGCGGCTACAGCGACGCCTCCGTGGGCATCCTCGCCGAGACGGACGGAACGCCGCACAACACGATCACGCCGATCGCCCGCCGCAAGGGCGAGGGCTACGAGCTCGACCTCGTGCTGCGCAACAACCGCACGACGGACGAGTACCCGCTCGGCATCTTCCACCCGCATCAGGAAGTCCATCACATCAAGAAGGAAAACATCGGTCTCATCGAAGTCATGGGTCTCGCCGTCCTGCCGGCGCGCCTCAAGAAAGAAATGGCCGCGCTCAAAGCCGAATGGCTCAAAGGTACGGAAGACGTCTCTGGCACCCCCGGCCTCGAAAGCCATGCCGCGTGGTACAAGGAACTCCGCACGAAGCACCCCGAAGCCAAGGCCGAAAACCTCGACGACATCCTGAAGTTCGAGATCGGCAAAGTCTTCGAGACCGTGCTGACGCACTCCGGTGTCTACAAGCGCACACCCGAGGGCATGGCCGCGTTCGACCGGTTCATGCAGGTGGTCACGAAATAAGCAGCGCCTATCGTTAGAGATAGCCTCTCCCTCAGGGAGAGGGGGACCGCGTCAGCGGTGGATAAGCAGGCACACGGCGCTTTAGCGCCGATGTGGTCGCTTATGCCGCTTGCGGCTGAGGGTCCCCTGTACGACAGAACAAAAAGAACAGCTTAACTTCCGCGGGTGCGAACAAGAAAAGCACCTGCGGAAGTTGTGTTGTTTCCGAAAGGGACGAGGAACATTGGAACAGAAACGCAAGGCAACTATCGTGGACGTGGCGAAGCGCGCGGGGGTGTCCGTCGCGACGGTCTCCCGTGTCGTCAACGCCAATTATCCCGTCAAAGAAGAAACGCGCAAACGCGTGCAGGACGCGATCGACGCGCTTGACTACGTGCCGAACGTCCAGGCGCGCGAGCTCAACACGCAGCGCTCGTCGACGATCGGCGTCGTCGTGCCGGGCCTCTACAACATGTTTTTTGCGCAGGTCATCGACGGCATCGAGGACACGATCCGGCAGGACGACTACTCGCTGCTGCTGAACTGTGCGCAGAACGACCCGCAGCAGGAAATGCGCTGCATCACGGCGCTCGTCTCGCGCAACGTCTCCGGGCTCATCGTCATCAGTCCGAACACGGCGCACATCAAGGAAAGCTTTTACCAGCAGCTCGTCCGCCGCACGCCGCTCGTCTTCATCAATGCGTACCACTACGTCGAAGGCGTTTCGTACGTCGGCAATGACGAAGCGCTCGGCACGCAGGAGGCCCTCCGGCATCTCCAGAGCCTCGGGCACGAGCGCATCCTGTTCGTGCGCGGCGAAAAATCGGATTCGTACCAGATCAAGGAGGACACATACCGCGTTGCCATGCGCGGCCGCGGCATCGACCCCGCCCACTACATCGTGAACATCGGCAACGGCAACAGCGCCGAGACCGTCGATGACACGACGGACGTCCTCATGCGCATCCTGCAGCAGACGGACGCGACGGCGGTGCTCTGCTGCAACGATCTCATGGGCGTCGGCACGCTGAACGCGGCGCACGCCCTCGGCATCCGCGTGCCGGACGACCTCTCCGTCATGGGCTTCGACAACATCGCGCTCGCGCGCTACGTCACGCCGAAGCTCACGACGATGGATCAAAACATGTTCCGCCTCGGCAGCAATGCGGCGCAGCTTTTGATCGACAAGATCGAAACCGGCGAGACAAAGCGCGTCACGCTCGACAACGTCCTCGTCGCAAGAGAATCGACCGGTATGGCGCCAAAGAAATAATTTTTTTGAGTCGAAGAAAAACTTCGGCTCAAATTTTTTTTGCACGAAACGCAAACCTGTAATACAATGAGAAAAAATGTCTTCTTGCACGGAGGAGTTTATTTCCATGGACAAACAAGAACTCACCGCGTTCGTCACGGATCGCGCGCCGCGATGCAATGTGCTTGTCGTCGGCGATGTCATGCTCGACAAATATTATTACGGCGAAGTCAACCGCATCTCGCCGGAGGCGCCGGTGCCGATCACGCATGTCACATCGCAGAAGGAGACGCTCGGTGGCGCGGCGAACGTCGCGCACAACCTCGCGCGGCTCGGCTGTCGGACGACGCTCGCGGGCTACGTCGGCGACGACTACCATTGCCAGAGCCTCGAAGAAAAACTCACGGCGCGGGGCATCGACTTCCGCGGCCTCGTCCACACGGATCGCCCGACGACGACGAAGCTGCGCGTCATCGGCGGCCACCAGCAAATGCTGCGCCTTGACTTCGAGGAGACGACGCCGCCGGATGTCGTCTACATCGCGCGCCTGCAAAATTATATTGCGCAGAAGCTCAACGAAAGCCTCGACGCCGTCGTCATTTCCGACTACGACAAAGGCACGTGCACGGAATCGTTCTGCCAGTACGTCATCAAGGAAGCGCACGCGCATGGCGTCCCCGTGCTCATCGACCCGAAAGGACCGAACTGGACGAAGTACGCGCACGCGGACTACCTGACGCCGAACCTCAAGGAGATCAATGAAGTCCTCATCGAGCCGATCCGCAACAAGGACGAGGCCGTCGAGCGCGCGGCGCACTACGTCATGCGCAAATACAAGATCCGGAGCATGATGGTCACGCGCTCGGAGGCCGGCCTCTCGCTCGTGCGCGAGGAAGACGCGCTGCACGTCCCGACGCGTGCGCAGGAAGTCTTCGATGTCTCCGGCGCGGGCGACACCGTCATCGCCGTCCTCGCCATGGGCCTCGCGGGCGGCCTGCGCGCAAAAGACGCCGCGTTCCTCGCAAACCTCGCCGCCGGCGTCGTCGTCGCGAAGCTCGGCACGTACGCGGTCAGCAACGAAGAACTTCTGGCGGCGCTCGAACGGCTGCCGGAAGGGAATATTAGTTCGTAAAACGTAAGAATGGATGATCGGTTGCTGACCGTTGCGATTACAGGCTGCCTTCCCCTCAGGGGAAGGGGGACCGCGAAGCGGTGGAAAGGGTACTTGGGTGCGATTTGTAACAAATAGGATGTCTGTAACATAGCAGTACGAACTCAAAAGACATGCGGCTATGTTGATTCGTTCTATTTGTTTGGGTATCGCACCCTTGTACCCTCTCCACCGCTGACGCGGTCCCCCTCTCCCAGCGGGAGAGGCTGCGGTAGGCGTTACGGTCGGCAATCTATCGAGATAATTTTTGAAATGGAACAATCGAAGTGTAATTTGTGCCCCCACCGCTGCAACGTCAACCGCGCATCCGGCGAGCGCGGCTTTTGTGGCGCGGGAGCGCTTGCTCGTGTCGCGCTCGTTTCGCTCCACAAGTGGGAAGAGCCGTGCCTCGTAGGAAAAGACGGGCGCGGGGCGGGGACGGTGTTTTTCTCGCATTGCAATCTGCGCTGCTGTTTTTGCCAGAACCACAAGATTTCGCATGACGGCAAAGGCATCGATGTGACGGATGGACGGCTCGCGGAAATTTTTTTGGAACAGCAGAAGCGCGGTGCGGCGACGCTTGACCTTGTGACACCGACGCATTTCGCGCCGCAGATCGTGCATGCGTTGCAACGCGCAAAGGAACGAGGCTTTGCGCTGCCGGTGGTCTGGAATTCCGGCGCATACGAAACGGTGGAACTCATCGAAGCGCTCAAGGGCAGCGTGGACATCTACCTGCCTGATCTCAAGTACATGGATGCGGCCTCGTCTCGCGAATATTCCGCAGCGCCGGATTATTTTGCAGCGGCATCGAAAGCCATCGCGGCGATGGTCGCGCAAGTCGGGCCGATGACATTCCGTGCGGACGGCCAGATGACACGCGGCGTGCTCGTGCGCCATCTCGTCCTGCCCGGCCACCGCCACGAGAGCATGCGCATCCTCGACTGGCTCTGGCAGACGTTCGGCGACACCATCCAGGTCTCGCTCATGAACCAGTACACGCCGATGTACCACGCGGCAGACCACAAGCCGATCGACCGCCGCCTCACGACGTTCGAGTACGAAAGCGTCGTCAATCACGCGCTGGACCTCGGCATGACGCATTGCTACACGCAGGAGCGCCGCGCGGCGAGCGAGGAATACGTGCCGAATTTCGATGGAAGCGGGGTCATCGTGCAGTAAAAGCCTCTCCCTTTGGGAGAGGGAGACCGCGTCAGCGGTGGATAAGCAGACGCACGGCGCTTTAGCGCCGATGCGGTCGCTTATGCCGCTTGCGGCGGAGGGTCCCCTGTACGGCAA
This sequence comes from uncultured Veillonellaceae bacterium, assembly GCA_900314825.1. Classification (GTDB taxonomy): domain Bacteria; phylum Bacillota; class Negativicutes; order Selenomonadales; family Selenomonadaceae; genus Selenomonas_C. The sequence continues at coordinate 20,097 of OMWS01000070.1, read as the reverse complement.
GACAATTCGCACGATTTAACTTCTGCGGGTGCGATACAAACATTGACCTATGGATTCTATTTGGTGTATGATAAAAAAGATATAGAACAAATCCAACAAAGGGGAGGTATCTTTTTGCCAAAGCAAACAACGCTGGCAAAGCCCGTCACGTTTTCCGGCGTCGGGCTGCATTCGGGGCGCGAGGTGCACATGGAGCTGCGGCCGGCAGGCGCGGACACGGGCATCGTCTTCGTGCGCTCGGATCTTGCGGGCGAGCCGCGCGTCGAGGCGCGGGCGGATCGCGTGACGTCGACGCTGCGCGCGACGACGATCGGCGCGGGCGGCATCGAGTTTTTCACGATCGAGCATCTCATGAGCGCGCTCCACGCGCTCCAGATCGACAACTGCGAGGTGCGGCTCGACGCGGAGGAGCCTCCCGTCGCCGACGGCGCGTCGCTCGTGTTCTTTGAGCTCATCGAAAGCGCAGGCATCACGGAGCTCGCGGCACCACGCAACGAGGCCGTGATCGACCGCGTCTACCGCATCGATGATGACAAGCACGAGCGCTTCGTGATGGCTGTGCCGTATGACGGCTTCCGCGTGAGCTTCACGTCCGTGAACCCGCACAAGCTCATCGGCATCCAGTACGAGAATTTCGAAATCACGCCGGAGCTTTACAAAAAGGAAATCGCCCCGGCGCGCACGATTGCCTATGAAAAGGAAATCGAGCAGCTGCACAAGATGGGGCTCGGCCTCGGCGGCTCCATCGAAAACGTCATCGTCTACAATGACGACGGCTGGCTGAATCCGCTGCATTTCGATGACGAGCTCGTGCGCCACAAGATCGTCGACGTCATCGGCGACCTGCGGCTCGCAGGAATTGTCAAAGGCCATATCATCGCGGCGGCCTCCGGGCACGCGCTGAATACGGCGCTCGCAAAAAAGATTTTGGACGGCGTAGGCCGTAAATAAGGATAGGAAAGAGTGGTTGCATTTACCCTTATGGCTCCCCCTCTGGGGGAGCTGGCACGCGAAGCGTGACTGAGAGGGTAGCGCAGAAACAAGATTCACGATTCTTACATAAGGGATGTGAATCTCGATACGGCGTTACCCTCTCCGCCCCTTCGGGGCACCTCCCCCAGAGGGGGAGGCTTGCAATCGCTCATGTCTTAACGCTTTTGAGAAGAGGGAAAACCATGGAATTAGACATCAATGAAATCATGAAAATCCTGCCGCATCGCCCGCCGATGCTGCTTGTCGACCGCATCCTCGAGATCGAGCCGTTCCACTCGGCCACGGGCATCAAGAACATCACGATGATCGAGCCGCAGTTTCAGGGCCATTTCCCCGGCCATCCGATCATGCCGGGCGTCCTCATCCTCGAGGCCATGGCGCAGGTCGGCGGTGTCGCGATGCTGTACCCGGAGGAACACCGCGGCAAGATCGCGCTCTTCGGCGGCATGGAAAACGTGAAGTTCAAGCATCCGGTCATCCCGGGCGACCAGCTCGTGACGAAGGCGGAGATCAAGCGCGTGCGCGGCAATTTCGGCCTGCTGCACGCCGACGGCTACGTCAAGGACAAGCTCGTCGCCTCGGCGGACTTCAAGTTTGCTTTGAAAGAACAGGGCGAGATGTAATTCCGCGAAAAATCGCGAAAATTGCTGACATCTTGCAGAATACGTAAGAAAATCTTTGTTCCACTCGGAAAACGCCTGATTTTGCCGTCAAATCGTGTACCACTAAACAGGTTCAATCGGGGAGTATATGGGAAAGACAGAGCAAAGAAAAATGAGCCGCTCCAAATTTTTGCGGGAGAGGCAGAATGATTGCCGACACGTCGGCAGAAGCGGCCTTTGAGCGCTGAAGCGCTGAGAGCCTGCTTGAGGGTAGTTAGGAGTTGGAGCAGATATGAGCGCAGAAAACAAAGTGCTTGCATATATCCACGACACGGCGGTCGTCGCTCCGGGCGCGCGCATCGCGAAGGGCGTCGAGATCGGCCCGTATTCCGTCATCGGCGAGAACGTCGAGATCGGTGAGGGCACGAAGATTGGCCCGCACGTCGTCATCACAGGCTGGACGCAGATCGGCAAAGACTGCAAGATTTTCCAGGGCGCGTCCATCGGCGAAGAGCCGCAGGATCTGAAATTCAAAGGCGAGAAGAGCTACACGTTCATCGGCGACCGCACGACGATCCGCGAGGGCGCGACCGTCCATCGCGCGACGGGCGAAGGCGAGGAGACGCGCATCGGCAATGATTGCCTGCTCATGGCGCTCACGCATGTCGCACACAACTGCGTCATCGGCAACAACGTCATCATGTCGAACCTCGCGAGCCTCGCGGGCCACGCCGTCGTCGAAGACCGTGCCGTCATCGGCGGCATGGCGGGCGTGCACCAGTTCGTCAAGATCGGCCGCAACGCCATGGTCGGCGGCATGTCGAAGCTTACGCAGGACGTTGTGCCGTATACGATCGTCGACGGTCATCCGGCGAAAGCCGTCGGGCTGAACAGCGTCGGCATCTCGCGCGCCGGCATCCCGATCGAGTCGCGCCGCCGCATCAAGCAGGCGTACAAGATTCTCTATCGCTCTGGGCTGTCGCTCGCCCAGGCCATCGCCGTCATCGAGCAGGAAGTCGATTCGTGCGAAGAGATCGAGCACTTCCTGCGCTTCCTGCGCGTCGCAGAACGCGGCATCTGTCGCGAGCGGCACGCGGATTAAGCACCACTCTTTACGGCTCCCCCTCTGGGGGAGCTGGCACGCGAAGCGTGACTGAGAGGGTAACGTAGTATCATAATTCATGATTCTACCGAAAGGACAGAGAATAGACTTACAGCGTTACCCTCTCCGCCCCTTCGGGGCACCTCCCCCAGAGGGGGAGGCTTAGAAACCACGATTGATTTGGGGGAGAAATATGGAAAGAGTCGGACTGCTCGCAGGTGCGGGCCACCTGCCGGTCGAATGCGCGAAAGCGGCGAAGCGTCTTGGTTTCGAAGTCTACGCCGTGCGTTTGCTCGATGAATCGGCTGCAGACCTCAAGGACTGCACGGCCGAGTGCGTCGACATCAGCATCGGCCACATCGACGCCATCTTGAATTACCTGAAGGAAAAAGGCATCAAGAAGGTCACGATGCTCGGCAAGGTCACGAAGGAACTGTTGTTCAACGGCAAAGTGCAGCCCGATGCGCGCATGCTCGAGCTCATCATGGCACTGCCGGACCGCAAGGATGACACGATCATGATGATGTTCGTCCGCGAGCTCGCGAAGGCGGGCATGCAGGCGTTCGACCAGACGGCGCTCCTGCGTATGCTCATGCCGCACCGCGGCGTCCTCACGGAGCTCGCGCCGACGAAAGAGCAGCAGAAGGACATGGAGTTCGGCTTCCGCATCGCGAAGGAGCTCGGCCGTCTCGACATCGGCCAGACGGTCGTCGTGAAGAACATGGCGGTCATGGCGCTCGAAGCGATCGAGGGCACGGACGCCTGCATCGAGCGCGGCGGCAAACTCGCGAATGGCGGCGCGGTCGTCGTGAAGGTCGCGAAGCCCGAGCAGGACAACCGCTTCGACGTCCCGACGGTCGGCAAAGCCACGGTCGAGAAGATGATCGAAGTCGGCGCGACGGCGCTCGCGATCGAAGCGGACAAGACGCTGTTCGTCGAAAAGGAAGACGTGCTCGCGCTCGCGAAAGAGCACGGCATCACGATTGCAGCGATTTGATGAAAAAAATAGATAGCGCGGCGGAGAAATTACAACCACCGCGTTATTTTTTTTGTTTGAAACGTCCGCAGAATATTGTATAATCCTGCAATAAAAAAGATGCCCGTCATGGACATCGTGGCGCGAATCGTTGTATAATCATTTTTAGAAGATTGCACAAAAGGGGACGGGGACATGGACGATGAAAAAGACCGATCTGATCACATCGAACGTATCCAGGGATTCCGTCTTATTGACGATGCGTACTCAAAACAGACAAGCATGGGGTGATGAAAATGTATGAAAAGATTGCGAAGGTAGCAGACACATCGGTTGATGAGGTCATCAGAATCGCGAATGAATCCGGATTGGCCTACTGATGCCTCAGCGCTTAAAGGTCGCTTATACCGATTTCGTCGGTGGGGCTCGTAAACGGGAAAAGAGGATTTTGTGGGGAGCGCTGGGTGCGGGAGGCACGGCCAGTAGTGGTCAATGTGGGGCGCTCCTACAAAATGTTGATTTTGCACAGAATTTCTGTGGACAACTCTTTCAAATCTCCGTTGCTCCCCGCTCCCCGTTTACTATAATAGAGCCAAGATAAAGGTAATGAAACAATTAAAATAGAAAGGTTGTGAGTGTCATGCGTAAAGGAATCCCTTCAAAACTGGAAAACATCATTCACAATTACACACTCGGGTTACGTAACATCTATGGTGACAAACTGGTAAGCGTGACACTGTTTGGTTCGTATGCGCGGGGAGATTTTACGACTGCTTCAGATATTGATTTACTCGTCGTTACGAGGACATCCGAAACTGAATTTGAAAAGCTTAGGAAGCAGGTTGTCGAGCTTACGTTTGAAACAAACATGGAACACGATATTGAAATCGAGCCTGTTATTATGCCTTATAGTGAATACCATTATTGGGAGGCAGTACATCCGTTATTGCGAGAAGTACGAAAAGACGGGGTGAATCTCTATGCAGCTTGAATCTGGAGATCATATCGGCACCAACGATGATCTTGCGGCGCACATGTTACGAAAGTCAACGAAAAAACTACGATGTGCAGAAGAAGATTATAAACGAGCCTGCAAGGATGGTGTCGATGGAGATTTTGATGATTCTGCCAGCCGTTCCTACTATGCAGTTCTATTCGCAATCCAAGCCCTTCATGCCATGGAAGGAAAAGCTTTCGCACGTCATGGGCAAGCAGTAGGAGAATTTAATAAGACGTACATCAAGACAGGTGTTTTTGATCGTTCCTACGGAACAATCATTATGGATATGATGATGCGACGTCATGCTGGTGATTACGACCCCAAAATAGATATTTCCAAGAGTTCGGCAAAGGAATGCTTGGATTGGTCAAAAAAAATTACAACAGACATCAAAAAATATTTCACCAAACAATATTCGAAAGCTTGGAGAATCTACAAAAAGATTTGCCCTCAGAAATGGGAAAAGCTTCCGTGAGCATTTAAAGGTGGCTGATGCCGATTCCATTGGTGGGGTGCGTAATCTGAAAAAAGAAGCTTCATAGGGGGTGTGAATCTGCGGATTGGGGCGTGGTGATTTCCAGAAATCTGTTCAATCAATATGTTGTGGTAATGCTTAGAGTGCTTCATGCAACATGTTGATTACGAACAGGATTTCTGTGGATAACTCTTTCAAATGCCCATTGCTCCCCGCTCCCCCCGTTTGGTATAATGGTATCAAGATAAAGGTAATCGATACGATAGTTTAGATAGAAAGGTTGTGGACATCATGGCTGAGAAGTTTGCGACAGCATTCATTGCTTGTGTTACGCTCATTCCCTCGCTCCTCTGTGGTGGATACATGATTTATGATGGCGAGAGCATTGGTTGGATTATTGCAGGGTTTGTTGGCGGTGCGTTCGCTCCTTGGGGACTCGTGTTCTTTCTCCAAGGGTTCTTTGGAAAGTCGAAGGGCAGTTCGGCAGGTGGCATGACACCTAGCGACCGCAGATTGGCAGAGGCTATGTGGGCTGCAGGGGGAAGAGTTTATTTGTCGTGTTTGTCCTTGTACATGTCAAGTCCCGTGGAACCCGCATTTGAGTTATATCCGCTACTCGGCATTTCTCCGACATTGGGTTCCGGGCTTGGCTGGAATTTGAATTTATCGTCGAAGTCTCTCTTGAAGGCTTCTGCGGCTTCCGGTCCTTGGATTGCTTGGACAAGGCTCGCCATAGCTTCCCTCTTGTCGCTAAGGTCGCTATGACGCTGGTTCGCCCGTTCTTGTTTCGCTTCTTTATTTCTTTGTCCAGGCGTTTTCATATTCTCTTTGTTTTGTCGATATGCATTCATGCCTTCAAAGAATCCCTTGGCTCCCGGAGCGTTCATCAAGAGAGCTTGTCCGCCGGCTTTGAATGCGCCCTTTGCAACACGTCCACCAAGTCCAACAGCGCCTTTCGCGCCTCGCCAAGCAAGTCCGCCTTTGCCGCTGCTGAGCTTGTCATCCAAAGCGTTGGCCTTGTTTTTAACCGCGTTCGCGCCGCTCTTGACGGCATTCACGGCCTTGTCCGCGCCGGTCTTCTGCATGGCTTTCTGTGCTCCGCGCTGGAGTGCGCCTTTGAGCCCCTGCTTCGCGGCCTGACCGACAGCACCGGCAGGTCCCGCCGTGGCGGCTGCGGCGGCCATCTTCGCGCCGTCTTTGGCGAGGTTCTGCATCTTGCCTTTCGGGGAGTCGGCAGCGCCGCCTCCTCC
>OMWS01000070.1:0-13658 GCA_900314825.1 uncultured Veillonellaceae bacterium | reverse complement strand
TCGCCGCTACTCAGGCTCGGGTTGCCTTGCAGGAGGCCTTGGATGAGCTGGGGCATCTTCTTGACGAGGATATACATCATGCCCACGATGACGCACAGGGAGATGGAGTTCGACACGTCCGTGGCGAAGTTGCTGACGAACTGCCACATGCTGGACGCGCTTGCATTTTGGTTTACCGACACGATTTCCTTCACGTAGTCGTTGATGGTTGTCGCGATGACGCCTGTGAGGAACGCGATGCACATGATCTTGATGCTCAGGTTGAACATCGCCTTGATGGCGCTGTCCGCAAGGAACTTGAGCTGCGGCAGCACGCCGAACGCGAGGAGCGGGATCGTGAGGAGCGACATCGTGTAGAACTCGAAGAATGCCATGATCATTTCCATGCAGATCATGAGCAGCATGAAGCACACGAAGAGCCCGACGAGTCCGAGGAAGATCATCATGACGGTGTCCGCGTCCTTGATGGCTCCGAAATACGCGGACGCGATCTCGATGCACGCGGCGAAGATGTTATCTCCGCCGATAACCGCGCCCAATTTGCCTCCGGCGGCCGCCGCGCCGAGCCCACGCATTCCCATGGCGAGCCGGTCCATGAGATGCAGTCCGCCCTTCATGTCATTCCCGTAGGAAACCCAGTTCGCAATCAGGAAGAGGTACATCCCGCATGCAAGGAACTTCGACACCATGAACTTCACCTTGTCGCCTTCGACAAGTTTCAACCCGAGCTGCACGCTGACATCGATACATGTCAAGACGAGGCAGATGCGGCACGCATATGGGACAAGGCGGGCGCACGCTGGCACAATGACATCGGACCTGTAAAATCGGAAAAAATCGCCCGTCAGATTCCAGAACGTGGATATTTGTGAACTGCCTGAACTGCCCTCCCCTTTTGTTAGCGTCCATGAAAATGTTGAATGTTCCGGCTCGGGATCGACAAAAGTGAACAGTCCCGCCGTGGCATCTCCCGTTCCAAAAAGCGCCCAGAGGATCGGCGCAGCGTTGAGCGCGAGGCCGATGCCGAGGAGCGCACCCCAGACGGATTTTTTTCCGTCCTCTACGCCAAAAGCGTACATACATGCGGCGGTCGCCGTCATAATGACAACGAGCTTCGAACCAACATCATAAAATCCTTTTCCGAAAGTTTTGAGCGTATCCCCCAGACTAGCAACTCCGGAATTCTTGTCCCCGAATCCATCGAGCATCTTATCGTAATCTTCCGCCGCTGCGAATGCGACGGAGGTATCTGTCATCTGGAGGAGTACCAGAGAACAGCAAACAATGCCGGCCAACAGCAAGACACGGTATCTCGTTTCACTCATAAATCCAATCACTTCCCATTCGAACCGCTGCAATCGGAAGAATCAAATCGGTCAATCGTCCCAAGGAGCCTTATACTCCGAATCCCGTTCAAGCTCTTCCCACGTCATGGGATTCCCTTCCCGCGATGCCTTGTATTCCTCGACCGCTTGGATATTTTCCGACGCAGCTTCCCGCGAGCGTTCTGCTTTCGCTTCTTGGATCGCCTCGCGGATCATCTGCGCTTCCCGCGCCTGCGACTCTTGCGCCAGAAGCTGCGCAAGGAGGCGGTTCGTGCGGTTCTGGATGGACCCGTTCTCCCCGATGCCCGCGCCGAGGATTTGCAGCATCTGCGCCTCCCCCTCTGCCGTGCTCATCTTCTGCTCCAGGTCCGCAATCTTCTCCGCACTGTCATATTGCTCCAGGATTTCTTCCTTGACTTGCTTCACGCCGGCCTTGTACGTCTCGTCCAGCGTCCGCTTGCGTTCCTTTTCCTTCTTCACTTCGTCGTAGACCGTGATGTCTCCGTTCAGGATGCCGTTGAGGTCTCCGAGGCGTTCATACCAGACCGCATCGACCGCTTTGTGGTAGTTGATGACGCCATTCGGCGTGCCCTCTTGGATGGCTTTGCGCTGCTGCGCTTTCTGGATTTCTTCCTTCGCGATGCCTTCCAGAATATCCGCGTCCAGTTTCTTCCGCTGGAGCAGGAGAAGCGCGTACTTCTTCTGCTCTTCCGTGAGGATTTTCGCCGTCTGGATGGCGGTCTTCGCGGCCTCTTCGATGTTCTGCTGGTCGATGACGGCAATCGCCGCTTCGGATTTGTGCGCGGACGGCAGCATCGCGGGGATCGTCGCGAGGACGCCCATCGCGAGCCCGATGCCGACGGCGGTCGTTTTCTTCCATGCCATGGTGGTTCGCTCCCTTCTCCATTTCAATGTCTCTTTCCAGAGTATCTGCCCTTGCTTCGCGCCGTTTCTTGTTTTTTTGCAGGGACAGGAAAAGGATGTCCATTCTGGACATCCTCAGTAGGTTTCCGCGTAATACAGCAACTGCTGGTAGTAGTCCGCGACTTCGTTGACGTAGTTCATCGTCTCCCGATACGGGGGCACGCCACCATACTGGAAGACGGCTTGCGGACCGGCGTTGTACGCCGCGACGGCATACGTCACGGCGTATTCGCCCCAGTCGGAGAAGTCATCGAGGCAATAGGAGAGGTAGATGGTGCCGCCGAGGACGTTCTGGAGCGGGTCGTAGCGATCGACGCCGCAACCGGCCGCCGTGTCGGGCATGAGCTGCATGAGGCCGAACGCGCCTTGGCTCGAATAGCCGCAGTTGATGTTGAACCGGCTTTCCGCCTCCATGACCGCCGTGATGAGGAACGGGTCCACCTGATAGGTCGCAGAGGAATACAAGATGGCGTTTGTGATCCAGTCGTCTTTACGGTGGATGCTTTCGGGAGGTTTCTTATAAAGTTGCAGGCGTCAGCGAGCGGCGCTCTTTGCGTTCTTGACCGCTTTCGCGAATTCTTTGTCCTTCTTCATCTCTTTGCCGAGGCTGTCGATGACATAATCCCCGTAGCTGTTCGACTTGAGAACTTCCTTTTTAGGCTTGTCATAAGCGACTTCCGGTGCGAATTTCTTAACGAACTTCTTGATGTCTGTGTCACTTACGCCGCGACATGGCAGATTCCGTGATAGACAAACCTTTCCTTGAATGATAGAATAGGTGCTATGGCAAACTGAAAAGAAACTGAAATTCTTTCGATGTTGAAAGGATGTGCTATCTTGCAAAAACGCTGCAAATGGCTGCTGGCCGCCGCAGCTGCCCTTGTCGCTGTGCTCGCGATCGTCGTGCTCTGCCTGTTCCAATCGGCAAAGCAAGGCGTCCCGGTGCTGAACTACCATCAGATCAACGACACGGAAAAAAATGCGCTGACCGTCAACACGGAGCAGTTCGAAGCGCAGATGAAGTATCTCTCGGAAAACGGCTATACGACGATCACGCCAGCCGAGATGCTCGACGCCTGGGAAAACGGCACGGCGCTCCCCGAGAAGCCCGTCATCATCACGTTTGACGACGGCTACCTCGACAACTACAACCACGCGTATCCCGTGCTCGAAAAGTATCAGCTGAAAGCGACGATCTTCCTGATCTCCGATTACGTCGGCACGTATCCGAACTACGTGACGTGGAGCGACGTCCAAGACATGAACGACAGCGGCCTCATCGACTTCGAGAGCCACACGCTCTCGCACGAGGAGCTCACGAAGGCGCCGAGCCTCGACGAGGCGAAGCACCAGCTCGCAGGCTCGAAAGAAGCGATCGAGTGGAACATCGGCGACGGCAAGCCCGTGCGCTTCATCGCCTATCCGTGCGGCGAATACGACGCGGACATCGAGCAGGCGACGAAAGACGCCGGCTACCGCGCGGCCTTCACCGTGAATTACGGCCTCGCCGAGCCGTCGGAAAATCCTTTCATCCTCGACCGCGTGCCGATCTTCGGCAGCAACAGCCACACGCTGCTGCGCTTCAAGCTCCGCCTGCGCCTCGCGCCGGTCCTCGCGCCGCTCAATCGCTTGAAGATGGATCTGCGCGATGACCATCCGACGCTCGCCAGCTTTATCCTCGTTCCGTAACGAATTTCCTTAATCCGATTTTTCGCTTGTCGTGATATGATACGGTATCATGACAAGCGCTTTTTATTTTAAGGAGATGTTCCAGATGCTCGGAAAACTGCTTTCTTCCAAAAAAGGTTTGGCAACCGTAGCAATAACGGCCAGCCTGCTTTCGTTTGCCGCGCTTCCCCTGCCGCAGGCGTCCGCGCACTTCGGCACGGGCATCGGCATCACGTTCCCGGCGGGCGGCTCGTCCGGCGGCTCGACGTACAGCCGTCCCGAAAGCTACGCCGCCGTCACGCACGATAGCATCATCGAGGAATTGACCGTGACAGAAAAAAGCGGCCGCCTGTTGCTCGAATACAAAGTCACGAACAACGGCGACACGCCGTATACCGTCGACCACCGCGACGGACAAGTCTATGATATGGCCATCCTCGACAAAAACGGCACGGCGCTGTGGCACTGGTCGGACGGCATGGCCTTCACGCAAGCGTTGACGTCTTCCTCCGTCGAAGCGCACAAGAGCGTAATTTACTCGACGGAAATCAAGCGCGCGGACTACAAAAAATTCAAGGACGATGCCGTGCTCGTCACGGCGTGGCTCGTCGACACGCCGCTCAAGGTCTCGACGCGCGTGCCGCGTGCCGTCGCGACGGGGAGCAATTCCGGCGCCATCTTCGGCACGATTGTCATCGGGAACGGCCCTTGGTATGACGATTGACGATGGAATCACGTCATCCGTTCCCACCACGGCTGGAAATCGCCGGCTTTCGCCCAGCCGATCGGCACGGCTTCGCCGATTTCCGGCGTCAAGAGCTCATAGGTCTTGTCGAGGCTTGCTTCCGACAAGGCCACGAGCGGTTCTTCCCAAGGGTGGCGTGCGAGCGCGAATTTTGAATTGTGCCCCGCGATCACCGCTTTCGCACCGACATCGACGGCCATCTGCGCCGTCTCTTCCGGCAGCATGTGGATGGGATGCCACGCCATGTTGTACTGCCCGCACTCCGCAAGCACGAGGTCAAAGCCGCCGAAGCGCTTGCCGATGTCCCGAAAATGATGCTCATACCCGCCATCGCCCGTGTAATACACGAGGCGATGTTTTGTTTCGAACACCATGCCGCACCATTCCGTCAGATTCGGCTGCAGGAAGCGCCCGGAAAAATGCTGCGACGGCACGATGTGGATCGTCAGATCGTCAAACAGCGGGATCGACGTATCCCAGTCTTCCTCATGAATGCGCGTGACGTCAAAGCCCCATTGCTCGAAGTATTCGCCGACGCCGAGCGGGCAGACGACGTGCGCGACTTTTTCTTTCAATGCCATCACTGTCGGATAATCGAGGTGATCCCAATGGTCGTGGCTGATGGCGAGCACGTCGAGCGGCGGGATGTCGTCCGCCGTGTAAATGTTGCTGCCTAGAAACGCCTTGTTGATGAAAAAGACGGGCGAAGCGTACGCGCCGAACGTCGGGTCGATGAGGATGCGCCGCCCGCCGATCTGGAGGTAAAAATTCGAATGCCCCATCCAGACGGCGATGTCTTCCTCTTTCGGGAGGGCGAACAAATCCGTTTTCTTTGAAAGGAGCGGGCGTGACGGTGAGAGTGCGGACTTGTCGCCAAAGAGAAACTTCCACATCGCCGTGAAGCGGTTTTCCTTGTTCTCGACCTCTTCCGGCATGATCGGCACGGGCACGAGGTTTTCAAACTGTCCACTCACGAAATGCGGCGACTCCATCATGCGCTCAAGCCGTGCGCCGCGCGGTGCGCGGCCAAAGGCCGCCGTGTGCACGAAGCCGAAGCCTCCGAGCCCTGCTGCCCCCATGATGCCGATGCCTCCCAAGATGAATGTGCGCCGTGAAATCTTCTGCCCCATCAGAACGCGCTCCTGCCGAGCTTCGGGTGCGCGGTCGGACGCAGGCTGCGCACGGTGATGAGGCGCACGGCCTCCTCCATCGTGACATCTTCGCGCCGGCCGTCCGCCTCATAAACGCAGAGCGGTCGCGAGGCGCCGACTTCGCTCGCGGGCAGGTAGACGTACTCGCCATTCTCCCGGTCGCCGAAAATCACGCCGCCGCGGAGCTTTGCTTCTGCCATCATGCGATTACCAGCCTCCCAGTTCCGGCATCGAATCGGATTGCCAGATGCGTTTCGTCAAGACATCGATGGCCGAGATGCGGCCGCCTGCGAGAAAGCCGCCCGTATCGAGGAGGATGCGACGCCCGCCATCGCGGAGGAGCGGCCGATTCCCGAGCTTTTCGCCACTATCATACGCGAGATACGGCACGGGCGTATGGCCGACCGTCACGACCTCCTTGCCGTCATACGTGTCCGCCATCGCAAAGTCGCGATCCCACAGGAGCGTCTCCGGCTCCTGCTCCGCAAGCGGCACGCCGGGCTTCAGACCCGCATGCATGAACCAATACGTCTGCCCGCCCTGCTCGACCTCGAGATACAGCGGCATCTTTTGGATCGTCTTCGCCCAGCGCTTCAAGAAGGCTTCGAGGTCATCCATGCCGCGAAGGCTTTTGCACGTTTCGCCGCCACCATTTTGCAGCCAGAGGTCGCGCTCGACGTCCATGAGCGCCGCGAGCATCATTTCATCGTGGTTGCCACGCAAAAACACCATGTGTTCCATGCCGAAATGCGCCATCACCCACTCCATCACCTGGCGGCTCTCCTTGCCGCGATCCGTATAGTCGCCGAGGAACACGACGAGGTCTTGCGCTGGATCGAACGCGAGCTTCTCCCAAAGCGTCAAGAATTTCTGGTAATTTCCATGAATGTCGCCGACCGCGAGGATTCTCCGATACGCCATAAACATCACGCCTTTCCCATGTTTTTCTTCCATTCTATCATATTTCATTCCCGCATAAAAGAGGGCTCGCCGCTCGCGTGTCAAGTCCTAAAAACCATAAAAGCTCTCTAAAAATCAGTTACAGCAAAAGAGGGCGGTACACCGCAAAACCTGCGATGTGCCGCCCTCTTGGCGTATCATCCGATCGTCTTATTTCTTGAGCACGTCAAGCATGGTCTTGACGACGTTCTCCTTCGTGAAGCCGAACTTCTCGAACAGCGTCGCGGCCGGTGCCGAGGCGCCGAAGCTCTTCATCGTGACGGTCGCGCCGTCGAGGCCGACGTATTTGCCCCAGCCGAAGTCCGCGGCGGCTTCGACCGCGACGCGGGCGCGGATATTTTTCGGCAGAATGCTTTCCTTGTAGTTGTCGCTCTGCGCGTCGAAGAGTTCTTCGCACGGCATGGAGACGACGCGGACGTCGATGCCCTGCGCGGCAAGTTCTTTCTGCGCGTCGATGGCGAGGTGGACTTCCGAGCCCGTGCCGATGAGGATGCCTTTCATCGTCTTCGGATCTTTCGCCTCGGAGACGACGTACGCGCCTTTGAGCGCGTCTTTCGACGAGCCCGGGAGCTGCGGGAGGTTCTGGCGCGTGAGCGCGAGGACGGTCGGCGTCTTTTTGCTCGTAACGGCGAGGTACCAGCCGGCCGCCGTCTCCGTCGCGTCGGCGGGACGGAACGTGTGGACGTTCGGCAAGGCGCGCCACATGGCGAGCTGCTCGATGGGCTCGTGCGTCGGGCCGTCTTCGCCGACGCCGATGCTGTCGTGCGTGAAGACGTACGTCACGGGCAGCCCCATGAGCGCGGCGAGGCGCGCCATCGGCTTCGTGTAGTCGGAGAAGACGAAGAACGTCGCAATGTACGTGCGCAGGCCGCCGTGGAGCGTGATGCCGTTCGCAATCGCCGTCATGGCGAATTCGCGGACGCCGAAGTGCAGGTTGCGACCCTTGTAGTCTTCCTTGCTGAAGTCGCCGGCGTCTTTCATGTTCGTCTTGTTCGACGGCGCGAGGTCGGCGCTGCCGCCGAAGAGGTTCGGCAATTTGTCTTTCAGACGGTTGATCATGATGCCGGAGAGGCCGCGCGTCGCCTGCGGCTTGTCTTCATACGCCCAGAACGCTTCGTCGTCCAGAAGCGCGTCGGCATCGACGGGCGCGTGGAACTTGTCCCAAAGAGCTTTCGCTTCCGGGAATTTCGCGGCGTAGTCGGCGAACAGCTTGTTCCATGCTTCTTCGGCTTCCGCACCTTTTTTCGCGAGTTCGTTGTAATGCTCGTAAACGTCGGCAGGAATATTGAACGATTTGTCGGGTTCTGGCCAGCCGAGATTTTCTTTGAGCGCTTTGACGTTCTCGACGCCAAGCGGCTCGCCGTGAGCGCTGGCCTTTCCCTGCTTCGCCGGGCAGCCGTAGCCAATTTCCGTTTTGACCGTGATGAAGGACGGATGTTCTTTGTCGGCTTTTGCTTCTTCAATCGCCGCACCGATGGCTGCGAGGTCGTTGCCATCTTCGACGGTGATCGTCTGGAAGCCGAAGGCTTTCATGCGTTCCTGCACGTTCTCGCGGAAGGCGATGTCCGTGCTGCCTTCGATCGAGATGCGGTTGCTGTCGTAGAGGACGATGAGTTTCGACAGGCCGAGCGTGCCGGCGAGCGAGAAGGCTTCCGAGGAGATGCCTTCCATCATGCAGCCGTCGCCGCCGAGCGCGAAGGTATAGTGATCAACGATCGGATAGCTCGGCTTGTTGAACGTCGCGGCGAGGTGCGCTTCCGCCATCGCCATGCCGACGGCCATGCCCATACCAGCGCCCAAGGGGCCCGTCGTCGCTTCGACGCCGACTGTGTGGCCATACTCCGGATGGCCCGGCGTCAGCGAGCCGTCCTGACGGAACTGCTTCATGTCGTCCATCGTGAGGCCGTAGCCATAGAAATGGAGCAGCGAGTAGAGGAGCGTCGAGCCGTGGCCGCCTGAGAGGATGAAGCGGTCGCGGTTCGCCCACTGCGGGTCTTTCGGGTTGTGCGCCATGTGATTCGCCCAGAGCTCATACGCCATCGGCGCGGAGCCGAGCGGCAGACCCGGGTGGCCGGAGTTCGCTTTCTGGATCGCGTCCGCCGCGAGCACGCGGATGGCGTTGACGCATTTCGTATCGATATTTGCCAAGGAAATCTTCCTTTCTTGCGTTCTGATGGGATTATTTCGAGAGCTCGTAGAGCGCGATCTCGTCCGTCTCACGGTTCGCCGCGATCAGGATGTCCTTGCCGTCATGCACATAGTGGAGCACGTTCGCTGCGCCGCGGCCGTGGTCGAGCTCCTGCGCCGTGTACGCGCCATTCTCGTACGTGAACGCGAGCAGCAGGCGGTCACCTTTGCGGTTGCCGATGATCCAGGTCGGCTGGCCGCAGACGTCGCCGCCGAAGATGGCATGGAGGAACTCGAGCTTCTCGGGATACGTGTAGGCGAGCTCAAATTTGCCATTTTTCTTCTCGTAAATGTTGACCGTGTCGCCATGGAACGGCGCGATCGTCAGCAGCTCTTCCTCGCCATCGCCATTGAGGTCGAGAAGCAGGCCGTCGCTCGCGGCATCCGTCGTCAGCGTGATGATGTCCCACGCGCCGCCGGCCGCTTTCGGCGGGACGAACTGGAACACGCCGCCGTCGCACGAAACGACCGCGCTCGTATGCGTCGCATCGTCCTGATGGAGGTAGTAGCCGTGATTCTTCAGCATGCCGTCTTTCAGCATCGTGAGCGGCAGCTGATGATCATCATTGTAGGAGGACAGGTCGCTCGGGAGCTCGGCGACGAATACCTTGCCTGGGAAGCGCCAGTCGTCACGATATTCGTGATCGGACTTCAGCGCGCAGGCGATGAGATACCATTTGTCACCGGACTGCAGCAGGCCAAAGCGGTGGACGAACGGCAGGTCGCAGAGCGTGCGGACTTCCCAGTCATCTTTGCCGCGCGGCGTGACGATGACGATCGACGCTTCTTTCGAGTCGTTCGGCGAATAGAATTTGCGCGTCGCGAGGAACTGGCCGTCCGTGCCCGGCACCTGCACCATCGTCATGACGCCGCCCGGGCCTTCCCAGACCGTTTCCTCTTTTTCGCCATCAAGGCTGAAAAGATAGCACGGGTTCACTTTCTCCGCCGCGCAGAGGAAATGCTCCTTTCCCTGATAGGAAAGCGTCGCGAGCGAATAGCATTTTTCGAGGCTGCCGAGGACTTTTTTCTTGACTTGTAACACGATAACGTACTCCTTTGATTCTGAAACGTTGATGCTTTTTATTCAGCGGCCGCTGCTTCTGCAGCATCGAGATATTTGCGCTGGAACGTGGCGGCATCCGTGATGACTTGCTGCCAATCCGTGCCCTCTTTGTACCAGAGCTCCGCGACATAGCGGCGCACGCCGAGCGACCACGCTTTTTTCGTGATCGTGGCAAAATCCACATGGCCCGTGCCAAACGGAATCTCGCGGTACTTGCCGGGCACCGTTTCCTTCAGATGGACAGCAACGATGTGGCCGCGTCCCGTCTCCATGTCGTCCACGACGCTCTTGCCGTAGAGGAGCGAGGCGTTCGTGAGATTGCCGGAATCGGGATAGACACCGAGGTACGGCGAATCGACGAGCGTGACGTAGTGCATGGCCTTTTCGACCGTGTCCATGAATGGCGTCTCCATCGTCTCAAAGCCGAGCTGCACGCCGCCGCGCGCTGCCATGAGCGCCGCTTTCGCGAGGTTCTCAGCGAACATCTTCCGCGTTTCTTCCGTACCTTCGCTATAGTAGACATCGTAGCCCGCGAGCTGGATCGTGCGGATGCCGAGGCTGGCCGCGAGCGCGACCGCTTTTTCCATGATCTCAAGGCTCCGTGCGCGTTTCGCCGCGTCAGGGTCGCCGAGCGGGTACTTGCGATGGCCCGAGAGGCAGATCGAGCCGATGCGGACGCCCGTCGCGCGCATGGCGGCGCGGACGGTATCGAGCTCGCCTTCCGTCCAATCAAGGCGTGCGAGGCGCGCGTCGCTCTCGTCGACGCTCATCTCGACGTAGTCGAAGCCCGCGTCTTTCGCAGCCTGGAGCTTCTGCGCCCACGTGAGGGTATTCGGCATGGATTTTTCATAGAGGCCGAGCTGGTAGCCGTGTTTCATGCGCGCCACCTCAGCCTTTCTTCTGCCCGTAGTACGCGTTCGGGCCGTGCTTGCGCAGGAAGTGCTTGTCGAGGAGCACCTGCTGCATCGGGTCGCGCGACTGCGTGAGGAACTGCGTATGGAGCGCCATCATCGCAACTTCCTCAAGCACGACGGCATGATAGACAGCCTCGGCTGCATCCTTGCCCCACGTGAACGGGCCATGCTCGTTGACGAGGACGGCCGGGATGTTCATCGGGTCGATGCCATATTTTTCGAAGCGCTCGACGATGACGCGGCCCGTCTCGTACTCATAGCCGCCTTCAATCTCTTCCTTCGTCATGCGGCGCGTGCACGGCACCTCGCCGTAGAAATAGTCCGCATGCGTCGTGCCATAGGCGCGGATGCCCTGCCCGGCCTGCGCGAACGTCGTCGCCCAGCGCGAATGCGTGTGCACGACACCGCCGATCTTCGGGAATGCCTTGTAGAGCACGCGGTGCGTCTCCGTGTCGGACGACGGATTCAGCGCGCCTTCGACTTTTTTGCCTTCGAGGTCGACGACGACCATGTCATCCGGCGAGAGCTTGTCATAGTCGACGCCGGACGGCTTGATGACGAAGAGGCCGCTCTCGCGGTCAATGCCGGACACATTGCCCCACGTGAACGTCACGAGGTTGTGCTTCGGCAGCTGCATGTTGGCTTCATAGACTTCCTGCTTGAGTTTTTCGAGCATCAATGATTCCTCCTGATCGAATGGATTTCCGTTATTTTCGCCAATAAAACAGGGCTGCTGCTTTTTTCGCAGCAGCCCATGCTTTTTCGTAGGACTTGTCGATTATTTGAGGCCGGCCGCCTGGATCTTCTCCGTCATTTCCGCTTCGGAGAGGAGGTTCTTCAGGCCGATGACCGTGGCTTTCGTGCCCGTGAACTGGCCCGTCAGGGAGTCGGAGCAGAACACGACATCGTAGTTCGCTGCCTGCGACTTTGCGTCGCCGACGTTCGTGTGGTAGATGTCAGCCTCGATGCCGAGCTTCTTGAAGACTTTCTGAAGCTTCATCTTGATGATCTGAGACGAACCCATGCCGCTGCCGCACGCTGCGATAACTTTCAACATTTTGAAATGCACTCCTTTGAACGAGATAGAAACGTTTTTGTTCTCTTTTTGTATTGTATGCTTTTGAATCGTATTTGTCTAGTGTCAATCGACGACGACTTGGTCGACGGGCACGCCCTGCTTCTTCGCGAGGACTTCCTTGTACTGGTCGTAATCCTCGGCGATGAGGAAGTACGTATCCTTGTGGCGCTGGTAGATGATCTGCGGGATCGCGAGGAGCGCGAGGACGACGAACGCAACGCCGATGTACTGGAAATTCTGCATGATGAGACCGATGACCGGCCAGACCGTATCCCAGTCGATGTTGCCATGCCAGCCGCCGAAGTTTCCGGTCGTGAAGTAGTACGCTGCAAAGCCGCCGCCGAGCACCTGGAGGATGCCGCAGCAGAACGGGATGATCGCTGCTGCGCGGATGCCGCCGAGGCGGTTCGCGAAGACGGCGAGCGTCGCGTTGTCGAAGAACAGCGGAACGAATCCGGAGATGACGAGGATCGGGCTGTGGAAGACGACGAGGCCGATGATCGCGAGGAACTGGCCGAACGCGCCGAAGAGGAAGCCGAACGTCACGGCGTTCGGATGGCCAAAGCCATACGTCGCGGCGCAGTCGACGGCCGGGACGGAGCCTGGGAGGATCTTCTCGGAAATACCTTGGAAGGAGTTCGTGAGCTCGGAGACGAACATGCGGACGCCAAGCTGCAGGATCGTGAGGTAAACAGCGAAGTTCAGGGATTTCTCAAGGATGTAGAAGCCGAAGTTCTGCGTATCCTTGAAGCCTTTGTCGATCTGATGCATGAGGTCGGGACCGAGGATCGAGATGATGGCACCGAAGAAGATGAACATCAGGATACCAGTGGCGACGACGTTCTCATTGAAGATGGAGAGGAAACCGGGGAGATTGAGGTTTTCGAGAGATTTTTTCGGGTTGCCGATCTTCTTCGCGATTTTCGACGTGAAGTAGATGGCGAACATCTGCTGATGGCCTGTTGCGAAGCCGCCGCCTTCGGTGAGTTTCGCGACCGGTTCGACGGTGAGGTTCGACGCGACGGCCCAATACGTGCCGAGGAGGACGCCGAGCATCAGGACGACGCCGGGATCCTGGAGGTCCGGGAAGCAGAAGAGGACGAGCCACAGAGCCGTCGACGACTGCTGGACCATGATGTGGCCCGTGATGAACAGCGTGCGGATCTTCGTGTACTTGCGGAACAGGACGAGGAGGATGTTCATCGTGAAGGCGATGAGCAAGACCATCATCATCATGGAGAACGAACGGCCGATGTTCTCGACGGACATCTGCGCGGCCGTCTGGCCGAAGTACGGGTCGATGACGGCAGCCGAGAGGTCAAAGCGGTCTTTGAGGCCTGCGAGGACCGGACGGAAGTTGCCGACCAAGCCGCCGGAAGCCACGTTCAAGATCATGTAGCCGACGACGGCTTTGATGAAGCCGGCGAGGCATTCGTAGATCGGCTTGCGCAGCAGCGCGTAGCCAGCGAAGACGATGAAGCCGATGAAGAACTGCGGCTTCGTCAAGATGTTGTTCTGGAAAAATTCCCAGACGGGCATCAAAATTTCGGCTCAATCATTTTTCCTGTGGGATTCGCGTAGCGTCATTGGTCAATGTCGGCTCATGTCGATGAGTTTCAAAAAGAAATATTCGTCGTCGTGAT
>OMWS01000095.1 GCA_900314825.1 uncultured Veillonellaceae bacterium | reverse complement strand
AAGTGAACGTCATGGCGTAAGTATATTTTATTCGAGAAGAAAGTGGCCTCAGCCCTTGATATATAAGGGCTGAAGCCACTTTGATTTTCAAAACTCGGGTGATAGCATACAAAAAAGAAGCTGCACGAAAAGGGCGGCTTCTTTGCATGTCAGTCTTGATGAAGGATGTATTCGTCGTATTTTTTCATGAACCCCTTAAGCTTCTTTTCTGGGAGGAAGAGGAGTACTGGCTTCCTGTCAGATTCCTGTTTCCCGTAAATGGTGATGGAGTAGCCGGAGCTTGTGTCATGGATGCTCCAATTGCCTTGCGTTTTTTGCACAGGGCGGCTCATCTCATCGATGATCTCGTGGAGCTTCTTGATGACAAGCTCTGGATACGTGTTGGCGGGAATCTTCATGATAATCTCGTTCGTCAGGATGTCTCGCTCCTCGTAGAGCTTGCGTTGCACGTTTTCTGGGAATCCACCGATACGGGCGGATGCTTTAATGTCGAGCTGATCATTTTCGTACAGCTGAAAGAATTCGGGAATAAGCTTGAAGATGCTGTCCCAGTAATAGGCCGAGGACCGCTTGAGGTTGAAGTCCTCGGCTACTTTTTCAAAGACTTTCTTGATGCCGCTTTTCCTAAGTGCCTCGACTTTGGTATGGATAGCGAATGCACGGTCTGATTTCGATAGTTCTGCACGTTGGATGTAATTCGTGTCGGACACGATCTCGCGCGCCTGGTCATCCGTGATAGTTCCATGCTTGTATACGACCGCAGGGATAGATTTATACAGATCCTTGTGCGTCAGATCCAAGAGCAAACGGTAGATTTCCGTGCGCGTGTTGCCGGCCAGGATCTGGAATATGCCGTCTTCGGCTTCGCGGACGACGATCGGCTGCTGGAGGCCGTTGCGATAGATGCTGTCTGCCATGAGAACTTTCTTCTCGTCGGAAATGGGTGTGAACCTGTTCCACTCATCGGGTGTCGGCACAAGAAGATTCAATGGGATGGACCTGAATTCCCCGTGCGAGCCAATGACATCGAAAAGGACGGTATTGACATCGCCGCGATTCTCTTGCGGCGTTTTATCTGTTGAAGACGGTGCTGTTTCACCGGCCACGATGCTACGGATCCGCTCGGAGACACCCACGGGATGCTGAATATCTTTCGGCTGCGCTTTTGTGCTTGTCGCCTTGAAGTTTTTAAGCATCCAGTGTCACTCCTTTCTCGATGCGCTCGATTGCTTCGTCAACAAGCTGTTCGTAGCGCTTGGAAAGCTTCTTGTTCGAAAACATGGCCGTGACAGGTTTGCCTTCGTTTCCAGCATTGTCGGCATCCTGGCTGCGCGGGATGAGAGTCTTGAAGACATCTTCTTCCCAGCTTTCACGAATGACGGGCGCAGCTTCACGGAAGCTTTTGTTGCGATCATAGACTTTTGTCATAAAGATGCCGAGAACGGAAAGCTTCGGGTTCATATCACGGCAGGCACCAGCGAACTGGATGGTTGCGTCTGCTCCAAAAATAGCATCTTCTGTAGGCTCGACAGGAATCATGATGTAATCGGATGCAACGAAAATCGCACCGACTTCGTTGGCGAGTGACGGGCGCGTATCGATGATTACGTAGTCGTATTGATCCATCGTGCGCACCTCGTTAATGATTTTGCGGAAGACAATCGTGCCGCGGACGTTCTCGGCATTCATGACGCTGTAATCGCCATCAAGCCGGAGGTCTGAGACGATGATGTCGATGTGCGGGAAGCCAGGGCACTGGTTGATGTAATAGCTGATTTCATGTGGGGCAGCGTCTGTCTTCTTCATGCGATCCAAGATGAGTGCCCCCAGGTAATTCTCCGGGAGCATATTCGGAGGATAGCCAAAACGTTTCGAGAGGTTTCCTTGAGGATCCCCGTCGATGAGGAGAACGCGTTTCTCACGACGCGAGAGGATATCGGCAATTGCTGCAGCGCTTGTCGTCTTGCCTGCCCCCCCCTTGTTCGTAGCAATCGTGATGACTTTACAGTTATGTTCCATTTTTGCATCTTCCTTTTTGCTGCTGTTATACAAGTACTTGATGGCGTCGTCCAGGACCCTGCCTTTCGGTTTTCCTTCTTCTTCCGCTAATTCGTCTAGCTTTTCAGAACTGTCTTCAGAGATGGCTGTCGTCAGTTGCTTTCGATATCGTAGCCCCATTTAAACACCTTCTTCTTCATGAAAGTCACTTAACAAAGTCAATTAACTATTTGTATGAAATAAATATATCATTGATCAAAAAGACAGGCAAGTAAAAAAGGGAGCAATTTGATTTTGCTTCTACTGAATTTGCGTCAATGGGTGGCTCGAGGTTAATCGTATCAGTGCAACGGTGCTCCTGATTATTTTACGCGGGAAACATCCATATCCAGCGTCAGGCGTACAAGGACGCCATCGAGGTGCTGCGCCCGCTCGCGAACTTCGCGAATGCGAACCGCGAGCTCGTCACGCGCCTGCAGAACATCTCGGAGCACCAGAAGAGCCGCAAGAGCCTGATCGAGAATTGCGTCTATATGCCGCGCTCCAATCTCAACCTGCCGGTCGGCGACGCCTTCCGCGCGCTCCCGAAGGAAGAGCAGGAACGCATCCGCGAGAACTACCGCAACGGCCGCCGCAAGGCGTGCTGAAAACTGAACAGGAGGCGATCGTCTTGAGCGATATTCACTGCAATGCAGAAATCTACTGCGATGAGAAATATTTCGACGACGTCAAATAGGCGATGGAAGACCTGAACATCCATGCCGAGAAAGGGTCCATGTATGCGAAAAACGACTATGTCGAGTTTGCGTGCATGTACATGGACACGGATGACGCCGAACGCCTGGTTGACGAGCTCGGCGACAAGGTTGAGGACTTCGGATTTTATTTCGAAGACTACGGCTACGGCGACAAGTGGCGCTACACGAAGCAGTTCGGCATCGAAGGTGAAGAGGCATACTACAAATCGGATGTCGTTCATCGGCTTCACAAGGCCGGATATTCTCCAGCTGAGGTCAAGAAGATCGTCGACGTTATTTTCTGACAAGGATTTTGCAAAGGGGGTGACGGTGATTTCGTTTCAAATTTTTGTCGATGCCGATGCGTGTCCCGTCGTTCCGGAGATCGAGCGCATCGCAAGGAAACATCAGGTGCCACTGCATCTTTTCTGTGACACAAACCATGTTTTGCAGTCGGAAGTCGGAGAAGTCCATGTGATCGGTGCGGGCGCGGATGCGGTGGATATCGCTGTGGCGAATGCATGCAAAAAAGGCGACGTCGTAGTCACGCAAGACTACGGCGTCGCTGCTATGGTACTCGGGAAAGGCGGGTATGTCGTTCACCAGAACGGCTGGCAATACACGTCAGAAAATATCGACCGTCTGCTCTATGAGCGCTATACGGTAAAGAAGGCGCGCCGTTCCTCAAAGAAGACGCACCTCAAAGGCCCGCACAAGCGTACGGCAGAAAACAATGAGAGGTTCGCTGCGAAGTTCGATTGGTTGATTGTCTCGCTGAAGCGGGCGGAAACGCATTCATGAACGATAGAGATCTGGTATCATCAAGAGCAACACTCCTTCGCGTGCTGCTCGCTCACTGACCGGTTTCGTATAGCCGTTTTTGCTGAAGAATAAGAAGTGGCGCTTCGTGATTTTCGGGAACGCCGTCGTGGCGGTCATGAGATCGTCGTATTCTTCCATGGGCATCGGGCGGCTCTGGTACTTGCATTCGCAGAAGATCGCTTCCGTCCCTGTGCGGTCGACGGCCAGGATGTCGACATCGTCTTGTGCTTTGAGCGCCGGGTTCGTCCCCCACCACTTGCCGATGGCTGCGGGGACGAAGGGGAGCGCTCTTTTTTTTGCCTGCCGCAAGAGATACTCTTGGCAGACGGCCTCGAAGACCGGCCCCATGTAATCGCTGATGCCGTCCATGATGTCGCGGGCGGCATCCTCCGGGTCGAGGAGGGCATAATAGCTTTTCCTCGAAAAGATGAACCGGTACCAGAACGTATAGTAGAAATCCGTAGGGACGTAGATGCTTTTCTTGCTCGTCGCGGGCTCCCCGCACGGCGTGATCTTCCGCACGAGGCGGATGTTCTGGAGCGTCTGGAGGTATTTCCCGCATTTGCTGCGATCTTCATGGATGCGGTCGGCGATGGCCGTGAGCTTGTTGGCGCCGCCCGCGATCGCTTCGAGGATGCTGTTGTAGACGTTCGGCTCGCGGAGCTCCATCTTTAAAAGCATCTGCGGTTCGTCATGCAGGAATGTGTTTTCGGGAAGAATCTCTTTTGCTAGGTTTTCTTCGATGGAACGACTGTCATCGAATGCCGCAAGATAGCGCGGTATGCCGCCGAGGATGCCGTAAGCGAGCAGATGGTCTTCCGCACGATAGTTCGGGAAGAACGTTGTCGCATCGAGATAATCGAACGGGCGAATCTCCATCTGCCCCGTGATGCGCCCGTAGAGCGGGCTCTTGTAGCCCATGATCTCGTTCTCCATGAAGCTGACGCTCGAACCGCAGAGAATCAAGAGGATGTTCTTGTCTTTCCAGTCATGGTCGATGGCGTGTTGGAGCGTGCTCTTGATGGCTGCATTCTGCGCTGCAAGGAAGGGAAATTCATCGATGATCAGAATGACGCGTTTCTCTGGTGCCGCCTGGCGGCCGATATAGGCGAATGCCTTGGACCAATCGGGGAACACCCCGAGGAAATCGCCAGTGAAGAAGCGCTCTACTGACTCTGAGAAGTCGTGCAGGTTGAGCGCGTCATTCTTCTCTTGCGCGGGAAAGAAGACGGCTGGGTGCTTTTTGGCAAATTCTTGCAGGATCGTCGTTTTGCCGACACGGCGGCGGCCGAACATGACGATGAATTGGAAGGTGCTTTTTTGATAGGCTTCCTCGAGGACTGCAAGTTCTTGTGCTCGACCAAACATAAAATCACCTTCATGAGTATTATACTTACGAGTATTATACTCATGATTCAAATAAAATTCAATCAAAAATCGTGCCGGAATGATGTTTCGCTCCAGCACGATCGTACAGTGAATCTTATTTTATGGTGCAACGAATGCACATGGGATGCCGACAAGGCATTTGCCGCAGATGCTTTTTTCCGTGCACCCGCTTTCTTTTTGAAGGATGTCGCCGGCTTTTGCGCAAAGCGCACGGTCATAGGCATCGACTTGCAATGCGCCCGTCGGACAACGGCGGACGCAAGCTTTGCATGATCCGCTCCACTTGTAAAGGCAGGCTTCTTCTTTGCAAGCGGAATCTGGAGGAACGCGTAAGTCTGTGACGAGCGTGTAATAGCAGCCGCAACTGCCAGCACGCGTGATGAGCATATGATTGATGCCGTAGGTGCCAAGTCCTGCGAGATAAGCGAAATGGCGGTGCGACCAACGGCTCGTAAGGCGCTCGCGTCCAGCGGTTCATCGGAAGTCCAATCCATGAACAAGTCCCTTTCATCTTGTGCCTGAATGTGTGAGCGTGATTAAGTCATCGGGGGCTCGAGATAATCTTTTGCGTTCGGTAGAAAACATTTGGCAAGAACGGCATCTGGCAGTATGAACCTGCCGTTCTTTTGCGTGTTGCCATAGAGGATGGCGCTTACCCCGAGATTTTTTGCCAAGCGAAATCCGCAGCGGACGAAGCCTTTGTTGATGTAGAGATGTGGATAGCCGATGAGCAGGACGCGCCTGCCGTATCGCTCGGTTTTCTGGCGGATCTGCCCGAAACTGTAGGATCGGTTGCCTGCGTCCTCGATCATCAGATGGTCGGTGATGACCTTGATGGCATATTCAGGGATATTCGGAAAATATGGTTTGATGTCGCGGAAGCAGCTGCGGACGGCGTTCGGTCGTTTTTCGGGAATGAACGTCCCGTAGAATATTACAGGTCGCCCGCCGGCCTGCTCGGCGATGTCGATGAGCGGCGTGCGGATGAAATCCTTTTGGAAAGCCGACGAGGACCGCTTCTGCTTGAGCACACGGTTCCATCGCTCGATCTGGAGTTCGTCTTTCGTTTTTGGTGTTTCCTTGCGGAAGTTGGGAGCATTGCTGGATTGCTTTGCATGCGGGACGTTTTTCTTTTTCAGGTATGGACGCAGGTCAGGGCGGAAGCATTGCTGGATGACTGATTTCGGAGCGGTCACCTTTTTCCCGATGCGGAATAGGAGCGGCTCGTCGGTGATGTCGAAGGCTGGCCGCAAGATGCCGTATAGCGTTCCGTTGCATTCTGTCGCTTCTGGATAAGCCACGAGTAGCATCTGATATTTCTTTTGCGCGGGAGCATCTTTCACCAGTTTGTCAGCGAGCGGCCGTGCATCTTTGACATAGGCGGATGGAGTGAACACCTGCAGATCCGAACGTTTGCGGGAATATGGATACAGAAACAGATGCGAAAATGTGGCATCGGTCGGATGCTCCTGCCGATTTGGCTGATAATAGCCGATGAGCAGTACGGGCTTGACGCCCGATTGGCGGGCTAGATGCAAGACAGGACGGCATGGATCAACAGGCGTCAGCGCATCTTTCTTTAGGATGGGCGTTTCAGACTGGGGCTGCTTGTTCGTTGTGGCGGCTGTCGTTGCTTCTTTTGAAGAAGTTTCTTTGTCGGGATCTTCGTCAGAGAGCTGCGATCCAGTCGGAAATAAACAATCACGCAATTTGTGGAAGATTTTCTGCAGTAGCTTCCACATGATGGATTCGCCTCCGGTTATGCTAACGCTGCATGCATGGCGTTTTTGACCATGCCGTAGATATAGTCATCATTGTCGCCAGGATGCGCTTCGTAGATTTTTTTGCCATCAACGAAGAGCGACGGGCAATAGTAGTGATCGTATTTCATGGCTAGATCAGGATGTTTTTCTTCATCAATCCACTCGATGGTGACATCTTTGTATTCTGGCTTCTGCTGGAGCTTTTGGTACGCTTCTTGCGCGCTGTAGCAATACGGGCAACCTTTCAAAGTAAATGCGATAATTTTTTTCATAGGGATCTCCTTTCTGCGTGTGGTTTCGAATTTGGACAATGTTTTTCTCTATCGATTATGATAAGCGCGAGCGAAGGCTTTTTCAAGTGCCGTGATGCTTTTCATCGATGCCAGGAAGGGGCTTCTTTGTTGATTTTGGAGCGTTCATTCGATATACTTGAATGAAGCAAGCAAAAGATATGGGGGGATTCGTATGATCAAGATTTACGGAATGCCGAGCTGCCCTGATTGCCAGGTCATCGCTCCGCAGGTGATGCAGCATTTGGACAAGTACCAGCCGAACGACATCGGAAGCGATGTCCATGTGATGAAGGAGTTCTTGCGGCTCCGCGACACGAGTCCC
>OMWS01000069.1 GCA_900314825.1 uncultured Veillonellaceae bacterium | reverse complement strand
TTTGAAGTATTATGACGGACAACGATATTCGGATGAGGAGCTCAAGAAGCTCTTTGACTTGCCGTTCAAGGTGGAGACGCAAACGTTCGATAATTGGCCGGGGTGGCCCGACGCAAAGGTGATTGAAGCATTCCACGCGCGAATTTACAAACGAGCATGCGAGGTCATGACGTATGGTGAAACGATCCCGCCCGTCGGCAAGGATGGTCGGCCAAAATGCCTTGTGCAGGTGCTTTATCCAGACCTCGCGCCAGGCCAGCGCATTTTCACGAACGGTACGATGCCCACGAGCGGGGAGCGCTGCGCCACCGGACTGGAAGGACGGAAACAGGGAGAACCCAAGCGCTATATTTATGGCGCGGGGGATTTCGGATATCGGCTCGGACGTTACTTCCAAGGGCAGAAAAAGGCGTTTTATGGCTTCATCGTATCCGAAGGAGCGCCGGCTTCCATGCGCATGGGGTTGCCTGTCGTGAATGTGGGGGATTTCCATGAAACCGATGCGACCGTCTACATCGCAATCGACAATGCAGAGGCCGTGCGCTGCGTGCGGGAGCAGCTGCTTCAGGAGGGGCTGGCAGCCGGACGGATTGTTGATGCGTCCGGATTCATTCGCGGACATTTGCGGTCACAGAAATGAGAAGCCCAACAAAAATTGTGCTTCGGAGCGGATGGAGGAGCGGCTGCGGGACAAGCACCTCGGCGCGCGGAGGCGCCCGCCGGGGCAGGTGAACTTCATCTGAGCAAGAAAAATGGCTCCGCAGCGGATTGCTGCGGAGCCGCAAAGCGGGTCGTCGTTACGTAATGGCGAGATGATTTTCTTTGGCGAAGTCGAGAATCTGATCAGCAGACCAGCCGGAATACTTCTGGATGAGATGCAGTGGCGCATGGTCGAGAATCATATTGAGGACGGTATGCCCTTCGCCCTTGGCCATGCCTTCGGCCATGCCTTCGGCCATGCCTTCGGCTCTGGCTTCCGCGCGCGCTTCTTTGGTTTCCATCAGGCGTTCTTGTTGGCGTCTCAGTTCAAACATCATGTAGTCACGCTCCTCTGATTCTTGTTGCTTCACGGTATGGATGCGTTCCTCGATGCGCTTTACCAGCGGGTCGTTCGAGATTTTCCCATCGATGTAGTCGAGGAACGCGCAGGTGGATTTCGGCAGACCCTTGCGGCTACCTTTCGATGTGACAAAGATAAGTTCCGTTTCATCGGGAAGGACGAGCGAGGGATTTCCCACGCAGGTGCGCGGGAATCGGTAAATCGACTGGCTTCCGTCGAAGATCGAATTCTTTTTCCTTCTCGAAGTACGTGATGCGGCGGACGTTCCACGGAAGGACGCGGTTCAAGATCCCCTTGCAGACCCTACGGGCTTCCATGGTTTTCTTGAACATGTAATCGTCGGTGAAGGTCAGTTCTTTCCACGGCTTGATCGATGGCGTCATCGCATTATCTCCCTTGCCTATATTTTACGTCGGACGGGCGGAAACTGCAAGACTGGACGGGGATTGCATGGTGAAAAAAATGGATGGATATTTGCAGCGGATAGCAGGAAAGAGCGACCGACAGGGCGAATCCTTATATGCAGAGAGTAACGCATAAGGAAATGGAGCAGATCGAATGGAACGTTATATCGAACGTTTGCCGAAGGATGATATGGGGACGACGGGGGAGCAGCGGCCGTCGTCGCGCTTGCAGGAGTTCCTCGCGCAGGTCGAGTCGCCGACGCCGATCGTGCTGCAGGATGCGTATGATGTCAAAGAACTGACATGGATGTGCGACTGCCTGCGCACGAGCGAGCGCTTCGGCGCGGACAATCACTTGTATTTGCGCTATTCGTCTAAGGATGAGCTGGAGCGCGCGATGCGGGAAGAGGACTGGAGCGGCGTGACGGACGCGGGGAAGGCTGTCTTCTCGTTTGATGGTGACGAACAACCGTCTACGGGGGGGGCGACAGAAAGAGCCGGAGCCGCTTTCTGTGGAGGAGATCGTCGAGGTCGTCGCGACGATTCCGCGCGGATGCTCGGGATCGGATTTCTTCAATATGGTCCTGGACAGCCATCCTTCCCTGCTGACGATCGGCTGGCAGGGGCTCGCGGCATTTCCCGTCGTGTACGAGATTTTCCTCGCGGGCAGGACCGCGGCAGAAGCCATCGAGCATTTGAGGCACCCTGCAGGAGAAGCGGAGCAGTTCTTATGGGATTCGAACATGAGGGGCGCGTTGAAATATCGATATGATGAACGCCTGCCACGCTTCTTTGCGGCGCTGGAATCTGCGCTGGATCCGCAGAAGATGTATGGGGCGGCTGATTGGTTTCGTGCGTTCTATATCGCCATCAATATGGCGGTCGGTCGCACGTTCCGTCAGAGAATCGCGCCTGCAATGTTTTACGATCAGCACAGGGGCCTCTGGCAACGGAAGTCGGTGACGTATTTCGGCCTGTCGCTGGAGCGGCAGGAAATGATGAAAGAAGAGATGCTGCAGGGATTCCGCTATCGGAAAACCGTCGGCATCGTGCGTGCGCCGATCTCGACACTGGGGACGACGCAGAACTTCATGCTGACCTATGGTCCGAACCAGTATCAGCCGAATCCGCTCGTCTTCCTGAAATATTATGCGTCCGGAGAACCGTACGGGTACTACTTGGATGCGGATGATCCCAAGCTGGAAAACACCCGTCAGGTGCGCTTCGAGGATTTGAAGCTTTATCCTCGTGAGACGACGGAAGCGCTCTGCGCGTTTTTGCGCATCCCATGGTCAAAAACGTGCATGCACGTCACGACGAACGGCGAGGATGGCGGCATCGTGGACGGGACGGAAGGTTTCGATATCACGCCCGTGTACAAGACGCATCCGGAGCACCTGTCTGCACTGGACAGCTACCGCATCGAGCTCTTGAATGCGAAAAACTTCGAGGTCTGGGGCTACAAACTGCGTTATTATGATGGGCAGAAATATTCGCCCGACGAATTGAAAAAATTGTTTGACCTGCCGTTCAAGGTGGAGCATCAAACGCTTGACGCATGGCCGGATTGGCCGGATGCGGAGGTCTCCAAGGAATTTCATGCGTGGATTTACCAGCGTGCTTTGGAAATCACGGCGCATGGCGAGAATTGTCCGCCGGAGGATGCAGCCGGCCGGCCGAAGAAGCTGGTGCCTGCCCTCCGTCCGGAGCTTTCCCCGGGGCAGCGTCTTTATACGGATGGAGTGATGCCGACGGCAGGGCAGTATCGCGTGTCAGAGCAGAGGAATCCGGACGATCAGAAGCGATACATCTATGGCGCGGGTGATTTCGGACATCGGCTCGGACGCTATTTCCAATCGCAGGGGAAAGCGTTTTACGGTTTCGTCGTTTCAGAAGGAGCACCGGCCTCGATGCGTCTTGGGCTGCCCGTCGTGAATGTCGGGGAATTCCATGAACTCGATGCGACGGTCTACATCGCGATTGACAATGCCGAAATTGTGCATTGCGTACGGGAGCGGTTGCTTCGGGCAGGGCTGGCAGCCGAACGGATTATCGATGCGTCCAAATTCATCCGCGAATATTTGCGTGCGAAGAAATGAGGAGGTCAACACCATTTGTACATTGGAGCGAATGCCGGTTATGCGAAGGTGTGATAGAATGAAAATTTTGCTGATCGTGTTCGAAAATGCTATCGACATCGCGATGCATGCGCTTGACGAGCGGAACGTGGAGATCGCCGCCGTCGTGACGGCGATGACGCCGCAGATGGAGGAGCGGTTGCAGCATTACGGATTGGCGGAGCGGGCGATGCCGTATGAGCAGCTGGATGCTGCCCTTGGAGAAATTGACTACAATTTTATAGTATTTTCAGAATTCGGGGGGGGTACGGAGGTCGCGGACGATTTGCGCGACTTGCGGGGCCCCGCCGGGCAGCAGGTGAACTTGACCCATGCGTTTCACTTCACCTTTTCGCTGATGGCGATGCTGATGGCATGGTATTCGAAGGGAAAACCGTCCTGTCCCCGGAGGATCTCCACCGCTATCCGGAGGCGCCCATCCTGATTTCCAGCGCGAAATACGGAAGCAGCATATATGACGGCTTGACAGCGCGCGGCATCGGGGACGAACGGCTGTTTTACGATCCGTAAAGCGGAAAACAGAAATCAAGAGCTTGGCAGGAATCACGGCACGTCTTGTCGAAACCTTTCTATAGGTTCGCAGGACGTGTCTTTTTGGGAGGTGCAGGCGATGAAGACGGTGATGCCGGTCGGGGTGGATGATTTCGCGAAGGTGCGGGACGGGTTTTATTTCGTGGACAAGACGCCGTTCTTGTGCGAGTTCTTGAAGCATCCTGCGGAAGTGACGCTCTTCACGCGGCCGCGGCGGTTCGGCAAGACGCTGACGCTGTCCATGATGCGGTATTTCCTCGACATTGAGGACGGGGAGGAGCACCGTCGGCTGTTCGACGGGCTCAGGGTCTCGGACGATACGGAAGCGATGGCGCTGCAAGGCTCGCGGCCGGTGCTCTTCCTCACGCTGAAGGAATGGGGGGCGCTTTCTTGGAGAGAGCAGCAGTCGAACATCCGCCTCGCCGTGGGCGATCTGTTCAGCCAGTATGATTTCCTGCTCCGGGACGCGTTGAAAGAGCGCGACCGCAAGATGTTCCGGGACATCCTCGACGGGACGGGGGAGCTCGCAGTTTACAACCAGTCGCTGGCTTTCCTGCTGCGCCTCTTGGAGGAGCACTATGACAGGAAGGCCGTCCTCCTGCTCGACGAATATGATGCGCCCGTTCAATCCGCATGGGAGCATGGGTATTACAAGGAATCCATCGATTTCTTCCGCCGCTTCCTCTCCAGCGCGCTGAAGACGAATCCCTCGCTCGATTTCGCCGTCTTGACGGGCGTGCTGCGCATCACGAAGGAAAACATCTTTTCGGCGTTCAATAATCTGAAGGTGGACAGCATCTTCCGGACACGATATCCGGAAGCGTTCGGCTTCACGCCGGAGGAGGTCGCGCAGATTGCGCGGGATTTCGGCTGCGAGGACACGTTGCCGGAACTCCGGCATTGGTATGACGGCTATCGCTTCGCCGGGCATGAGATCTATAATCCGTGGTCGGTCATCAATTATTTCGATAGCGGCTGCGAGGCGGATACGTATTGGGTCAACACGTCGGGCAATTCGATCCTCGGCGATATGCTGCGCCATGCGCGGAATCCCGTTCTTGACAAATTCGAGGAAATCTTGCAAGGCGGCTCCGTCTTCACGCGCGTCCGCGAGGACGTCATCTACCGGGAAATCTACAAGAACGAGAGCGCCCTCTATACGATGCTCGTCACGACAGGCTACCT
The DNA here is from genome assembly GCA_900314825.1 of uncultured Veillonellaceae bacterium. Taxonomy (GTDB): domain Bacteria; phylum Bacillota; class Negativicutes; order Selenomonadales; family Selenomonadaceae; genus Selenomonas_C. Next base: position 8,853 of record OMWS01000069.1, on the reverse strand, counting down.
CACGACGAAGCGGATCAGAACGGATGAGCTGGGCAAGCGGGCGGAACTCACTCTGCCGAACAAGGAATTGCGCTCCCTCTTCCGCATCGAGGTCATGGATCGCTACCACAGCGACGACATGGGCATCGAGCTCGAAGATCTGATGCAGGCGTTCGCCGCCGGCGACATCGAGACGGTGCGCGAGGGGCTCCAGGAGTACCTCGAGATGCTCACGAGCAGCTTTGACGCAGCGAAAGGAAAAGAAGCCTTTTACCACGGCTTCGTCCTCGGCCTGACGGCGACGCTCATCGGCGACTACGCCATCCGCTCGAACCGCGAGTCGGGCTACGGGCGCTACGACATCGCGGCGTTCCCACGGGAAAAAGGCGGGCGCGGCATGGTCATCGAGTGCAAGACGGCGGAAAGCGCGGACGCGCTGGAAACGGAAGCCCGGGCCGCGCTCGCGCAGATCGCGGAGAAAGACTACCTCGCAGAGCTGCGCGCGCAGGGCGTGACGGATGTGCTGCAGTATGGCATCGCGTTCTGCGGGAAGCGGGTGCGGGTGGAGATGCGTTAGGCGGGGAAAGGAGTCATTCATGGAGAAACAAGGACGCGTGTATTGGATCACGGGGCTCTCGGGGAGCGGGAAGACGACGATCGGGACAGCGCTGTATTACCGGTTGCGGGAACAGACGGATCGCCTCGTCATCCTCGACGGGGATATCCTGAAACTGGTCACGACGGGCGGATATACACGGGAAGAGCGCTTCGTGCGCGCGAGCAAGTATGGGCGCTTGGCGAAATATCTGGCGGACCAGGGACTCTGGGTCATCCTCTGCACGATCTCGATGTTCGACGAGGTGCGGGACTGGAATCGCGCGCATATCGACGGCTATATCGAAGTCTTTCTGGATGTGCCGATGGACGTCTTGCGAAAGCGGGACCGGAAAGGCTTGTATTCGCGCTTTGCAGAGGGCAAGGTCACGCATGTCGCCGGTCTCGAGGGGACAACGGAATTTCCGAAGCATCCGGACGTCCGGCTGGTGAACGATGGGACGCTTTCCGTCCAGGCGTGTGTCGATCGCATCTTGCAGGCAGTACCTGCGGCAAAAAGCGCTTCGTTGCGGCTGGCGGAATCGTGGGACGAGGCGTATGCGGCCGTTGCGGACGGTTGGGATGCGCCGAGCTCGTTTGCTGGCGCGGTGAAAGCGTGGCTGGCTGCGGCAGGGGAACGGGTCGCGTCACTTTCGGGACTCCGCATCCTCGAGCTCGGGTGCGGGATCGGGCAAGACAGCTTGTACTTCTTGCGCGAGGGTGCATTCGTGACGGCGGTGGATGCGTCCCGCACGGCGGTTTCGCGCCTCAAGGCAGCAGCGGGGGCGGATGCGCAGGCCATTTTCGCGTGTGCCGATGTTTTGAAGAGCCCGATCCTCTATCAGAGCCAATATGACGTCATTTATCTGCGGCGGGTGTGGGAGTGCATCCCGTCGGCGGAGCGGCTGCCGCTGCTGGGGCAGATCCGGCAGGCCCTGCGGCAGGACGGATTCTTGTGCGTGGAAGAGGCAGCTGCGATGGATATGGAACCGCTCTTTGCGGAAGCTGGTTTCCGCTGCTGCCGGTCGGAGCGGCTGCCGGATGCCGCCCGGTGGATGCTGCAGGCTGATGCATCCGAAGAAGCGTGAGAGGAGACGGACGGAGTGGAGAAAGAAAAAACGGTTTATATGTGCTTTTCGACGAGCATGATTCATGGCGGGCATATCCGGATCATCCGCGAGGCAGCAACGTATGGAAGGCTCATCGCGGGCATCTTGACGGACGAGGTCGTCGCAAGCTACCGGCAGTATCCATTGGTCAGCTTCGAAGAGCGCAAAGCACTCATCGCAGGAATCAAAGGCGTTGCGGAAGTCGTGCCGCAGGATGAGCTCAGCTATCGGAAAGCCATCGAGACGTATCATCCGGACATCGTCGTGCATGGCGATGACTGGCTGACGGGATTCCAGCGGAAGCTGCGCGACGAGGTGGAGGCGCTGCTGGCCGCATACGGCGGGAAGATCGTCGATCTGCCGTTCTCGAAAGAGCAGGAATATGCCGAGCTCGAGGGACGTGCGCGGGCGGCGCTGTCGCTGCCTGATCGCCGCCGCGGGCGCTTGCGGAAGCTCCTCCATATGGGGAAGCTCGTCACGGCCATGGAGGCGCATGACGGCCTGACGGGGCTCGTCGTGGAAAACACGATCGTGCATGAGGGCGCGGGCGCACGCCAATTTGATGCGATGTGGATCAGCTCGCTGTGCGACTCGACGGCGAAGGGCAAGCCCGACATCGAGCTCGTCGATATGACGAGCCGCTTTCGTACGATCGATGACATCACGGAGGTCACGACGAAGCCCATCATCTTCGACGGCGACACGGGCGGCCTGACGGAGCATTTCGTTTACACGGTGCGCTCGCTCGAGAAGCTCGGCGTTTCGGCGGTCATCATCGAGGACAAGAAAGGGCTGAAGAAGAACAGCCTCTTCGGCACGGAGGTCCGCCAGACGCAGGCGACCATCGAAGAATTTTCCGCGAAGATCCGGGCGGGCAAGAAAGCGCAGAAATCTCCGGACTTCATGATCATCGCGCGCATCGAGAGCCTGATCCTCGAGAAGGGCATGGAAGACGCGCTCGCACGGGCGCGGGCGTTCGTCGCGGCCGGCGCGGATGGCATCATGATCCACAGCCGGAAGAAAGACCCTGCGGAGATTTTCGCTTTCGTCGAGCAGTTCCGCGCGGAGGACGCCCGCACGCCGCTCGTCGTCGTCCCGACCTCGTTCGATGCCGTGCGCGAAGAAGAATTCCATGCGCGCGGCGTCAACATCGTCATTTACGCGAACCAGCTGATGCGTGCGGAAGTCCCCGCGATGCAGCGGACGGCGGAGACGATTTTGCAGCATCATCGGGCGCTCGAAGCGGACGCGTCCCTGATGCCGTTCAAGGACATCATCCGCCTGATTCCAGGGGAGATTTGAGGGAAGAGGAGCTTTCATCATGGATTTGCAAGAACGCGTCAACCTGAAAAAGGCGGACCGGGAGGAGCTGTATTCTCTCGAGCCGCCGTTTCCGTATACGAATTTCTTGATCGAGACGTCGAACGCCTGCAATCATGCGTGCATCTTTTGCGCGCATCAGAAAATGAAGCGCCCCGTGCGCTTCATCGATCCGGCGTTCGTCTCCCGCATCCTGCAGGAGGCCTACGACCTCGGCACGCGCGAAGTCGGCTTTTACGCGACGGGCGAGCCGTTCCTCGTGAAGGAGCTGCCGGACTACATCCGCAAGGCGAAGGAGATCGGTTACGAATATGTCTACCTGACATCGAACGGCTCGCTTGCGACGCCGGAACGCATCCGCGCTGTCATCGATGCGGGGCTCGACAGCATCAAGTTTTCCATCAACGCGCCGGAGCGCGAGCTCTATGCGTTCATCCATGGCCGCGATGATTTTGACAAGGTCATGGAGCATCTGCGGTATCTGAACGACTATCGCAAAGAGAGCGGCCGCTCGTACAAGATTTACGTCACGGGCATCCTCACGCGCTTCACGGAGAAGGTGAAAGACCGGTATGCTGAAGTTTTCGACGGGCTCGCGGACCAGGTGGTCTTCAAGTACGTTTACAACCAGGGCGGCTATATGCCGGAGATCGATACGCTCTTGAAATGCGAGGAGGATCATGAGACGCGTCGCCGCTGCAACCTGCCGTTCGATGCCATCTCCGTCACGTGTGAAGGGTATCTTTCGGTGGAAAATGCGGATTTCGAGGACTGGCTCGTCGTCGCCGACCTCAACAAGGTGTCGCTGAAAGAGGGCTGGTACGGAGAAAAAATGAAAGACATCCGCCGCCGCTTCATGGAAGACGATCTCGGCGGGACGCTGTGTGATGGCTGCGTGCATCACGAGACGCTTCCCGCGCGTCCGCTGACGCCCGAGGTCGCGACCGAAAATCCGGCCATCTTTTCCGACCGCTTTGTGCGGGACCGGATCGAGAAGTTTGAAAAGGAGCATGCACATGTATAACGGTCATCCGCTCGTCTATGTCCCGATGTCTGCGGACATCATCCACCCCGGCCATATCAATATCTTGACCATCGCGGCGAAGTACGGCGATGTCATGGTCGGCCTGTTTGCCGACGAGGCCATCCGCACGTACAAGCCGGAACCGTATATGAATTACGGGCAGCGCAAGATCGTCGTCGAGGCGCTGAAGCCCGTGCGCTATGTCGTGCGGCAGGAGTCCCGTGATTACGAGCCGAACTTGCGCAAGTATCATCCGGAATTCATGGTGCATGGCAAGGATTGGCGCGAAGGGCCGCTCGCTGCCGTGCGCGCGCGTGCCATCGAAGTCCTAGCGGAATGGGGCGGCAAGGTCATCGAGCCAGACTATACGCAGGGCGTGTCGTCCAGCGTCCTGAAAGCGAAAGTGAAAGGAGCGTCGGCGTGAACGCCAAGGATTTTCTGCGCATCCTCGCTGCGGACTTCTTCACCGGCGTCCCCGATTCGCTCCTGAAGCCGTTCGTCGGCGCGCTCATGGCGCGGTACGGGCGCGACCCGCGGCATCATGTCATCGCCGCGAACGAGGGGAACGCGGCGGCGATCGCGGCGGGGTATCACCTGGCGACGGGGCGCGTGCCGGTCGTCTACTTGCAGAACAGCGGCGAGGGCAATGTCGTGAATCCGGCGGCGTCGCTCCTCCACCGCGCGGTCTACGGCATCCCCGTGCTCTTCGTCATCGGCTGGCGCGGCGAGCCGGGGACGAAGGACGAGCCACAGCACATGGAGCAGGGCAAGATCACGTTGCCGCTCCTCGACCTCTTGGACATCCCGCACTTCATCGTCGGGAAAGAGACGACCGCTGCGGAATTGCAGGCGGTGATGGAGCGCTTCCGCGCCGTTTTCGCGCAGGGCGGCGATGCGGCGCTCGTCGTTTCCAAAGGCGCATTGACGGCGGAGCAGCTGCCGTCGTACTGCAACGCGTATCCCCTGCGCCGCGAGGACATCCTGCGGCACATCCTCGATGCGGCGGGCGGCGACCTCATCGTCGCGACGACGGGCAAGGCGAGCCGCGAGATCTTCGAGCTGCGCGAGGCGCGCGGCGAAGATCACGCGCACGATTTCCTGACCGTCGGTTCGATGGGGCACGCGTCGTCTATCGCGCTCGGCCTCGCGCTCGCAAAGCCCTCGCGCCGCGTCTGGTGCATCGACGGCGACGGCGCGGCGATCCTGCATATGGGCGCGATGGCCGTCATCGGGCAGACGCACCCGCAGAATCTCATCCACATCGTCATCGACAACGAAGCGCACGAGTCCGTCGGCGGCTTCCCGACGGCGGCGGGGACGATGGACCTTTCCGCCATCGCGCGCGGCTGCGGCTATGCGGAAGCGCGGAGCGCGACGGACGCCGCGACGCTTGGCAGCGCGCTCCAAGCGCTTCGCACGGCGGCAGGCCCCGTGTTCCTCGCCGTGAAAAGCGCCATCGGCGCCCGCGAAGACCTCGGCCGGCCGACGCGGACGCCGGAAGAAAACAAGCGCGCATTCATGGCCGAGGCATCTCGCACGGTGTCCGGATGACGCGCGAGATCCCGTACCATGGTTCCGGCCGTTGCACGGAAACGCGCAAGGGGCGTTTTTTCGTGCGTCATAGCATCCGCAGCAGAGAGGGAGGTCGCTCGCTTGTCAGAGCAGAAGAAAATAAAAGTCGCCGTCGCCGGCCTCGGGTATGTCGGCTTGTCGCTCGCGGTGCTCCTCGCGCAGCACTGCCATGTGACGGCGGTGGATGTCGTGGAGGAGAAGGTGGCGCTCGTCAATGCGCGGAAGAGCCCGATCCGCGATGCGGAGATCGAGGAGTACCTCGCGCACAGGGAGCTCGACCTCGCGGCGACGACGGACGGCGCGGCGGCGTACCGGGACGCGGATGTCGTCATCGTCGCGGCGCCGACGAATTACGATGCGCGGAAGAATTTTTTTGACACGAGCGCCGTGGAGCAGGTGATCGCGCTCGTGCTGTCCGTGCAGCCAGGCGCGCTCATCGTCATCAAGAGCACGGTGCCCGTTGGCTACACGGCGCGGGTGCGGGAGAAGTTCCACCACCGGCGCATCCTCTTCAGCCCCGAGTTCCTGCGCGAGGGGCACGCGCTCGCGGACAACCTGCACCCCTCGCGCATCATCGTGGGCGCGGATGAAGACGATGCGGCGCTCCGGGAGGACGCGCGGTTCTTTGCAGGTCTGCTCCGCGAGGGCGCCATCGACACGGACACGCCCGTGCTCTTCATGGGCTCGACGGAAGCGGAGGCGGTGAAGCTCTTCGCGAACACGTATTTGGCGCTGCGCGTATCGTATTTCAACGAGCTCGACACGTACGCGGAGATGAAAGGCCTCTCGACGAAAGCCATCATCGACGGCGTCTGCCTCGACCCGCGCATCGGCGCGCAGTACAACAACCCGTCGTTCGGCTACGGCGGCTACTGCCTGCCGAAGGACTCGAAGCAGCTCCTCGCGAACTACGCCGACGTGCCGCAGAACCTCATCCGCGCCATCGTCGAGTCGAACCGCACACGCAAGGACTTCATCGCCAGCCAGGTGCTGAAGCGCGCGGGCGGCTACGACTACGAGGACGACATCGAGTTCGACGCAGAAAAAGAGCGCCCCGTCACGATCGGCGTCTACCGCCTGACGATGAAAGAAGGCAGCGACAACTTCCGCCAGAGCTCGATCCAGGGCGTCATGAAGCGCATCAAGGCGAAGGGTGCGCAGGTGATCGTCTACGAACCGACGCTCGCCGCGGTGGACGCGGAAGGCCGCCCCGCGACGTTCTTCGGCAGCCGCATCGAAAACGATCTCGCGACATTCAAGCAGCAGTCCGACGCGATCCTCGCGAACCGCTACGACAGCGAGCTCGACGACGTGCGGGAAAAAGTCTACACGCGCGATCTCTATCGGAGGGACTGACGCATCTCCCGCAGGGAAAATCCGGGAATCGAAAAAAATTAGCAGGAATCACGGCACGTCTTGTCGAAACCTCATCATAGGCTTGCAAGGCGTGCCGTTTTTTAGGGAGGGCGCAGGCGATGAACACGACGATGCCGGTCGGGGTGGATGATTTTGCAAAACTCCGGAAAGGATATTATTACGTAGACAAGACGCCGTTCCTCTGCGAGTTTTTGCGGGAACATGCGGAAGTGACGCTGTTCACGCGGCCGCGGCGGTTCGGCAAGACGCTGACGCTCTCCATGCTGCGGTATTTCCTCGATTGCGCGCATGCGGAAGAGCACCGGGCACTCTTCGACGGCCTGCAGGTCGCGGAAGATGCCGGGATGATGGCGCTGCAGGGCTCTCGCCCGGTACTTTATCTCACGATGAAGGGCTGGAAGGGGCTCACGTGGGACATCATGCAGGTGCGCGGGCGGCAGCGGCTGGGCGATGTATTCCGTGCGTATGCGTTCTTGCTCGACGATCCGCTCACGGCCTATGACCGCCGGAAGTTCCAAGACATCCTGGCGGGCGAGGGAGACTTCGCTGCGCTTGTCGATGCGCTCGCATTCTTGCTGCGCCTGCTCGAGGAGCATTACGGGAAAAAGCCGGTCTTGCTGCTCGACGAGTACGACGTCCCCGTCCAATCGGCATGGGAACACCGCTATTACGACGAGGCCATCGACTTCTTCCGCGAGTTTTATTCCGTCGCGTTGAAGACGAATCCGTCGCTGGATTTTGCCGTGCTGACGGGCGTGCTGCGCATCGCGAAGGAGAATATTTTTTCTTCGCTGAACAACTTGAAGGTTGACAGCATCCTGCAAATGCGATATCCGGAGGCGTTTGGCTTCACGACAGCGGATGTGGAGCGGATGGCGGAGGCGCTCGGGCGTACGGACAAGCTCCCGGAAATCCGCTACTGGTATGATGGATATCGTTTCGATGGCAACGAGATTTACAATCCATGGTCGGTCATCAATTATTTTGACCAAGGATGCAGGGCGGAAGCCTATTGGGTGAACACGTCGGGCAACGCGATCCTCGCGGAGCTCATGACGAGCGCCGACCGCGACCATTTCGAGATGCTCGATACGCTGATGCGGGGCGGCACGGTCACGTCGTTCTTGAACGAGGGCGTCATTTACAGCGACATCGGCGAAAATCAGGACGCGCTCTATACCATGCTCGCGACGACGGGCTACCTGACGGTCGCATCCGTCGACCGCAGCATGGGCGATCCCGAGTACACGCTGCGCCTGCCGAACCGCGAGATGATGACGCTTTTCAACAATGAGGTCGTGGAGCGCTACCAGAAGGGCTTCAGCAAGTCCGCCCTCGTCGCGCTCATGCGCGCGCTGCTGAAAGGCGACGTGATGCACGTGCAATCCGGTTTTGAGACGTATCTCATGAAGCTCGCGAGTTTTTACGATACGGGGAAGGGGAGCGAGGCGTTCTACCACGGCTTCGTGCTCGGCATGACGGCGATCCTCATCCCGCGCTATGACGTGCGCTCGAACCGCGAGGCGGGCTGCGGCCGCTACGACCTCGCCGCGATCCCGCTCGAACCGCACGGCGCGGGATTCCTGCTCGAATTCAAGACGGCGGACACGGAAGAAGAACTGGAGACGAAAGCGCAGGAAGCACTGGCGCAGATCGGGACGCGGGCATACCTCGCGGAATTCGAGGCGCGCGGCATCCGCGACGTGCATCCATACGGCATCGCGTTCTGCGGGAAACGGGTGCGGGTGGCGTATGGCCGGGAGGAAACATGACTTCCACCTCATCGCGATCGACGACGGCTCGATGGACGGATCCTTTTTTGCGTGTGCCAGGTTCATATGGAAAAAGCGCATCCTTCGGGATGCGCTCATGGGCAGA
>OMWS01000065.1 GCA_900314825.1 uncultured Veillonellaceae bacterium | reverse complement strand
TGAAATCATCGTCGATGTCGCCAACCTCGTCCCATGGAATGAAAAAGTATGTGTACAGAATCAAAAGATTCTTTGGCACGATTTCCTCAACGAATTCATGGAGATTGTCGAGGCGGCTGTCGAAGTCCCAGTTGATCTGCATGTTGAACAGGTACTTGTTGCCATCCACGATTGGCGTCAGCGTGCCTTTGCCATAGATGGTGTCGAGCATTTCCCGAAATTTCCGCAGCGTGTACGGACGCGTCCCTGCAAAGGCGGCTAGGATGCGCTTGCGACGGTCTGCATACGTCTCGTCTGCATGCGGATGCAACTTGTAGATGCTCTCCCACTGCGACAGGCCGTACTGCATCATGTACTTCACATAGACATTGTTGAAGCAGTCGCAGAGCGCGTTCCAGAGCTCTTGAAATTCGACGGTCTCCGTGTCCATGACGGACTGGATGTCCTTGTTGTCGCGGCTGACCGGCGTCAGGTACTGGCGCATGTTGATGATGCGTTCGATGCCTTCGAGGCGGTCTTCACTCATGTGCTCACCGCCTTCAGCGTCAGCGTGCCGAGTGTCGGAACTTCCTCCGATGCGAGCGAAATGTGATCCGTTGCGCCGTTGATGGTGACGTTCGTGACATCTTCAACGAGCGGCGTGTTCAGGATGGCGTCAAGGATGAAGGCCGCACGGATGACGAGATGCTCGCGGTCGCCTTCGTCTGCCCAGTCCTTGCGCCGCTTCTGAAGGTACGTTCCGACGCTCTCCTTCGCCTTTGCGAAAATGTCATCCGTCGTATATCCGTCTTTCAGCAGCACTTCTGCCACAACATCGACTGGCACGGCCGTCGCGGAAACGACAGTCACGGTATGGCCGATGGGTGCGAGGCCATAGCCCTTGCCCTGCGGCGGCGGGTCGATAGCTTCCTGCACCTGCGCGACGAGCTCTGTGCTCGCCGTGTTGTACTCCGTCGTGAGGATGACGAGCTTGACCGTGCCGCCGCCATTCCAGCAGCGATAGACTTTCACGCCGCCGATGCCGTTGATGGCGAGCACTTTCTCCTTGTAATCGTCGCCATTGCCGCCGAACGCCTTGGAATTGAGTTCGCGGATGACGCGCGCACGAAAGACTTCCGTGTCTTCCTCGTCCTCTCCTGGCGTGATGAGCTCGATGATCTTTGCCGATTTGAGCCCCGTGAGATTCGTGACGGGCAGGATGTCGCCGATGCAGTCATTTCCTGCCGCGCCTGCTGTCTCGCAGACGAGCTTGTACGTGTGCTTTGCAGCGTCAATCTGCGCTTTCACGACGTATACAAAGCCCGTCGCAGGATACGTGAAGCGCGTGCCGAGCGGTACGTCCTCGCTGAACTCGCCGAGCACTTCTGCCGTTGTCGGGTCGGTCGGATAGATGGAATACTCGGCCGCACGCAGCGCGAGGAAGTCGCGGTCGGCCGTCGTGATGAACGCCTGTTTCAGGATGACGCGTGCCATGATGTACGCTTCTGCAAGCTCCATCGCGGCTGGTGCCGTCGCATCGTAGATGATCGAGCCCTCGCGCTTGTCGAGCGACGGATTGACACGCGTCATCATCCGTGCTTCGAGATTGTCCGCTGTCATGGATTCATACACTTGCACTCACCCCCTTTGATGCGTCTACATCTCCGTAAATCGTGTGCACGGTGAACTCCGCGAGCACGTCGCCTTTCTTGTTGTAGCTCATGCGGAAATTATCTACTGCGAGAATGCGGTCATCCTGCATGAGCGCCTCCGTGATGCGCCTAGGGAGCTCCGCATACACAAAAGGCACCGGCTTTCCGAACAGATCGGCAAGCTCGATGCCATAGTTCCACGAGTAAATGATGTACTCGTAGCGCTCCGTATTGATGATCTTGTAGATGGCCTGCTTCATCGCGTCGAGCTCGTCCACCATGCAGGCGAACTGGTTCTCGCGCTCATAGGCGATGTGAAAGGTCTTGGATGCTTCCGAGCCCGTCGAGAGGTCGGGAAAGACCTCGCCAGAGGACTCGGGCAAGAAGGATTCGCTCAATCAGAACACCCCCTGTCTGGATTGTAGCAGCGGTCGAGCGCGATGTACTGCTGCCCGCCGCTGATGCGCAGGAGATAGACCTTGTCGCCGCTCTTGAGCTCGTTGTGGACGAGATACGTCTTCGTCCCTGTATAGCCGTGCGTATGCGATGCGTATTCCGCGTAGCCGCTGCCTCCAGCCGCAGGGTCTGTCTTGTGCGCCACCGTCATATCGACGCTCCAAAGACAGGTATTCTTCGTGAGCAGGATGGATTCTTCTGGGAGCTCCAAGCCCTGTTCGAGCCGGATGGAGAGCGGGCTCTCGCTCGTGACCTCTCCCACCACGACATCGGAAAGACTGGCGGCGTCCATGCTGTTCGCGCAGATTTCTTGGATGAGTCCGACGAGCCGGCTGTAGTCGTTGCTGCTTCCCATGTATTCCGCCTCCTCAGCTCTTGTCGAGATGAATCACGTAATTTGGATACGTCGGCGTATTGCTCCACGCATACGCAAGGTCGTCGTAATGTTTCGGATAGCCGAGCGATGACGAATTTCCAAAGCAGCCGCCGGCCGCATCCGCGACCGTGACATGGTCGTAATCGCCGTAGATGAGCAAGTCGCCTTTCTTCACGATGCCGTCATACGGCTCGACCGTATAGCCGCGCGCTTCCATCTGCTGGCACATGGACGGAACATCCGACACGCCAGCGCGCGAAAGCTCCGCGCAATCTGGATTTGCATACGCCGTCGCCTTGAGCGCAACATCGACGCATCCATTCGCACCATACGGGCTTCGATAGCCTTCGCCAGGGCTCGAACCGCCGACAGCATCAAATCCAGACTGTACCTGCTCTGGATCGACACCGCCATAGCCGTCGCCGTTGTACTGGTAATACGACTTCGCGACAATCGTCGTGTAGCTCCCATCAACTGCCGTGCTGAGCACGTTGTCCGCATAGGAGTAATTCGGACTGCCAGGGCCGCCATTGTACATGGCAAGCGCCGTGCGCTCATCGCCGCCGGCCTGCTGCAAGAGGTCGCTGTAGTAATGCGCACCAGCATCGATATTCTGCTCGTAGTCAAAGACGTCCGAACAGCCATATTCGTTCGCTATGTCCTGCGAAATCTGCATGCAGCCGAAATGTGCGCCATCTGTCGAAACCGCCGAGCCATCGTAACCGCTCTCGCGCATGACGATTTTGTGCAGCGTCTCCTGCGAGACATTGTACTTTACGCTGGCACGCGCAATCGCACCATCGACACCAGGACGACCAGTGTTGATGTACGTGCTCCCAGATGGCAGCCCTGTCGGGTCGGTCGAAGCAACGCCCGTCTTTTTCGCCTTGCGGCTCTGCTTCTTCCGTTCCTCCTCTTCCTTGATTTGCTGGAGCACGGCACGGTCGCTGTCCTCCTTGACCGTGTACTTGCCAGGCTTCTCATTGTAGAAGATGGCAAGATCCATCGTGTGCAGCCCTTCCGCAAAATGATGCGTGACACTGTCCACGACGAAATAATTCTTGAGCGACTGGTCGGCAAACTGCATGTCGATGTACAGGAGGCTCCCGCCGCGCACGCGCACATCGCCGAGCACGCCAGATAGCTTGATGTCCCGCGTCTTGCGGTTCTTCATCGTGATGATGCGCTTGGCGCGATCCATCGCGTTCACTTGCTTGTTGTCCGGCCGCATGAGGTACTGCAACCGTCCCCATTCTTTCATATGGTCTTCATCGACGACGAGTCCCGTTCGCACGAGCTTCTTTCCCTGCTCGCCCGGAGCCTCGCGCACGACCTTCACAACATCATACGTGTCCTTGTCGATGGACGTCGCGTACGTGTAGCCGTGGACTTGCGAAGCGTCGATATAAGCATCGAGCTTCATCTTATCGAGCGGCTGGAGCGTGACCTTGCCTGCATCGTCATAGAGAAAATACAGGTCATGGTTCGCCGTGTGAACGAGCGTCTCGTCGAGCGCATGCTGCAAGATGTCGGCGAGCGTCTTGTTGTCCTCGATGCGGAGCGGAATCTCGTACTGCGTGTTAGCGATGTCCCCCATCGTGAGGCCGTAGTCGCTGCAAATCTGCTTGAGCACGTCCGCCGCCGTCTTCTGTCGATAGACGATGCAGTCCTTGTTCTTGAGATAGCGCAGCTGGTCATAGCACGTATACTCGTTGACGCCATCTTCTCCGCGCTTGATGGCGAAAAGAAAGCCTTTGAACACTTTCGTGCCATCGACGCTGAACTCGCAGGCGTTGCCTTCCTTGACATCGAGCCCGTCGGCGAATGATTTGAACGTGAGCTTTGCAGGCGCGATTTTCCGCTCTCGCGAAAGCGTGACGTCTCCGATGGGATCGACGAGAAAGTAGTTCGCATCCTGCCCGCCGCTCTCTGGCTCCTTCGCCTCGCCGGGCTGCTCCGTCGTGGTCTGCTCCTTCGAGCCGCTCTGCCCCGTGTTTTCTTCGTTCGCATGATTGTTGCGGATAACGAGCTGGTACGCGGGATGAAACGGCGCGAGCGTGGCGAAAGATGTAGACGCCGAAGACGTCTTGCTTTCTGTCCCCTGCGTGTTGGTTGTTTCTTCTGCCATCAGTACAGCACCGCCCCTGGAATCGACAGGATGTCACCAGAGCCAGCGCGCCTGCGGTTGGAAGGAATGGCGCCTCCCCAACCGCCGCCGACTGTTCCAGGAATGGATGTCGGCGAGAGCGGCGGCATTTTGATGCTCGTGCCAGCTTTCAGCACGGCAGGGATGACAATCTTGTTGAACTTCGCCAGCTGCGGCCAGTACATCGCGTTCCCGAGCATCTTCTTGGAAAACTGTGCCAGCGTCTGGCCGCTTGATACTTTCCCGATGGTGCCTGTCGATACGAAAGAATCATGTCCGACCGTCGAGCGCGGGCTGACAGCCTTCGCCGTCTTTGCGCCGCTCGCATCCGTCTGGACTTGCAGCTTCTTCGTGCCGAACTCCACATAGCGCTTGAGCGTGACATTCGCATAGAGGTCATAGCCTTCTTCTGCGTTGTCCTCGATGCTGTAGTCCTCGAGCGTGACCTGCATGTTCATCATGTTGATGAAGCCGCCATTCTGCTTCATGCGCACGAGGATGAAGCGCGTCGGATCGCCGCTCGTCTTGAGCTCCTTGAGCGAAGAAATGAGCGAAGGCGCAAGGCCGTTGCTCCCGCCCATGAGCGACGTGAGAAGCGAACCGCCGAGCCCGCCAGATTTCTGCTGAGAGAATGGATAATCCGTATTCGGCAACATGAAGCGGAACGAGATTTCCGTGAGCTTCGAGGAACGGATGATATTGACCTCGCCCGTTTCCAGAAGCTCATACGTCTTGTTCCGGCTGCCGATCTTCGTCGTAAGAGACGGCGGCGGAATCGGAATCTGCATACTGCCGAGATACATGTAATACATCAGGTCATCACCGCCCTTTCTGCGTGCGTGTCAATGGCTTCGCGGATGCCTTCGACGAGGTCGCTCGTCATGCCGTCGACGTCTCTGTCGGAGGAAATCTGGTTCGTCTGGTCGATGTGGATGTCAATCTTATGATTGTCCTGCCAGTTCGTGATAGTAGACTGGAGCGCCATATCGCGGAGCTCCTTCATTTCCTCCTCCGTCATGTCAATCTTCTCGTTCATCTGCTGGACGCCATCGGCAATCTTGTCCGTGTTATCCTTGATTTTTCCGACATGGTCAGATGGGGACTTGCCGGCATTGATGTCGTCCATGTTGAGTGGCTCTGCCGTCGGCGGGACTGGAGTCTCTGGCGCACCTGGAGTATTGCCTGCAATCTCTCCAGCTTTCTTCAGCGCATCCACAGCCCCCTGCACCTTGGACTCGATAGCATCTGCGATTCCTTTCCCTGCCTCATATGCCTGTGCAGCGTTGAAGTTCGCATCCCCATATTCAAACGTCTTCGGCGTGCTGGTATAACCGTCTGCATATTCGCGTTTCACCACGGCCTGATATTCGACATGGTCAACATGTCCGAGCACCTTGTCGATGCCTGGAATCTCGTTGACCATGTCAATGATGCTGTTGACCGCCTGCGCGACGAGATCGACGACACCATTCCAGATGTCGGCGAACAAGTTGTAGATGGCCGTCACGGGGTCATGGAACAGACCGCCAAGGAAATTCGCGAACTTGATGAAGCCGTTCGCAACGAACTTCACGATGTTCATGATGGACGTGCCGAGCCAAGCGAACGCACCGAAAATCAATCCCGTCGCGCTGATGCTCGTACCAGCAAATTTGTTCACGACGGCAATCGCGAGATAGAACACTGCGATGAGCGCGACGATGGCCATGACGATCCACGAAATCGGGCACATGGCGATGGCCGCATTCAATCCTTCCTGCGCAATCGTCAAGGCGATAATCTGCGCTGTCTCAATGGCACTCGCCGCCGCGTGAGCAATTGCCCCCGCTGTCGCAACAGCGGAAGCCCACATAGCGCTGAGCCCCGTGATGACAGATTGAGCGTTCATCACGATGAGCGCTGCGAGGATTGCTGCTAAAATCGGTTCAAGGATGCCGATATTTGATGCGACGAAACTCGTAATGAATGCAAACGACGACGAGACGGCATTCGCGAGGAATGTCGCCGCATTGGCTGCAATGACGAGTGCGCCGCCAAACAATTGGATAGCACCGATTTGAAGACCCGCACTTGCAATTTTGAGGTCTTTCGTCGCGCCAGAGACTTTCTTGCCGACTTCTGCGAGCGCGTCATTGACACGGTTCATCGCCTGTGCGGCCTGCCCGCCTTTCGTCTTGCCTATTTCGGCGTTCATGTTGCCGACGTTGTCCGTGACGGCCTGCGCGAGCGCGGCGACGCGCTGCTGCTCGTTGCCGTACTTGATCATGTTTTCTTGCTCTTCCGTGAGCGTGACGCCGCAGCGCGTGAGCGCACCGACGTTGCCCATGAGCGCGCGCCCCATCATGTTCGCGACAGCAATCGCGTCTTCCGATGTCGCATTCGCGCCTCTCTGCTGGGCTAGCATATTGTTCATGGCAGGAATCAGCGATTGCAGGCTGTTCTTCTCGTTAAGGAACGTCGCGAGCTGCTGGGCACCAGCCGTCTGTGTCGTGCGCGAGACGACGCCGAGCTCTTGCTGGGCTCCGATGAGCTGCTTGATGGCGTCGATGTCCTCTATCGTCGCGCCCGTGCGCTGCTGCATGATGACTTTGAGCTTGAGCTCCGCGCCACCGAGTGCGCCTGCTGCTGAAATGGCTTTGTTCATCATGCCTGTGAGCGTGTCCATGGCGAAGAACGCCGTGAACATGCCGGCGAGGCTCATGACATTCGCCTTGATCGAGCCGACAACGCCGGACGCCTTCGCGCGCATGCTGTCAAAGATTCCGAGTGTCTTTGTGCCAGCAGCCGACGTTTCTTCTGCGGCCTTCGTCGCAGCATCTCCTACTTTTCGGACGCCGTTCGCCGCCGCCATGGCAGACGTTGAAACCTCCACCATGGCCGTCGCTCCTGCCTTCCCAGCCGCAGAGACGGCCGCCCCTGCGACCGTTGCCTGCTGCGCAAGCTCTGTCACGTAGCGCGTCGTAACGCCTTCCGATGGAGACGACACGATGACAGATGGCGCGGCCTGTACTTTCGCAGTTGTCTCCGTCATCTTTGGTGCCGCACGGACATTCGCCACAGCGCCCGAGGCTTTCTCGGCTTCTGTCTGCAAGCGCTGCATGTCCTTGGCGGCATCCGTCGCGGCTTGTGCCACGCGCTCGATGCCAGACGCCTGTGATGCGAGCTTTCCAGCCCTCTCTGCGGCATTGGCAGACGTCTCCGCCATGCGTCCCATGGCCGTCGCGGCGCTCGCCGCAGCCGATGTGATGCGGTCGGTCGTTGCAGCCGTCACGCTGAGCGCTCGGTCAGTCGCCTGTACGCCCGTGATGCGCGAGACGAGATGGTCGAATCGGTCAGCAGCATTTCCAGCCGCCGACGCCATCTTCTTGAGCGGACCGCTGACGCCATCGGAAAGAGCAATAGCCTGTTCGATGGTCGCCATACGCACGCCTCCTTTCCTGAAACGTTATGTGTGCTTATCCTTCAGCTTGTCGATCTCCTGTTTTTCCTTCTGGATGTAGACCTTGATGCAGGCGAAGATGAACGCCTGCTCGTTCTTCGGCAAAGCAAGGAGCTCGTGTGGCAGAATGTGGAACTTGACGAGGGCGAAATAGGCCATATTCGCGAAGAATTCTCCCTTTTCCTCGTCGCGTCCCACAATCAGTTTTTTGCGCGCTTGATTTTATCGCTCATGCCGACTTCATAGCCGCAGACCTGCTGCACTGTGTTCGCAAGGTCGAGATATTCGCCAGGCGTCAGCATCTTCTCGATGAGGTCTTGTGCTCCGACCGCTCCATAGCTGTCCTGCAAGGCCGCATCGTCGAGATTCGGGAACTTCACGCACGTCGTGACGAGCAGGCGGACAAAGAGGTCATTGTCCGTCGTGACCTTCACGTCGCGCGTCCCTGGGACGTACTCCTTCTTCTTGGACTCCTTGAGCAGTTCTTCCTGCTTCTCCTGCGTGATGGGTGCAATCTTCCACGCAATCGGCTGGCGCTTCGCGTCAACGAAGCGTTTCGATGCCACATATTCGACTTCTTCTGCCTTGATGGCGCTCTCCGCGAAGAATGCTTTGAGATCATCTGCCATGTCTTCTTACCTCCTGTTACTGCATGCCGTCGAGCTGGGTGAACTTCTGCGGCGTCTCCCAATCCTCGAACGTGAAGTTGATTTCCTGCTCCAGCCAATCGCCGTCCGCGTCGAACGACGCGATGACGAGGTCGTCGAGGTTGCAGCCGTGCAGGATGATGGTCTGCGAGCCTGCGCGCGACGTCGGGTCGAAGTTCGTAATCTGAAGGTCGAAGTAGAGGTCTTCCGCATCGTCCTTGTAACGCTTCATCATGTCATCGAACAGTGCCGTATTGTGGTAGATTGTGAGCTTGCCCGTTCCATTGCCGCCACCCGCCTTGTTGCCGCGCAGAATGCGGCCGAGGATTGGCACTTCCTTTTTCACCTTCGAGAACTTCGCCTCGATGTTCTTTGCCTGGAACAGCAGATAGCGGTTCCCGTCCACCGTGATGGTCGCCGTTGCCAGCTTCGCCGCGAGGACGTCGCGGGCTTCCATCGTACGGATTGCATTGATTTCAGCCATATTCTAGTTCCTCCTTCCGAGGTTTGGCATAGAAAAAGCGCAGCTTTAGCTACGCTCATTCATTTTCATTCTAAGCAACTATAACCCATGTATGTTTGTTAGCTCACAACTATTTTGAGATACAATTTCTCCATACAGCACGTCGGCTGGACTTCGTATTCCTCGATGACTGCCGTCTTCGTGTCACCCTGTTTCGGGACTGGCACGTCATCTGCCTTGAAGTTCTGGATGGCACGAACGCGCTGGTAGTTCTTGTGGAGCTCCACAATGTCGCCCCAGAGTGCGAGACGGCCTTCGTCGTCGTTCTGCTCCTTGCCAAGATACTGGCGATTGAACAGGCCAGAAATGTCCGTCGCGATCTGGTCGAGCACGCGGATGACCTGGTTGAGCGAGAAGTCGTCGTTCTTCTCCTTCGTGAACTCCGTGTAGCTGTTGATGTCCGTGAGGATTTTCGTCTCGCCCGTGACATCGCCATTCGTCGGATCCGTCACCGAGTGGAACATCAGCATGCCGTCGGCAACCGCTTTCTCGAGCTCCGACTGCTTGTACTGAGTGTTGATCGTGAACTCGCCATCGTACGTCTTGTTCGTGCACGACGCATTCACAAGGCAGCCAGCTTCGGCACCAGTCAGCCAGTAGACTGCCGATGCCGGACTCTCGCCCGCATCCGTGACCGCATTCTTCAGGTTGATGACGCCTTCGTAATCGACATTCTTCGCGTTGTAGACCACGAGCTGGAACTTGCTGCCGACGTTGTCGCGCAGGCGCTTGCATGCCTGGATGAGCAGCGACTGGATTTTCTCATCCGTTCCCGCGTAGCCCATACAGTTGAAATAATACGGCTCGATGGCGTCGAGATACGCCTGATACTGCACGCCAGTGATGTCCTCGCCGTTCGTGCCGCCTTTCAGCGTATCGCCAGCATTGGCCGCGAACTCTGCCGTGCGGATGAACTCGACATAATCATTGTCCTTGACGTCATCCCAGCCCTTGACCTTCTTCTGCTGGTCGATGACCGTCTTGACGCCGTCCACATCGATATACGTCATGACGTCAAACGTGTCAGCATCATCGACATCCGCGACAACGGCAACCGTGATGTCGTTGCCGCGCGCGCCTGGGTACTTCGCTTTTGCAAGCGTGCCCGTCGCTTTCGCGCTGCCATTGTCGAGACGGTAGAAATAGCCGACTTTCAGATTGATGAAGAGATCGCGCAGGCCTTTGAGCTTGCTGCTCGTGTAGTCGTAGCCGAAATACTTCATTGACGTTTCCTGAAAATCTTCTGCCGTCACCGTGAAGACCTCGCCGACAGGCCCCCAGTCGAGCACGAGCGGCATCGTGCCATAGCCACGCTCCGCGATGCTGACCGATGCGCGCAGCTTCGACACGAAGTTGATGTACGTACCAGGAATCTTCTTGTTCTGGAACATCCAAGTTCCGCCGCCGAGTGCCATTACTTTCCACCTCCGTTGACTGCTTCCTTGACCGGCTGCGAGAGCCATGCACCAATGACTTTCTCTGCCTCGTCAAGCGTGTACTGCTTCTCTGGGTCGAGCGCCACGATGACGGCGTCCCGACGATTTGCAAAACGTTTGGAAGCCGCGAGCGTATCGACAGGATACGTCGGTGCGTCCGGCTTCTTTGCCGCTGCTTCTGCCATAGGTCTATCCTTCTTTCACATGCTGAATCTGCTCGAGCGTCTCCATGTACGGCACCCTCTCCTTCTGCTTCCACAGATGGATGCGGTAATCCACGAAGAAATGGAGCACGCCGTCCTCGATCTGATAGTTCATATTCTCGCCGCGGATGAGCCCTGCGTCATCCGTCACATATTCGAGCGCATTCGCGAGGTCGTCGGCGATGGCGTGCAGTTCTTCCGTCCCGCCTTCCTCCGTGCCATAGTAGCGGACGTCGAGATGCTCCGTGCGGAGGTATCTCTGTCCGACGACCTGCTCCTGTGCACCGCTGAGCTCGACAATCCAGAAGCTCCCCGGCACGAAGCCCTGTTCTTCCTCATCGTAGAGATAGGTTTTCGCGTCCCCATACAGCGCATGAAGCGCATCGAGAACGCCTTGCTTGATGCCCTGTATCATTGGTCGAGCCTCCCTTCGAGCCACGACTGGAACCGCTTGCGCAAGATGGCGGGGACCTGTGCGGCAAGTTCCTCCGAGGAAATCTTCATCATGAACTGCCCTTCCACCCAGCCATTTTTCAAGCGCTTGCCGAGCACGGGAACAAATCGGCCAGGCTCTTGGCGATGCCCGAGCTCCACGAAGGACGCATACGGCACGACGTTGGTGATGCGGATCTCGTAGGTCTTGCCCTTGTGCGCTACCTGCATCCCATCGAGCGCCGTCGCGATGTCTGGCGCACTGCCATCCTTCGCTTCCTCGTAGGTCTTTGCCGTCCAGCCGCGCCGCAGCGTGCCGCCGTTCGTCAGCCGCTTCAGCTTGACCTGCCCTTTCTTCTTTCCGCGCTGGTACTTCTTGACCGTGCCGTCCTTGTCGCGTTTGACTTCGAACGAGCCCTTGCCGACGGGCGTGCGCTTCATCACCTTGCGGAGGAAGCGCGCGGCCAGTTCCTTGCAGCAGTCACGATAGAGGTCTTCCATCTCCTGCGGAGAAGCGGCCTGCTGCACCTTCCGCTGCAAGTCGCGGAAGACGTTCCGCGCCATCAGGGATGTTCCTCCGCGCGCGTGAGCTCGATTTCCTGATGCGTCGGGTAAAGTGCGACTGCACCGCTCCGCTTGTAGCTTACGGTGCGACCACTGCGCGTGACGTCGATGCGGCTGCCCGCAGGCACGACGAGCTCCGGCCGCAAGAAGATTTTCACCGACTGCATCATCGCGTCCGTCGTATCCGACTCGCCATTCGCAGGAAACGACAAGAACGACAGGCGACACGGCTCATCTTCTGCAAGCACCGTCCATTTCTGGCGCGTGACATGCGTCTTTTCGTCCACCGTCTTCACGTTCACGGAAATCTTGCACGTATCGATGTACATTCTCTCCATCGCGCGGCGCGCGGCCTTTGTGAGTGCGTCAGTTCCCATAGCCAGAAAGCCTCCTGTAGCGACGAAGCTGCGGCTCGTAGTTCTTGAGCAGGCTCGTGGCAAACCCATCATCGTACGTGCCGCCGAAATTCACCTGCGAATCCCCTTCCTTGATGCTCGTCGCCTTGCCACTTCCAGCTTCAGCACCGCCGAACCCCTCATTTCGATAGAGGTCTGCCGCCATGCGCAGCGCCGTATGGGAAAGGCCGTCCGGCACGCGCCTCACATGGCAATAATTCTTGATGATCTCCTCGACATTTCCGAGTGCGAACGTCAGGAGCGCATCCTTTGACGTGTCATCCCCGTCGATGCCGAGCAACATCTTGAGCGTTCGGACGTCCATTCCACGCGCCTCCTTGCAACTTACGCGAGCGTGACCGTGTTGATGAACAGGCCGCTCGGATTCTGGATGGCAGGGATGAAGATGCCCGCGGCCTTCGTCCAAACCGCGACAGGGTCAGACTCCTGCCAGCGAACCGCCGTGATGAACTGCGTCGCATTCTTTGCCGTGTACGGGCCTGCTGCGAGTTCCTCCGGCGTCGCGCCCCAGAGGCCGACACCGGCAGCGCCGTTCGGCAGCGTCGAAATGCCGATGAATTTGTCCTCGTCGATGTAGCGCTTCGTTGCGAGCGCGCCTTTCGCCGTCTCGTAGCGATAGCGCTCATCATAGACGCGGAGGTTGAAGCCGAACTGCGCCTGCATCAGGCTCGTCAGCTGCGCGTTCGACAGGAACACGCCCTCGCCATTCACGCCGAGCACGGCCTTCTGCACTGCCGTGTTCTGACGGAGCGCGAGCATGACCTTCGACGTCGTGACGACCGTCGTGATCTTCTGGCCGGCATCCGCTGCCTTGTCGCAGAGCGCCTGGAGCTGACCGAGGATGTCCGCCGTCTTCGTGAAATCGAGCGTACCCTTGTTCGCCGACGGCACCTTGTAATCGACTTCGAGCGCGACGTTGTTCTCCTTGACCGTCACCTTGCCGGTCTGGATGGCTTCGCACTTCATGACTTCCGTGCGCGTCTTCACGGATTCGCAGAGGCGCGCGACGTCATCGAAGACGAAGCGCGTGATGCTGTTCTGGTCGCCGCCGTTGTCGAGGAACAGCTGCACGCGCTCCGACTGGTTGATTTTCTCCTTGATGTACATCTTCTCGAGGCGCACCTTTTCCGCCGTCGGACGCTGGCCGATGTGCGTCTCCGTGTCAAACGCATGCACCTGCGCCATCGTCGGGAGCAACAGGCCGTCCGTCAGACGCAGGAACTCCGCTTTCAGGTGTTCCGTCTTCTGGTCAGGGAACAGCGAATCGCCGAGATAATTTCGCGTGACCGAAAAGTTCTGCGAGAAATCCAGCAGGTCTTTCTGGTCGATGAGCTTCATCAAATCCATTTACGTTTCCTCCCTTCAGCGCGTGACCGCCGGCACCGTCACGAACGTGATGCCGTCGATCTTCACTGTCTCTTCTGGCTCGACTGGCAGACGGTCTTTGATGATGCGGCCGGCGATGATGAGGCTGCCCTCGTGGTCGCCATCCGTCACATCGACATCGTCAAACAGGATGCCCTGCGCCGTCGCATCATTGGCGGGATAAATCGTGCCCGCCGGAACAATCTTGTAGCCGTTCTCGTCGGTTGCGACACCATCCTGTGCGACCGTCACCGTCTTGCGGATGAGGCCGACCGGCGTGTCGATGAAATTTACGGCCTTCGTCGCCGTCTGTACATTGATGTGGGACATGTTTCATTCTCCTTCCTTACGAGTTGCTGCCAGCGCTTTGCGGATTCACAGAAGCATTGTACGCCTGTGCGAAGCGCGCGCCGACCGACTGGCCGCCAGCCGCATCGCCCCCCGGCGTGTGGATGGCATTCATGCCCGCGAGCTCCGTTTTCGGCTTGCCCACAGGCGATTCTTCCTTTGCCTTCGGCACATCGAACAGGAACTTCGTGTCATCGGCTTCCGCGAGCTTCTTCAGCTGCTTGCCGACGCCCGTGAGCTTCCCATCCTCGTCGATGTCTACGCCCTCCATGTCGAGAAGCGCGCGCACGGCCTTGTTGTTGCGGGCATGCGCCTCCGTGAGCGCCTTGTCGATGGCATTGTCGAGCGAGAGCTTGTGCAGGCTTGCCTGATACTCCTTCGCAGCCGCCTTGTTCTGCTCACGCAGGTCTGTGATCTGCTTCTTGAGCTCCTCATTGTCACCAGCTTTGGACTGCAAATCCTTGAGCTGCTTGTCGCGCTCCTTCAGCTGCGCGTCGAGCGACTTCTTCGCCTCGTTGACCTCGTTGAAGCGCTCGCGCGGGATGAAGCCTTTCTGCTCCTCCGCCGCCTTCTCGAGCACCTTCGCGGCCTGCTCCTCCGTGATTCCGAGTTCCAACAGCATTTCCTTCGTCATAATGGTTTCGTCCTTTCGTGAACATTTTTTCCCGCGGTTCAGTCCGCGCTACCGTCTCCTCGTTTAACGTCTGAGGATACCAGGGCGACGGGAAAATCTTGTGCGATTCTCATCGCATCATGTCAAGATGCGGCTATCGTCAAGGAGGTGATTGCGATGACGATAGAAGTAGAAATGGATAACGGTCGCGTGTACGTTTTTGAAAACGTTACGCACTTCTGGAATCCGTCCATCAGAAGATCCGTCATGAACGGAATGGATATGCTCTCTCACGGCACGATTCAAATCGACTACGAACACAAAGAGAAGCAAGCGACGATTCCGGCTCAGAAAATCCATTCTTTCACGATGAAGATGGACGAATGAGCCCATCCAAGCATTCTTTGTCGATGAATACAGATTCGATGTAATTCCCATCGACGAACCGCAGCCCGCAGACGATCCTGCCAGAAAGTCTGACGGGCTGTTTTTCTGTCCCGTTCTTCCACGATGGTTTCAGCCCTATTGCCAAGACCATCGACGCGCTCCCACGTCACTTTCAATCTGTACCACCTCTCTAAAAATTTATGCATCAAAAAAGCACCTGCGATTGCTCACAAGTGCTTTCGTATGCGATTGTACAAAATCCTCAAGCTGTAAGTTCTTCGATTTTCTCCATGAAATCAGCTTCCAAGACAACTTGCCCAAGTTCCTCAAGCAACCCATCGTCGCTATATTTTACGAAGTCATACGCGTAATCATCTTCATCTTCAGCAAACCGAATCGGGCGATAGATAAACGTCTCACCATCACTCGTCGTGATTCTTACGAGGTGTTTCCGATTCTCGATTGCCATTACCAGCTTGATCTTTTCTATCGAGCTCATAATTATCACTCCCAGGACGAATCGGATATACGTGCGTTCCTTTCTTAGAGTATACAATTTTACACCAGAACGTGTCAAGCATTCTCTTGAGCTCTTTATCCCAATACTGCCCAATGACTCGACCAGTATAAACATCCTCTCGTGGACTGCCGTCTTTTGGATTTGGAGAGTAGATTCCTTTCCCATGGAATTCGTTTATGAGTTCTTTTGGAACGATATCATCCGCAAGAACACTCGGCTTCATGCCAAGTGGTTCAAGCTTCTTCACATAGGCTTCGTGTTCTGGCGTTCCGTCAATGTGACGAGATTGCACCTGCCTGCGAATCGTAAGATTGTATTCGCCATCTGGTATTTTTTGCCCCTTATTCATCAGCCAATCGTCAAGTGTTTTCGTCGGATACGTCATCTCCGCAGGCACGATCTCCGTCTTGCCCTTCACAGGGTTCCGCGCTGCTCGGCCGCCATCTTTTTCGTCTCCGAAATATGGCACAATGCATGACCTGCACCAGCAATGGAGCGGAGGCGCGTTCTCGCCAACCTTGAGGTCTTTGAGCGGGAAATGCTTGCCATCCATCGCGCGGCATTCCTCGCTCGTGCGGTCATCAAGCGTGGCGACGAATTCGAACTGCTTGACATCAAGCGCTTTCATCGTCTCGCGCTCTCCTGCCGTCGCGAAGAATGCGCTCTCCGTCATGACGAGGCGCGATGCGCTGGACTGCGCGACGTTCATGCGCTCGGCGACGGTCTTCACAATGCGCGGGAGCGACTCGCCGCGCGTGAACTGTTGCGGCAGTTCTTTCTGCAGCGTGTTCACGAGCTTGTTCTTGTCCTGCCAGATGCGGTCGGAGAACGTCTTGCCATCCTGCACCCACGGCTTCGCGAGCACCATCTCCGCGCGCTTCGTCTCCATTTCATGGAACGCCGCGCCGATGCCCGTGCCCTTTTCGATCTCGTAGGCCGTGCGGTAATAGCTCTCCTTGTACGTATCGGAAAGATGTGCTTTCAGGTTTCCTGCATGGTCCGCGTAGAGGTCTTCGAGCTGCATCCGCAGCTGGAGGTTCAGCGCATCGAGGCGCGTGACCGCCTGCTTTGCCGTGACATTCCGCAGCTGCTGCAGGAGCCGCTCGTCCTTCGTGCCGAGCTTATACTTCGCAGCGTACTCCTTGCACTTGGAACGATACTCGTCGAGGCTCCATCGGAGCTCTCTCTGCTCTCTGGCCGTGAGCATCCTGCGCGCGCCTGCCATCGAGATTTCGTTGTTCTCGGCGGTTTTCGTGTACCATACCGTGAGCTCCTTCTCGATCTGTGCCATAGCGTGCTCGAACTGCTTCCGCATCCGGCCGCGCACATACGCCGCGCTTCGGTCGTGCTGCGCCTGCTCGAGCGCCTCAAACCGCTTCTTCCAGTACGCCGCCGACTTCATGCGTCATCACCAGCGTCCGCCGCCTTTGCGTAGTCATCCAGAAAGCCCGCCTGCGCGTCCTGTTCCTCTTGCAGGCGGTCGAGCTCCTGCTGGACGTCCGTGACATAAGGATGATGCGCGAGGAGCGTCCTGCGGCTGACGATGCCGTCCGAGTTGCGGATGTTGTTGATGGTGTCGCCATCGTTGACGATCATGTTGCGGTCGAACGTGAAGACGACATACTCGTTCGTGAAATCGCCGACGCCTGCATTCAGCAGGTACTGGTCGATGAACCACATCAGCTCGTCG
>OMWS01000064.1 GCA_900314825.1 uncultured Veillonellaceae bacterium | reverse complement strand
GTATAGTTTTGAGAGAACAGAAAAGTTCTTTCACATATCCGGTGATGATGCCTGGATGGTTCCACCTGTTCCCATACCGAACACAGTAGTTAAGCATCCGGAGGCCGAAAGTACTTGCCTGGTGACGGGCTGGGAGGATAGGAAGTTGCCGGTTCGGAAACGCACTCGATGATTCGGGTGCGTTTTTGTTTTGCAGTGAGATTCGAGGGACTTTTCGCCGTTTTCCTAAAAAATATTTCTCTGGCAAGCAGGTATTTTCCATTCTGTGTTGAATCTATGTAGCAGAGACATCGTAATGACGCGTTTCACGAATATAGAGGAGGAGTTTTCATGGCAGAAGAACTTATGGCTGGCCAGTCAAGCCGCGAGAATGAGGAAAATATCAAGAAGCTGACATCTTCCATCGAAGAGATCGCTTCTTCGACGCAGACAGTCTATGAATCGGTCGAGCAGGTTGCGAAGAGCGCGAGCGCGCTCGCGAAAGCCGGCCAGGAATCTGTCGAGCAGGCGCGTTTCCTTCAGGAGAAAAATGCGGATACGATCAAGGTCATCGACTTCATCACGAACATCGCCGGCCAGACGAACCTCCTCGGCCTCAATGCCGCCATCGAGGCAGCGCGTGCAGGTGAGCAGGGCCGCGGCTTTGCTGTCGTCGCAGAAGAGGTCCGCAAGCTCGCCGAGCAGTCGCGTGAGGCGACGGAAAAAATCCAAGCGACGCTGAACGAGATGAATAAGGCTGTCGAGGGCATCTCGAAATCCATCGAGACGACGGGTGCGATCAGCGAGCAGCAGGCAGCGTCGACGCAGGAGATCACGACGAACCTCTCGCGCGTGACGAAAGCAGCGGAAGAGCTCAAACAGTACGTCGAGCGTATGCATTGATTTCAGCAAAAAAAATCTGCAAAGGTTCTTGCCTTTGCAGATTTTTTTGTTGACAAGGCGCGGTTCCTCCTGTATAATACCTTCTTGTGATAACACTTTTGGCGCCATCGTCAAGCGGTTAAGACACCGCCCTTTCACGGCGGGTTCATGGGTTCGAATCCCATTGGCGTCACCATATTGGCCCGGTAGTTTAGTTGGTTAGAATGCCGCCCTGTCACGGCGGAGGTCATGGGTTCAAGTCCCATTCGGGTCGCCATTTCGCCTCGGTAGCTCAGTCGGTAGAGCAGGGGACTGAAAATCCCCGTGTCAGTGGTTCGATTCCGCTCTGAGGCACCATTTGATTTTAAAAGCTCGCTTGATTGCGAGCTTTTTTTGATATAATGATTTTTTAAGATCGTCGTTATGCGTATGTGGTCTGTTTCGTGTGAAATTTTTGAGTTCGTGTTGTCCGCGTTGGTTTTGTATAGATTGTACGTCTTTGGTAGCAGCTCACAAATTTATTTTTCGGCGTTATAGATTTTTTCAAAATACCTGATATAATGTGTTTCAGATTCGAAAAGACAAGAGTAAGCGCTTTGAGTTTTTCACAGGAGGAAGATTTTCTGTATGGAGCAATTTTCTGTTTACTTCATGGAGTTCATCGCAGCCTGGGGGTATGTGGCGATCGCCGTGCTGATGGCGGCGGAGAATGCTTGCATCCCGATCCCTTCGGAGCTCATCCTGGGCTTCGCGGGCTATCTGATTTTTGATGGGCAGCTCGGCTTTGGCGGTGCTCTCGTCGCCGGTATGGTCGGCGGCCTCTTGGGCTCCTTCTTTGCCTACTACGTCGGTCATTACGGCGGGCGTTCGTTCGTTGACAAGTACGGTCACTATTTCTTCATCAAGAAGAGCCACGTCGACATCGCGCAGAATTGGTTCGATAAGTACGGGCTCAAGGCGGTGTTCTTCAGCCGTATGCTGCCGGTCGTGCGCACGTTCATCTCGCTGCCGGCTGGCTTCGCGCATGTCGATGCGAAGAAGTTCTTCGTCTGCACGGTCGCGGGCTCGCTGCCGTGGACGGCGCTCATCCTCTTCGCCGGCATGATGCTCGGCAAGAGCTGGCAGATCATGCTCGCCATCGGCCATGAGGCAAGCCTCGTCTTCGTCGGCGTCTGCGCCGTCATCATCGCGTTCCTCTATCTGCGCCATCGCAGAGGCAAGAAAGCGGAAGCGGCTACCGTCGATCCGGAATGAATTGAAATGTAGCGCGGCAGGGCCGTCACACGAAAAATTTTTGTGTGACGGCCCTGTTTTTTTGTAAAAAGAAAAGGAAGAATCCGACGTTGCGGCGAATATATCACACAGAAAGTCCGATATAAAGAAGGGAGTTTGAAACATGGGAGAAGAAAAGCATATCGGCCTGGTCGCAGAGGATGAATGGCTGGCGCCATACGAGGACGCCATCCGCGGCCGTCATGACCATGCTATGTGGAAGATCAACCAGCTTACGGGCGGGAGCGGCAGCCTCTCCGATTTCGCGAATGGGCACGCGTACTTCGGGCTGCACCGCACGCAGGACGGCTGGGTGTTCCGCGAGCGGGCGCCGCATGCGCTGGATATTTTCCTCATCGGCGACTTCAATGGCTGGCAGGAGCAGCAGCGCTACCGCCTCCAGAAGGTGGGGGACTCGGGCAACTGGGAGCTGAAGCTGCCGGCGGACGCGATCCATCATGGCGACCTCTACAAGATGAAGGTGAAATGGTCGGCAGGCGGCGAGGGAGAGCGCATCCCCGCTTGGTGTCAGCGCGTGGTGCAGGATGCGCAGACGAAGATCTTCTCGGCACAGGTCTGGGCGCCGGAGAAGCCCTATGTCTGGCAACATGGGCATTTCCGCCCCAATCGCGAACCGCTCTTGATTTATGAGTGCCATGTCGGCATGGCGGGCGACGCCGAAAAGGTCAGCACCTACAAAGAGTTCACAGAGAACGTCCTGCCTCGCGTCAAGCGGGACGGCTACAACGCCATTCAGGTGATGGCCATCCAGGAGCATCCGTATTATGGCAGCTTCGGCTATCATGTGAGTTCGTTCTTTGCGGCCAGCTCCCGTTTTGGCACGCCGGAGGAGCTCAAGGAGCTCGTCGACACGGCACATGACATGGGCATCGCGGTCATCATGGATCTCGTGCACAGCCATGCGGCGCGCAATGAGGCGGAGGGGCTCGGGAATCTCGCAGGCGACCCGAACCAGTATTTTTATCCCGGCGACCGGCACGACCATCCGGCCTGGGACAGCCTTTGCTTTGATTACGGCAAGGATGATGTGCTCCATTTCCTGCTCTCGAACTGCAAATACTGGCTGGAAGAGTACCATTTTGATGGCTTCCGCTTTGACGGTGTGACGTCGATGCTGTATTACAGTCACGGGCTGGGGGAAGATTTCAACGGCTACGGCGATTATTTCAACGGCCATCAGGACGATAACGCCATCTGCTACCTGACGATGGCGAACCAGCTCATCCACGAGGTCGATCCGGATGCCATCACCATCGCCGAGGATGTCAGCGGCATGCCCGGTCTCGCGGCGCCGTTTGAGGCGGGCGGCTATGGGTTTGATTACCGCCTCGCCATGAACATCCCCGACTACTGGATCAAGCTCATCAAGGAGAAAAAGGACGAGGATTGGCATCCTTCGGGCATTTATTGGGAGCTCACGAACCGTCGGCAGGGCGAGCGCACCATTTCCTATTGCGAGAGCCACGACCAGGCGCTCGTGGGCGACAAGACGATCATCTTCCGCCTCATTGATGCCGATATGTACTGGCATTTCCGCAAGGAGGATCAGAGCGGCCCGGTCACGCGCGGCATCGCCCTGCACAAGATGATCCGTCTCGCCACGGCTTCGACGATGAACGGCGGCTATCTGAATTTCATGGGCAACGAGTTCGGCCATCCCGAGTGGATCGATTTCCCGCGCGATGGTAACGGATGGAGC
Organism: uncultured Veillonellaceae bacterium; assembly: GCA_900314825.1. Taxonomy (GTDB): domain Bacteria; phylum Bacillota; class Negativicutes; order Selenomonadales; family Selenomonadaceae; genus Selenomonas_C. Next base: position 18,909 of record OMWS01000064.1, on the reverse strand, counting down.
TATAAATACGCGCGCCGCCAATGGCATCTCGTCGATGATAAGACGCTCTGCTATCATTGGCTGGGCGATTTCGACCAGGCCATGCTGCGTGTGCTCACGAGCGTGCCGGCCATCGAGAACCTCCCCGTGCAGGAAGTTTGGCACGATGATGGGGATCAGGTGCTGGCCTACGAGCGCGGGGCGCTCGTCTTCGTCTTCAACTTCTCGCCGACGCGCTCGTTCCCGGACTACGGCTTCCTTGTGCCCGAGGGCAAATACAAGGTCGTGCTCAACAGCGACGCGAAAGCGTTCGGCGGCAACGGCTTCGCCGACGATAGCGTCGTGCATGAGACGAACTATGACCCGCTCTACGCCAAGGACGGCAAAGGCTGGCTGAAACTGTATATCCCGGCGCGCAGCGCTGTGGTGCTCAAGCGGTGCTGAAGATCGTGCTGTAGCATTTCACCAGGACGCAAACAGGGGCTGCTGCATGAGTGATGAACTCATGCAGCAGCCCCTGCTTTTTGTGTTCATTTCATCAAGAAAAACAAGATGGGGAAGATGACGACGAGGTAGGCGGCGGTCGTGACGAGGAAGCTCGTGGCGGCGAGGTCGACGTTCAGCTTGTAGAGGCGCGTCGAGAGGACGGCGTTGATGGCGGTCGGGCAGCAGGAGAGGATGATGATCGTGTGGCGGAGGATGGGATCGGCCACGATGGGCTTCGCGATGAGGTACGTGACGATGGGCATGAGCACGAAGCGCAAAAACGTGAGGCTCTTGATGCGGCCGAGGTTGCGCTTCGCGGCGCCGAAGCTCAAGAGGAAGCCGACGGGCAGCATGGCCGACCACGCGCCGATGTGGACGAGGCTCTGGAAGACGGGGCCGAAAGCCGCCGGGCGTTCGATGCCGCAGGCATTCAGCGTGAGGCCGACGATCATGCCGACGAGGCACATCTGGTTTGGCGTCAGGAACATCTCGCGCAGGTCGTGCAGGCGGCTGTGATGCTGCACCTCGCGGCCGGCCGCTTTCATCTGGCAGAAGTGCGCGTAGGGAAAGACGACGAGGCAGAGCAGCATATTCTGGAACGCACCGATGAGCTGCGTGTACGCGAAGCCTTGCTCATTGTAAAGAATAAACGCGCAGACGCCGCCGAGCGTGCCGAGGTTCGCGAGCATGGCGCTCGCGACGTAGGCGCCGCGGTCGAGGTAATCCGCGAGCCGCCGCGCGAAGAGCAGATAGCCGACGCCGCCTGGGAACAGCACGAGGTAGAAGCCGAAGAGCGGCAGCAGGAGCAGGCTCCAGGAGAGTGGCAGCACCCAGAACGACAGGAGCGAGAGAATCGTGTTGACGATGATGATGTTGAACTTGATGAGGCGGTCGTTCGTGCGCTGCGTGATGAGATGGCGTTTTTTGAAAAGATAGCCGACGACGAGCGGCGCGATGAGGTCGGTGACGACGAAAAGCAGGCGGAGCGTGGTCGTGTCCAAGGGGATTCCTTCTTTCTTGCATGGTACGTTGTCTATTGTAGCCATGCGCCTCGGGAAAGACAAGCGGAACGCGCGTGAAACTTTGCAATGCTTTCGATGTATGGTAAAATGAGAAAAAACAGGAAACGCATCGCGAGGAGGATTTTTTATGCTGCAAGGGGAAGAACGAAATAAAGTCGATCGCATCTGGGAGACATTTTGGACGGGCGGCATCACGAATCCGCTCGAGGTCATCGAGCAATTCACGTATCTCTTGTTCATCAAGCAGCTCGACGATATGGAGACGGAGAAAGAGTCGAATGCTGTGATGTTTGGCATGGAGTACCATGGGATTTTCGACGAACATCCCGGGTATCGCTGGAGCCGCTTCCGGCAGCTTGGCGCGCCGGAGCAGATTTTTTCGCTCGTCACGGATGGCGTGTTCCCTTTCATCAAAGAACTCCATCCCGACGGCGATTCGGCGTATGCGAAATACATGGGCGATGCGGTCTTCAAAATCCCGACGGCAGCGATGCTCGTCAAAGTCATCGAGGGCATCGACCAGCTCGATCTTGCGGGCGAAGACAGCAAAGGCGATCTCTACGAGTATCTGCTGTCGAAAATCGCGACGGCCGGCACGAACGGCCAGTTCCGCACGCCGCGCCATATCATCGACATGATGGTCGAGATCGCCGCGCCGCGCCCGTCGGATGTCATCGTCGATCCCGCCATGGGCAGCGCGGGCTTCCTCGTCGGCGCGGAGTCGTACGTGCGGGCGCACTATGGCAAAGAGCTTGCGACGGACACGAAATTTACGGAGCATTTCCATACGGCGATGTTCCACGGCTACGACATGGATCGCACGATGCTGCGCATCGGTGCGATGAATATGCTGCTGCACGGCGTGGAAAATCCGGATATCGCTTACAAGGACAGCTTGTCGGAGAAAAACGAGGACGCGGGGCTCTACACGCTCGTGCTCGCGAATCCGCCATTCAAAGGCTCGCTTGATGCGGAAGCCGTCGCGGATTCGCTGCTCGCCATCGCGAAGACGAAGAAGACGGAGCTCTTGTTCCTGTCACTCTTTTTGCGCATCCTCAAAATCGGCGGGCGTGCGGCGGTCATCGTGCCGGACGGCGTGCTGTTCGGCTCGTCGAAAGCGCACAAGGAAATCCGCCGCGTGCTCGTGGATGAAAATAAGCTCACGGCGGTCATCTCGATGCCGAGCGGCGTCTTCAAGCCGTACGCCGGCGTCAGCACGGCGATCCTCGTCTTCACAAAAATCGGCCGCGCCGGCGCGGGCACGACGGACAAAGTCTGGTTCTACGACATGCACGCCGACGGCTACACGCTCGACGACAAGCGCCAACCGACAGGCGTTAGCGACATCCCGGACATCCTCACAAGGTTCCACCATCTCGAAAACGAAATCAGCCGCAAGCGCACGGAACAAAGCTTCTTCGTCCCCGCCGAGGACATCCGCAAGAACGGCTACGATCTCTCGCTCAATAAGTACAAGGAAATCGAATACGTGCCGGTCGAGTATCCGAGCACGGAGGAACTGCTCGGCAAAATCGCCGAGGCAGATCGGGCGTATGCGGAGAGCGTGGAGAAGCTGCGGGAGATGCTCGGGTAAAAGGGAGAAAATATACCATCGGGTGTCAATGTCATTAAGATAAGAGCTGGTGGCGCCCAAACCAAAGCCTTCCCCTCAGGGGAAGGTGCCGAGCTTGTGAGGCGGAAAGGGTCCCCTGTACATTTGGTGCACTCGTAGGGCGTGACTTCTCGCGGGTGCGCGCACGAAACCTTTGGGGTATCTACGCGCACCGGCGACGTCATCAGTTGTACGAACTCAAAGGCCGTACAAGCGACCCGCTCCACCGCTTCGCGGTCCCCCTCTCCCTAAGGGAGAGGCTTTAGGGCTCGTGTCCTTTTCTTAACGTAATGACATCCCATCGGGCGCGGGTGGCACCTGTATTGGTACGAGAATATCTGCCGCAGGGATGCGAAGCTGAAACTCAAGGATGGGGCCATGAAAATCATCTTGAACACGCGTGGTACGGGCGAAGATATTACGCCGCAGCTTCAGGCGTTCATGGAATATGTGAATAGTGGCATTCTCAGTTCGAATCCGCTCGTACAGGCGATCGACCAGCGCGTGAATGAGGTCAAACAAAATGAGGAAGCGAGGTTGAGCTATATGACGCTCGAATTGAAATTGCGCGATGCGCACAAAGAGGGAGTTGCAGAAGGAAGGGCAGAAGGCAAGGCGGAAGGAAAGTTTGAAAATCTCCTCGAGAATGTCAAGTCGTTGATGAAATCCATTCCCTGCGATGCCAAGCGCGCGATGGATTTGCTGAATGTGCCGGAGGCGACGCGGGGGAAGATTCTGGTGCAGTTGTGAGCAGCATCGTTCAATGATGGCGAGGGGGATGACGGGATGAAACGCGTTTGGAAGACAATGGGCGAGTTGGCGACGTATGTCAATGGGTATGCGTTCAAGCCCGAGGACTGGTCGGAGAACGGTGCCCCAATCATCCGCATCCAGAACTTGACGGGCAGCATGTCGGAGCTTCATTGTTACGAAGGGCAACTGGACGAGAAATATCGTGTCGTAGCGGGCGATATCCTGATTTCGTGGTCAGCGAGCCTCGGCGTCTATGAATGGGCGCAGAAGGACGGCTGGCTGAATCAGCATATCTTCAAGGTGGTCTTTAACAAAGAGCAGCTCGACAAGACGTATTTCAAGTACGCAGCTTCGCGTGCCATCGAAAAGTCTGCGCTACTTGTTCATGGTTCGACGATGAAGCATCTGACGAAAGGCGTCTTTGATGCGATTCCTGTGCCAATCTATGCGATGGAGGACCAAAAGCAGATTGCGGGCATCTTGCAGACGGTGGATGAAGACATCGCGAACCGCAAGCGCGTTTTGGCGCTGCTCGATGCACTTGTCAAATCGCGGTTTGTGGAGATGTTCGGAGACCCGGTTATCAATGACCGCCAATTTCCCGTTATGAAGTTTTCGGAGATTGCTTCATCACGTCTTGGGAAGATGCTTGATAAGAAGAACCAAACTGGGAAATGTGCTTTCCCATATTTGGCGAATTACAATGTGCAATGGTTTCGCTTTGATTTGAGCTCCTTGAACACGATGGATTTCACAGAAGCAGACCGTCAAGAGTTTGAACTCCGCAAGGGCGACTTGCTGGTTTGCGAGGGCGGGGAAGTTGGTCGGTGCGCCATTTGGAATAATGAGCTCGAACATTGTTATTTTCAGAAAGCGTTGCATCGTGTTCGGTGTGATACGTCTGTGATTTTGCCAGAGTATTTGGCGTTTACGTTCCTCTTACATTCAAAATATAATGGATTTGAAGATGCCATAAGTGGCGTTTCTACAATTGCGCATTTGCCGGGCGATCGGCTTAAGAAATTACAGGTGATTGTTCCCCCGCTTCCTCTCCAACAAAAATTCGCCGCCTTCGTCCATCAAGTCGATGCGGCGAAAGCGGCGGCGCGGGGGGAGATTGCGGCGATGGAGACGCTGCGCGGGAAGATGATGCAGGAGTTTTTCGGATGAGACGGGAGGTGCATTCCTGTGGCTTCGAATTTCGATTTTTTGCAGGCCGAGCCGTCGTTTCATGACTTCGCTGATGTCGCGATCGAGGCGGAGCGGGCGATGGCGTTTTCGCCGGAGACGGCGGCGATCTATGCGCGCAAGGCCCTCGAGACGGCGGTCGTCTGGGTGTACGAGCATGACGAGGCGCTGCGCCTTCCCGAGCGGCCGCAGGTGTCGGCGCTCATCCATGACGAGGACTTCCGCGCCCTCATCGAGCCAGAGCTCTTTCCCCTTCTGAAATACGTCATTCGCATGGGCAATTTCGCCGTGCATCGGGCGACGCGCATGGGGCGGGCGGAAGCGCTGCTGTCGTTGAAAGACCTCTTTGCGTTCCTGTCTTGGATCGCGTATTGCTATGCCGCATCGTATGAGGAAGTGGCGTTCAACGAGGTGCTCGTGCCGGCGACGGGCGCGGATGCGCGGGCGGCGAAACTCGCGCGGGCGCGGCTCGCGGCCGCGCGCAAAGAAGCGGAAGCGGCGCAGGCGGAACTCGCAGCCCGCGAGGCAGAATTGTCGGAACGTGAGGCGGCACTTTCAGCGCAAAAGGATGCGTTTGACGAGCAGGCGCAAGCGCTGTCAGAAAAGGAGCACGCGCTCGCGCAAGCGCAACGCGAGAACGAAGCACTTCGCAGGGAAATGGAGGCGCTGCGCAAGGCGCATCAGGCCGAGCGTTCGTTTGCCGTCGATGCGGCGACGGAGGCCGAGACGCGGCGGCGGTTCATCGATCTTGACCTTGCGGAAGCGGGCTGGACGATGGACGTCGATTGCCGCACGGAAGTCGAGGTCACGGGCATGCCACCAGAGCCCGGGCGCACGGACGGGCGTGGCTTCGTCGATTACGTGCTGTATGGCAAGGACGAGCACCCGCTCGCCATCGTCGAGGCGAAGCGTACCGCGCGTGACGTCGCGGACGGCGCGCATCAGGCCGCGCTCTATGCCGACGCGCTCGCGAAGCAGTACGGGCGGCGGCCCTTTATTTTTCTCACGAATGGCTTCGAGGTGCAGTTCCTCGATGACGCGGCCGGCGCACCGCGCCGCTACGTCGGCGGCTTTTTCTCGCAGGACGATCTCGTGCGGCGCATGGCACGGCGCTCGGGAGAATGGGCGGCGGCGCAGCCCATCGACGCACCGGAAATCGACGACGCGATTGCCGGGCGTCCGTATCAGCGCGCGGCCGTGCTGGCTTTTTGCGCGGCCGCCATGCAGCACCAGCGCCGCATGCTGCTCGTGCAGGCGACCGGCACGGGCAAGACGCGCGTCGCCGAGAGCATTGTCGATGTGCTGACGCGCTCGAATTGGGCGAAGCACGTGCTGTTCCTTGCCGATCGCACGGCGCTCGTGAAGCAGGCGAAAGCGAGCTTTGCCGACCAATTCAAGAACCGGCTGACCCTTTGCAATCTCTGCGACAACAAGGACGATCCCGTGACGAGTCGCGTCGTCTTCGCGACGTATCCGACGATGATGAATGCCATCGACCGCTTGCGCGACAGTGCGGGGCGGCGCATCTTCTCACCGGGTCATTTTGACCTCATCGTCATCGACGAGTCACACCGGAGCATTTACCAAAAATATCAGGAGATTTTCGCGTATTTCGATGCGATGCTCCTCGGCCTCACGGCGACGCCAAAGGCGGAGGTCGGGCGCGACACGTATCGCGTCTTCGGCCTCAAGGATGGCGTGCCGACGTACGATTACGATTACGAGACCGCCGTGCGCGAGGGTTATCTCGTCGATTACGAGCTGCGTTCGTATACGACGAATTTGTTGCAAAAAGGCTTGCATTATAAGGATTTGAAAGAAGAAGACAAGGCGCAGATGGAAGACCTCTTCGGCGGCGTGCGCGAAAAGGCCGAGGCAGGCGCGTATGATGTCGAGCCGACGGCATTCAACCGCTGGCTGTTCAACCGCGCGACGATCGAGCTCGTGCTGCAGCGGCTCATGGAGGAAGGCATCCGCATCGAGGGCGGCGACCGCATCGGCAAGACGATCATCTTCGCGACGAATACGCGCCACGCGCGCGCCATCGTCGATGGCTTCCACGAGATGTACCCCGAGCTCGGCGACGCATTCATCCAGCAAGTTGATTACAGCGTCGATTACGCTGATGACATCATCGACCGCTTCCGGCAGCCGGCACAGCTGCCGCAGATCGCCGTGTCCGTCGACAAGCTCGACACGGGCGTCGATGTGCCGGACATCGTGAATCTCGTCTTTTTCAAAAAAGTCCATTCGTACAGCAAGTTCTGGCAGATGATCGGGCGCGGCACGCGCTTGCGGAAAGATCTCTACGGCCCCGAGCGCGACAAGACGCATTTCCTCATCTTCGACTACGGCGAAAATTTTGCGTATTTCGCGGAAGAACGTCATCGCGTGAAAGCACAGAAGCTGCCGCTGCCGCTCTCGGCGCGCGTGTTTTTGCTGAAGGCGAAAGCAGCGAAGCTCGTGCAAGGAGCAAAGGACGGGCGGCTCCGGAAGCTGCATGACGAACTGGTGGCCGCACTCGAAAAAAGCGTCACGGCCCTCGACATGCAGAACTTCGCCGTGCGACAGCATCGCCGCGCTGTGGAAAAATACAGCAAATCGTATGCGTGGAGCAAGTTGAATGACCTTTCCATCGCGGAGCTCGGGCGGCACATCGCGCCGCTCGTGCGCGACGCGGTGATGCCGGAGACCGTGCGGCGCTTCGACCATCTCATGCTGACGATCCTCGTCGCGGCCCTCGATGGCAAAGAGGCTGATGTCGACGCGCAGGTCGCTGCCGTGCAGACGACGGCGCATGCGCTTCTTGCCGACCATTTGCAAGGGCTGCCGCAGATCGCGGTGCATCGGGTGGCCATCGAGCGCTTGGCACGGCCGGGCGCGTGGCAGGCGATGGACGCCATCGAGCTCGAGGCGCTGCGGCGCGAGGTGCGCGCGCTCGTGCAGTACATCGATCCGGACGCGCAATTTTACGTCGTGTCAGATTTTGCCGACACGCTGTTGCCGGGCGCGGGGGAAAAGCTCGCAGGCCCGCAGCCGTCGGCCGAATATCGCCGCAAGGCCGAAGCGTATCTGCGCGACCATCTCGATGAGCTTGCCGTCTACAAATTGCGCCACAACAAGCCGCTGACGGCGGCGGACATGAAAGAACTCGAGCGCATTTTCTGGCAGGAGATCGGCACGCGCGAAGACTACGAACGCGCGTATGCCAAGGAGCCGCTCGGTCGGCTCGTGCGGCAGATCACGGGCATGGACGAGGCGAGTGTCCGCGAGGCGTTCAGCGCGTTTTTGCGCGCGCATCCGCTGAACCGCGACCAGCTCGATTTCGTCGAGCGGATCGTGCGCTACATCGCACATAACGGTTTCATCGAAATCACGCCCGAAACGATTCAGAAAGAGCCGTTCAAAGGCACGAAGATTCAAGACCTGTTTCGCGGCCAGGTGCCAGCGTGGCAGGAAATCTTGGCAAAAGTGAAAGAGATTTCAGGAAATACCGGCGTCGCGTAAATTTTTCCTTGCCATGACCTTTGCGCCGTGATATACTATTTTAGTCGCTGGAAAGCGGCAAGAAGCATTTTGACTCTGCCTTTCCTGAAAAATGGGGAGGCCACAGACCAGAGAGGGAGGTGATTTCGTGAGAAAGTACGAAGTCATTTTTATCGTGAAGCCGATGGAAGAGGACGCGACGAACGCTGTCATCGACAAGTTCAGCAAGCTCATCGCGGACAACGGCGGCACGATCGACAAAGAGGATCGTTGGGGCAAGAAGCGCCTTGCCTATGAGATCAAGGACAACACGGAGGGTTTCTACGACCTGTTCTACGTGACGGCGGAGCCTGCCTGCATGGCAGAGTGCGACCGCGTCATGAAGATCACGGACGAGCTCCTCAAGCACATGATCGTGCGCACGGACGAGGACTGAAATCCCGTACAGCATAGCACCTGCGTGGTGCAAGGAGGAAAGCCATGAACAAGGTGATTCTGGTCGGTCGCTTGACGAAAGATCCGGAAGTCCGCTACACGCAGTCGAACATTGCGGTCTGCACGTTCACGCTCGCCGTGGATCGCCGCTATGCGAAGCGCGATGCGAATGACGGCCGCCCGACGGCGGATTTCATCCCCATCGTCTGCTGGCGGAAGCTCGCCGAAACTTGTGGCAACAACTTGGCCAAAGGCCGCCAGGTGTGCGTCGAGGGCGCGATGCAGGTCCGCTCGTACGATGCGCAGGACGGCTCGAAACGCTACATCACGGAAGTCGTCGCCGACGTAGTCGAATTCCTCGGCTCGCGCGGCGACGCGCAGCATGCGCCGCAGCAGAATTACGGCGGTGCCCCGCAGCAAAACAATTACGGTGGCGGCGCTCCGCAGCAGCGGCAGTCTGCTCCGCAGCAGAATACGAACTTTGGCCCGGCACTTTCCGACGAAGAAATCCCGTTCTGATCGCTGATCAGACGGCGAACGTAAGATTCCCATGAAATGGAGGGATAATGGATGAGACGCGATAGAGGCAGAAGACCCCGCAGAAAGGTTTGCACGTTCTGCGTGGACAAGGTCGAGCACATCGACTATAAAGACGTGGCGAAACTGCGCCGCTTCATCACGGAGCGTGGCAAGATCCTGCCGCGCCGCATTTCCGGCAACTGCGCGAAGCATCAGCGCCAGGTGACGGTCGCGATCAAGCGCGCCCGCAACATTGCGCTCTTGCCGTTCACGGCGGAATAAGCTACGAATAAAATGCCTCCCCCCTTGGGGGAGGTGCCCCGAAGGGGCGGAGAGGGTAGCGTTGTTTGAGATTCTCCATTCTATCGAAAGGAATGAGAGTCTCGATACAGCGCTACCCTCTCAGTCGCCTGCGGCGACAGCTCCCCCAGAGGGGGAGCCTTTTTTATTGGGTGGAGAACATGAGGAAGAAACTCATACAACTTTTGGACTGGCTCGCTGCGCCGCAGCGCATGAAATTGCGGCTGTTCCTCGAGGGCAATCTCATTGGTATCTTCACGGGCTTCGTGATTGCAGCGTTCCGATATTTGCTCGTATTATCGGAAGAAGCGTTACCACGGCTTTATGCATGGCTTGCATCCATGTCGCCCGTTTACACGATGGCGTGGTGCTGCGTGCTTGCTGCCGTCGGCTATGTGCTCTACCGCATCGTGCGGCATGAGCCGATGACGTCGGGGTCGGGCATCCCGCAGATCGAGGGCATCCTCGCGGGCGAGATGCAGATGAATTGGGCGCGCGTGCTCGCGTGGAAATTCATTGGCGCCGTGCTCGGCATCGGCGCGGGCCTGTCACTTGGCCGCGAGGGGCCGAGCGTGCAGCTCGGCGCGTGCCTCGGGCAGGGCGCCTCCCGCCTGGCACGGCGCGCGCCGGGCGAAGACCGCTATCTCCTGACGGCCGGCGCGGGCGCGGGGCTGGCCGCGGCGTTCAATGCGCCGCTCGCGGGCGTGATCTTCTGCCTCGAAGAACTCACGAAAGATTTTTCGCCGCTCGTGCTCATGGGGGCCGTCGCGGCGTGCGTGACGGCGACGACGGTCGTGCAGCAGTTCTTCGGCCTCGCGCCCGTGTTCCATATGGGCGACGTGCCGGTCGTGGAGACGGGAAGCTTCTATTTTATTTTGATCCTGCTCGGCCTCTTCGTCGGCTTCGTGTCGCTTGCGTTCAATCGCTCGTTGACGTTTTCGCTTGATACGTTTGCGCGGCTCAAAATGCCCGCATGGTCGAAACCAATGCTGCCGCTCTTCGTCTCGGTCGCGCTCGGCTTCACGCTGCCGCAAGTGCTCGGCGGCGGCTCGCCGCTCGTCGACAGCCTCGTGGTGGAGGATTACGGCCTCGTGATGCTGTGCATCTTGTTTGTAGCGAAATTTCTTTTTCTCATGGTCTGCTTCGGCTCGGGCGTGCCGGGCGGCATCTTTTTGCCCATGCTTGTGCTCGGCGCGGTCGCGGGCGCGATCTTCGCGAAGCTCGCGGCGCTCGCAGGCGTGCTGCCTGACGGGCTCGCGGCCTCCTGCATGGTCTTTGGCATGGCGGCATATTTCGCCTGCGTCGTGAAGTCGCCGATCACGGGCACGGTGCTCATCATGGAGATGACAGGCTCGTTCGCGCATATGCTGCCGCTCATCCTCGTCTCGATGACGGCCTACCTCGTCTCCGAGCTCACGGGCGGGCGGCCCGTCTACGAGATGCTGCTCGCCCGCAGCCTTGCGCTCCGCGAGCGGGCACGGGCGCGCATCCGGGCCGGAGCGCGTGGACCTCGTGTATGAAGAACGAAACAATCGTACAAGATGGAAGCGGATTTCGTACTTTTTATAGAAACTTTATCTCGAGGTCTTGAAATTTCCGATTTCATCTTGTACAATGACGTTAGAAATGAGAAGAATCAATAAGACGGACAGAAGAATTATCACCTTTCAACCGAAACAAAAACAGGAGGTACGATAAGATGTTTTTGGAAGAACGTCAGGAAGCGATTTTGAATCTCTTGGCGCGTGACGGCAAGGTCCGCGTCAAGGATCTTTCGGAAATGTTCAAGGTCACAGAGGATTGCATCCGCAAGGACCTCGGCGCGCTCGAGAAGCAGGGCAAGCTGAAGCGCACGTATGGCGGCGCGGTCGTGCGCCGCGAGAATCTGCATATGCTCGAGGTCAGCAAGCACCGCAACACGGATGTCGAGGCGAAGCGCCGCATCGCGCAGGCCGCGGTCAGGCTCATCCATGAGAAGGACATGGTCTTCCTCGACATCTCGACGAGCAACCTTGCAATCGCTGAATCCGCCTCGTCTTCGCGGGCGGCAAGATCAACAAGAGCCGCGACGGCTTCTGGGGCGGCATGACGCTCGACTTCATCTCGAAGCTGAAGCCGGACATCGCCTTCGTCGGCGCGGTCGGCGTCGATGTGAAGGAGAACAGCGTCTCGACGTACGACATCGAGGACGGCATCAACAAGGCAGCGATCGTGCGCGTTGCGAAGCGCGCGTATGTCGTCGCGGAGGCGCGCAAGCTCTCGAATGACGGAAACTACAACTACACGAGCCTCGACACGCTCTCTGGTCTCATCACGGACTCGAAGCCGGCAGATGACATCTGCGAGGCGGCGGAAGATTACGGCGTGGAGATCGTCCTGCCGTGATGCGTCCAGGGCTTTGCACCTGGGAAAACTTCGACGACATCCTTCGAAAAGGACTGAAGGTATGGATTTTCTACCTTGCGGTCCTTTTTGTTTGCCGTCTCTTTTTCCTCTGGTGGATGAAAGAATACATGGGCGCAGGCGATGGCGCGGGTGACGTGCTGGCCGCCATCGTACGCGGCGGGCGGCTGTCGTGCCAGACGGCAGGCGCATTGACCGTCGTCGCGCTCGTGCCGGGTCTCGTGCTGCATTACGTCGCGCCAAAAATCGAACGTGCGTGGTGGAAAATCGCACTCAGCGCGGAACTCGTCATCACATCGATCCTCTATGTCGCGAGCTTCCCGTATTATCGCCAGTTCCACGCGAATTTCAACCAGCTCATGTTCAACGCGGCAAATGATGACATGGTCGCGCTGTTCTGGTCGCTCGTGCAGGAATTTTATTTGCCTGTGCGGCTGGCGGTCGCGTTCATTCTCGCGTTCGTCCTCTACAAAATCGCAATCGCGTTCATTCTGCGTTGGGACGGGCCGAAGTTATCCTTCGTCGTGCTGTTTCCCTGGCCCGTGCGTTACCTCGTACGCGCCTGTGCGCTCGGCCTCGCGTATGTCATCGGCCTCTTGTCCGTGTTTGGCGGCAGCCTCGGCTGGGAGACGGGCGTCGATTGGGAAAATGCGGGCGTGACGAAGGATGACTTCCTCAACGAGGCGATCCTCGACAGCTTCCAGGCCGTCCATCGCGGCTATGTGTTGCAAAACCGCATGCTCGCCTGCAACGGTCTCGACTTTACCGTCGAGGACATCCGCGCGCTCGCGGCCTTGCATGCGGGCATGGAGCCGACGAGCGACGATCTCGACGTGTACCTGCGCCGCACGGCGGCGGGGAATCGTCTCGGCCGCCAGCCGTCGCATATTTTCATCATCCTTTCGGAAAGCTATGCGAACTGGCCGCTGCTCGACAAGTACGCAGACCTCCATATTGCGGACGGTATGCGCTCGGTCATCGCCGAGGACGACAGCGACTATTGTCCGACGTTCCTGCCGAATGGCGCGAGCACGGTCTCAGCCGTCACGGGCGTCGTGACGGGCTTTGCCGATGCGAATCTTTATCTCACGACGATGCCCGAGGCGTTTGCTGCGCCGTATCCGACGGCGAGTGCGCCGCAATTTGCACGCCTCGGCTACACGACGAACTTCTGGTACGCCGGCCCCGCGACCTGGGAACGCATCGGCGCGTTCACGCAGGCGCAAGGGTTCGAGCATTTCTACAGCCGCGGCGACTATGGCGACGTGCCCGGCAGCGTCTGGGGCTGCGAGGACGAAGTTCTTTATGAAAAAATCCTTGACGGTCTCGCGGAGGACGACGCGCCAAGTTACAATGTGATTCTCAATGCATCCAATCATTCCCCTTATGATGTTGACGTGGAGGCGAAAGGATTCGATGCGGCACAGGTTCGCTCCGCTTTGCCCGAAGAAGTGCAGGATGACGAGCACTTGCTCAAGGACAGCCTCTTCGTCATCGTCGGCGACCACGGCGACCGCTACAACATCGACAAGACGCCGACGACGTACGAGCGCTACGGCATCCCGTTCGTCATCACGGGACAGGGCGTCCACAAGGGCACGCTTCTCAAGGATTCCGCCGGCAGCCAGATTGACATCGTGCCGACGATCCTCGAGCTCGTGGCACCTGCGGGCTTCGAATACATGAGCCTCGGCACGAGTCTCACGACGGCGAATCGTCAGGGCGTGAACTACGGCTTCTGGATCACGCGGCACGCCATCGGCAAAGCCGACACCGTCCCGCTCGTCGTCGAGCCCGTCGAAGACGACAGGCAGGACATCGACCAGCAGGCCATGCAGGACTACATCAACGCCATCCGCAGCGTGTCGTGGTGGCGCGCGAAGTACGGGCCGATCCTCGATGCGACGAAGCTTGAGGGGCGGACGTAAAAACAGAAGAAATTAAAAGCTCGCTACGTGGCCGTTGCACAAATGTTGCAACGGTCACGTTTTTATGTATTCGAAAGTACCATACTTTTAAAAAATAAGAGACCTGTGCTTTAATAGAAATTCTGTATACTGGTATTGCTTACTTGACGATGTTCAAAAAATAATTGCGAGAAAAGAGCCAGACGATTTGCACAAAAGCGAATGTGTGGCGTTTTCATAAGATGGGATGGTTTGGGATGGATGCTTGGATGAAAGCGTTTGCTTGGATGGCCGGGATTGCGGCCTTTTTTTCGGCGCTGCCGGCCTCTGCTGCGCCGCAGGCAGTGCCGCCGGGATTGACATCGGGCGGCGTGGCGGCGGGCGTCGACCAGCAGCGCGACTGGGAGCCGAAGAAGGATGATGTCGAGGTTGTGGCCGATATGCAGCTGCCGGAGATGCAGGGCAGCGACGTCCGCATCGGCGTGAAGGCGCTGCATTTCACCGGGCTCGAAGACAGCATGGCCGAGAGCGAGCTTCAAGCTTTCATCGCGCCGTTCCTCCAGGACGAGATGACGGTGAACGAGCTCTGGAAAATCGCGACGATGGTGACGAATTATCTGCACGAGGAAGGCTTCATGTCGGCCATTGCCGTCCTGCCCGAGCAGGAGATCGTCGACGGCCATGTCACGATGCAAGTCCTCCTCGGCCATTATGACCGCGCGGCGTTCGAGAATACGTCGCCGCTCGTGACGTCGCGCGCCGTGAGCTTTTTGCCGGCGGCGCGGCCGGGCAAGACCATCCTGCGCGGGCCGCTTGACCGCGAACTGCTCATTTTGAACGATCTCCCGGGCATCAAGGCGCACGCTTATCTCTCGCCTGGGCGGACGACGGGCACGGCGGACATCTTGTTCCGCCTCGAGACGACGGAGCGCGAGGGCGGCGCGGTGTACGTCGACAACTACGGCAGCCGCTACACGGGACGCTATCGTTTCGGCGGTTATTATTATCGGAACAATATCGCGCACATCGGCGACAAGCTCGCGATCGGGGCGCTGCGCAGCCATACGGACGACATCCGCAGCTATGATGTCAGTTACGAGCTCCCCGTGGGGAATGGCGGCACGTTCGTCGGCATCGAAGGCTACAAGACGGATTATGTGCTCGGCAAGCAATACCGGAAATTTGAGATGGATGGCATGTCGCAAGGCTGGCGCCTCTACACGCGCACGCCGATGAAGCGCACGCTGAATCATAACACGTGGTTCCGCCTCGAATATGGCGAGACGAACTACAGCGACCGCATCCATATCATCGGGTACGATGCCGAGAAAAAGAACCGCGCCCTGCGTGTCGGTTTCGAAGGTCTCTGGCAATCGTCGACGCAGGCTGCGACGGCGACGCTCACGCATACGGTCGGCGGCATGACGATGGAAAATGCGATCGCGCGCTGGCAGTATGCGGACACGGCCGGCAGCTATCAGAAGACGGAACTCGACGCCTACGACTTTTGGCGGCTCGGCCACAGCGTGACGCTGACGACGCAACTCTCGGCGCAATACGCATGGGACAACCTCGACTCGGGCGAAAAGCTCTACATCGGCGGCCACAATGCCGTCCGCGCGTTCCCGCAGTCGGAAGCGGGCGGCGACCACGGCATCCTCGGCAGCCTCGAATTGGGCATCCAGATTCCAAAGACGCGCCTCCAGGTCATTCCGTTTTATGACATCGGCTGGGTGCAGTACCGCAAAGACTACAGCGGTCCGGACGACCAGCGCACGCTCGCAGGCGCCGGCATCGGCCTC
Source organism: uncultured Veillonellaceae bacterium (assembly GCA_900314825.1). GTDB lineage: Bacteria > Bacillota > Negativicutes > Selenomonadales > Selenomonadaceae > Selenomonas_C. The sequence goes on along the minus strand of OMWS01000064.1, from coordinate 3,017 downwards.
GCTTTCAGCGACCCCGGCCACAGCTACGCCCGCCTCGACTGGGCGTATCCGCTCACGGACAAATACTCGGAATCCGCAGGCCGTGACATGCACGGCATGTGGTGGTTCCAGTTCGTGCAATCGTTTTGATGGCAGGCTTGTCAACAGAGAAAGGACCTCTCGATCTACGGCACGCGCCCGCTCATGGATGGCACGACCGTCGACACGGCAGCGACCGACCTCGTATTGCACAAAGAGAAAAGCCTTGTGACTTCCGAGGAAGACGATGCAGAAACGGTTGAACTGGAAGAAACTGTAGCAGGGGAATAAAACATCATCGACACAAAGAAGCGGCAGCCGCAGGGCCACCGCTTCTTTTTCGTATCGATGTTATTTTCGCACATACCGCTGATTCCGGCTCCGCGGTTTGTCGGGAACCGTCATTTCCACGAGGTGAAGCTCCATCGCAGGATTCAGATAATGTTTGCGCAACGTCTCTTTTGACTTGAGATGCAACCGTTTCATGAGCGCGGCTGCGGTATAAGGAACATCATATTCCATGACGGCGAGGAGGCGCTTCACGTATTCCGTGAGCGCGTCCTCGTTTTTTGTTGCCTGCGCTATGGCTTCGTCCAAGATGCTGTCAATTTGTTTCAGCATGAATTCGATGAAGCAATCGGAATTCCCTGCGGCGTGACAGCGGGCGATGGCGCGGTAGTAGTCCTCTTGGAATGCTTCAATCTGGCTTTCCAGAGGAATATACGCAAAGACCGGCTTCCATCGTGCAAGCAGCGCGGTATGCCACAGGCGCGCCATCCGGCCATTGCCGTCGGCAAACGGATGGATGAAGACGAATTCGTAGTGGAACACGGCGGACAGGATGAGCGCATGCACGTCGTTTTGCTCGCGCTTCATCCAGCCGAACAAATCGTCCATCAAGCTCGGCACGAGCCGCGCGGGCGGCGCCATGAAAATGCACGTGCTGCCGCTGAACACGCCTTCTTCGCCTTTTCGGAACGTGCCGGACTCGGCGACGGTGGCGCGTGTCATGATGCCGTGTAATCGCTTCAAGTCGTCGATGCTGTACGGATCGAATGCCGTCAATTGTTCGTACGCCTCATAAGCATTCTTCACTTCTTGGATTTCCTTCTGCTCGCCCATCACGAGATGTCCATTGATGACATCACGCACTTGTCCGAAGGACAAAGAGTTCGCCTCGATTTTCAACGACGAGTGAATAGAACGGATGCGATTGTTCCGCCGCAGATGCGGCTTCGCTTCAAAATCCTTCCAGACGCTGATGCGCCCGATCTTTTCGGAAATCGAAGAAATCAATTGTAGCATGACGTTCGTGATGTGGAAGGGCGGATGGTAATGTTCCATAGAGATCGCCTCGCTTGACTTGCTTATTATCTTGCTTACTATCTTACCACGATTTATGCTTGCGTGGCTATCGCATCCCGTCATTTCTACCGCTGGCGCAGTCCGTTGGGAAAGATTCTGAAAAAACGCATTTGTCTTGCAGGGGGAAGACACTTGTGATACCATGAAAGAAAGTATCCACAGGCCATGAGGCAGGGAGGCGATTGACATGGCGATGACGGTGATGCATAACAATATGTCGATGGCGGCGCTCGGCGAATTGCAAAAAAATAATCGGTCGCTCGGCAAGACGCTGAAGAAGGTCGCGACCGGCATGCGCCTGAACAGCGCGGGCGACGGGGCGTCGGCGTATGCGATTTCGGAACGGATGCGCGTGCAGCTCCGCACGCTCTCGCAGGACGAGCAGAATGTGAAAAACGGGCGGGACTTGCTCGCTGTCGCGGACGGCGGCATCCAGAACATCATCGCGCAGCTGCGGACGATGAAGGAGCTCGCGATCAACGCGGCGAACGACACGAACACGGATGCGGATCGTGCGACGATCCAGAAGGAGTTCGACGCGCGGCGGGACGGTATCGAAGAGATTGCGGTCGAGACGAATTACAATGGGAAGCGTTTGCTGGATGGATCGTGGTGGAGATACCGCAAAGAGACGAGCGCGAGTACGAGTAAAGGTACACAGCAAGCAATCACGACGACACCCCCGGCGCGTCCGACGGGCAATGTGACAATCATTGCGAGCGGCAACTATACGATTTCACAAGATGGCGTTTACAAGCTGGATTCCGGTTACACGGGCAACATCACGATCACGACGAAAAATGTGGAGTTGCAGCAGACGGACAAGTGGAATCAGGATGTGACAATCAACTGCACAACGCCGGGCACGGCACTGTGGCTGAATAGCATGCAGATCACAAACTCAACGGCAAGTTCCGGCAAGAGTTTTCTGTCCTTTACGGGAACTGGCAATACCTTGCAGCTTTTAGGCGGTTCGATGATTCATTACAGCGCTAGTTCTAATGCGACAGTGGCGTGCGTGAATATCGGTGATGGTTTGGCAATCAATGATGGCGGCCTCGGAGACGGGGTGTTGGATGTGACATACTCTGCTGGCTCCAACGATAGTGGCGCCGGGATTGGTACGGATGGAGCGGGCGGTTCTGCTCAGTATCTGGTCATTAATAGCGGCAAGGTCTTGTCTATGGCCAGCAGCTCAGAAGGGGCGGCTATCGGTTCCGGCGGGACTGGCAGCCATATCGGGCGAATCGAGATCAATGGGGGGACCGTGATAGCAGCTGGGTCGGACGGGGCTGCTATTGGAAGCGGTGCCTCGGGGACCGTGATAGCAGCTGGGTCGGACGGGGCTGCTATTGGAAGCGGTGCCTCTGGCAGCAGTGTCGACCACATCGTGATCAATGGCGGTGATATTACCCGAGTTTTGAAAAAAATCCCGTTTTAAGTGGCGAAAAAGCTAGGAATCTGCTTGCTTTTTCGCCACTTTTGTGTTATACTTAATTGTAGGTATATGTAAACATATTTATGTGAGGTGCATTTCTCATGTTTATCGAGAAATTCATGAATACCGGCAAGCCTTACCTCAGGCTCGTGAAATCCAAGCGCGTCAGAAACAAGTACGGAAAAAGTACGTCGAC